>JBGCDW010000047.1:0-7273 GCA_045105775.1 Aureispira sp.
ATTATCACGACTGGAGTTGTACAGAGACAAAAAGTAAGGTTTTTTCATCAATCAAGGCACTCGCAAAGCGATCTGCGTGGGTTGTACCTAAAAGGTACAACCCCGAAGGGCTCACGAAGTAAAAAGATGCTTTTTTCGCTACGAATTTAGTCGTGATAATGTCTATTATTAGTGGACTGTTTAATTATGAAGAATATGAAAATTATAGCGGTTGTATTATTGTTGTTAACCAGTTATTGGGCACAAGGTCAGTATGAGGAATTAGAGAAAAATTATTGGATTGACATGACCAAAGTGACCTTAAAGAACAAGTATGATCCCAAAACAGAAAATTTTGCTCGTATTCCTAAATTTGGGAAAGATATCTTAGCACTTGACGGCCAAAAGGTATACCTTAAGGGCTTTATCATTCCAGCAGATTTGACAAAAGGACGAATGACTCTTTCTAAATTTTCTTACAGTTCTTGTTATTTTTGTGGTGCTGCAGGGCCAGAATCGGTCATTGAAATAGAAGCAAAGAACCCTATTATTTACAGAATGGACAAGGCTATTATATTAGAAGGAACTTTAAGGATCAATCGCAAAAAGGAAGGACAAGAGTACGATCCTTTTCGTTTGTTGTATATCCTAGAAGATGCTACTTACTATTCTGGCAAATAACAGCAATGGATATAAGTTTTTAACTCAATTATGATACGTTTACTTACGTTATTGATGGTTTTGTGTAGTGCCAATATACTTTGGGCACAATTTGACAGTGAAAAACCATCGGGAAATTTGGCTACACCCCAAGAGGTAGCCCACCAGCATATTTATTATTTAGATCCCAGTTCCAAACATTATAATGTAGATAGTGCGGCGGCGGCTTTGGTTGGAGATATAAGAAAAGTGACACCCGTGTTGCGAGATCGTGCGATCAAACTTAAGCAAATTTTGGACGGGCGTGGTTTAATTGTCAGAGAAGATCTCATTCCCGATAATCCAGATTTTATTGATTCCGTCAGTGGCAATGCGGTGTATATTCCTTTTCCCAATGAATTGCCAGAAATCTATATCATAAAACCACTGGTAAATAACAATAAACGCACAAAAAAATACGCCAACTACTGGCGTTATGACCCTGCTTCAGTGGCCGCTATTCCTGGACTTCACCGTTCTGTATATCCACTTGGAAGCCATTTATTATTAGAATTGGTGCCCAAGGGTGGACATAAGTTGTTGGGGCTAGAAGCATGGCAGTATTTGGCAATTTTAGTGCTGTTGTTACTGGCTTTTATCCTGCATTTTATTGTTTGGAGAATCCTTAATATATTCTTTAAGTTTCTGGCCAATACCCGTTTGGGGCGCAATCATTTTGATGAACAAATTGTCAGAAAAATAGCGCGTCTGATCTCGTATATAGTGGTGGCCTACATCATCTTTATTTTTATTCCTGTATTAATGTTGCCTGTTGGGCTGAGTTTTTATTTGTTGGCAGGGCTTCGGATTTTTAATACTATCTGCGCGGTATTGATTGTACTCAATAGCATAGAATTAACACGCTCCTATTTTCAATTGATTGTTGATCGGACGGAGAGTAAATCAGATGACCAATTGCTTCCTATTTTTATCAAAGCACTCAAGATACTTGTTATTGTCATTGGAGCGATTCATGTCTTAGATGTTTTTAAGGTAGATTTGACGGCACTTATTGCAGGTTTATCTATTGGTGGTTTGGCCTTGGCCTTGGCAGCACAAGACACCGTTAAGCACGTTATTGGATCAGTGATGATTTATTTGGATCGTCCATTTGAATTGGGAGACTTCGTTACCAGTGGTGGTGTGAGTGGTACCGTCGAAGAAATAGGTTTTCGCTCTACCCGTATTCGCACACCCGATAGCTCGCTTATTTCTATTCCCAATGGCTCCTTGGTAGACATGACTGTTGATAATATGGGCAAATTGCGTTATCGCCGTTTTAATACCACCATAGGCGTGGCTTATTACACCCCTCCAGCACTAATAGAACAATTTATTGAAGGCTTAAGAGCACTTACCGTAGCACACCCACAAACCAAGAGTGATATGTATCACATTTACCTCAACAATATGGGGGGCTCTTCTTTGGATATTATGTTCATGGTCTTTTTTGAAACAACAGAATTTGCACAAAATCTCAAATTGAGAGAAGAAATGCTATTCAATATTCTCAAACTAGCAGAAGCATTGAACGTACATATTGCCTTTCCTTCTACTTCTGTATATGTAGAAAGCACGCCTGAGAATTCTCAAATTCCAGCTTATGACAGCAGTGATTTGGAAACATCAGCGCAAAATATGCAAGCTTATATCGAAGCATTCAAACAAAAACATAAAAAACAGCAAGAGCAAGAAGATGAAGAATGGACACCTCCAACCTAAGTAAGTGGTACATTCCGAATCCAAGAAGATAGATTTTCTTAAGAAAAAACGAAATACTATAAAATCAAAACCATGCAAAATGATAATTACCCTGGCGATGAGGTATTTGACAAAATAGAAGCACTTTGCGATAAGGGAGAGGATGATTTGGAGCGTGGCAAGCCACGGGCTGCCCTCAAGCGTTTCTGGAAGGCATTCAACTTGCTGCCCGAACCACAGACACAGTATCCAGCAGGGACTTGGCTCTTGCTCAATATTGGCGATATTTATTTTGAGGCAGGTATTTATGACAAGGCTGTAGAACAATTGACCCGTGCGCTAGATTGTTTTGAAGGGAAGCAAAATCCGTTCATTTATTTGAGGTTAGGACAAGCACAGTATGAATTAGAAAACTGGGATTTGGCACGTCCAGCCTTGCAACAAGCATGGGATTTGGAGGGCATTGCCGTATACGAAGACGAAGACCCTAAGTATTTGGCCTTTTTGCAACACTAAACCTATAGCAACAATAACTTACTAAAAAATCCTCCTTTGCTCGTGCAACGGAGGATTTTTAGTAGTTGTTTTATTACTGTCTAAGCAGGAGTAGTTTGCGTATTATCTTTGTATTCTAAATCATAACCAAACTCTTCAAAAACAAAACTCCATTCGTTCTGAATACGAGCGACAATTTCAGGTGCAATAGGCACAAAAGCATTCTTTTTGTATCCTTTTTTGGTTTCTAAATAAGCCGCGATTTTGGGGCCAACAGTTTCCCAGTTTCCCAAGTCCAATGTTTGATAAATCTCTTTATAAACATCTATCTCTTTTGCTGTTCCAATATCATTATAAGCAATTTCAATCAATTGCCCTTTGGGAATCGCCGCCCGAGTATCTAAATAACCTTGCATAATTAAGCGATAATTCTCCATAATCATATCGTCCTCTTCCGCTTCTGATATTTCTTGCAAACGCTGGCCGCGCAATACGGCACGATGCAAGTGCTTGGTCGATAAATATACACTGTATGGATTTCGATGAATGTATATAAATTTGGCTTTGGGATATAATTTTAATAATTCTTGGGCACGAGCGGTATTGTTCGGATTTTTGAGCAATAATCGGCGACCATTGCCCATCACATGAATGCACTCTAAAACATAATTGTAATACTTTCTCCAACGTTTGTACTCTTTGGTAGAAATGTCCTTGAAGAGATTATACTTGTAAAAATAAGTTCTATTTCTGGGAAAATAAAAACTACCCACTCCAGCAGTATGCGTAATATTGCTCAATACTTGTTCTTCCTCTTGAGGCTTGGAAAGTGTAAATTCCATATTATCCATAGGCCGTGTACTAGGCACCCAGCGTCCTAGTAATTTTTCTGTCCATTGCCCCAACATACAGATCGTAAAGAAAAAGCTCTGAAAATTGTTGAGATATGTAAATTGTTTGTCTTTTGCCAAGGTATAATGAACATGAGTAGTGCCACTACGCCAATGGCCCAAAATAAACACAGGAGAAGTCTTAGTTAAATCTACACTTCTCAACCTGAACTTGAGCCATAATCGCTGAATCCACT
Source organism: Aureispira sp. (assembly GCA_045105775.1). GTDB lineage: Bacteria > Bacteroidota > Bacteroidia > Chitinophagales > Saprospiraceae > Aureispira. The sequence goes on from JBGCDW010000047.1 coordinate 3,962, forward strand.
GCAAAGGAGTGGTAAGTATAGAGAAGAAATAAATGCGTGCCTGAAGACCTCGTCGAGTTTTATCCGTTTTATTACGTCCAAACATGCGCCACAAATTCTCTAAACGAGTCACATACAATTGACTGCCTGGAATCTTGTAATTAGCTTTAGGATTTTGGATAACTTCTTCTTTATTTCTTTTTTTTAATGCCATAATTATTGATAGTGGTACGTTTCAAAGTGGCCTATCAAGACCAATAATTTCATTAGAAACAAGTCATTGGAGAACCGTTATAGTGCTTTTATGCCCTCAACTAAACCTATAAACGTTAAATCTACCCAAAAGGTTAATACGAATGTGTTAATTCACGTTTGCTCCCTATGAACATTCAGACCTAATAAGGCCGCAAAGATAGCAAAATGTGTTACAATCTCAGATATACCATACTACTATTGTACCAAGTTCTCTAGTTCATTAGTGCGCTTGTTAAGCTATTGAAAAGTTCTTATGAAGAAATATAGTGCTTGATTATCAGTGTGTCAAATAGGGACGAATACGCTCAAAGGTGTTTTTGCCATCATCCAATTCGGGGAGAATTTGTAGCAATTCTACGCTTTTCCAAGCTCCTTTCTGTTCTCGGTATTGTACAATAGCCTTGGCATGTGACCAACGCAAGTAAGGATGTGCTTGCAATTCTTGTACCGTAGCGGTATTGATGTTGATTTGGGTGATTGAAATAGGAACACAGCGCAAAAAAGGACGCATTTGTTGAAACGTAGAATCCGCCAATCGGTAAAGCTCTCCAACTTGATCGACATGGATAAAGCCCCCAAGACGTTCGCGCAATTCTAGCAATCGCCGTGCATACGAAGGGCCAATGCCTCTAAATTGTTCAAAATCTGTTTGCTCGGCGGTATTAATATCCACAACCGTATAACTCCGTGCTTTTCTTGCTGGATAATTGCGTTGTTGAGGTTGCGCTACAATTTGGATGTGTGGGGCTACATGTTGATAAACACTATCAGGGAGCGTATATATTTTTTTGAAATCCGAAGCTTCTTTAAAGTAACCGCCTTTGCTTCTATAGTTGAGAATACTTTTGATCGTTTTGGAGGATAAACCTAGTTGTTGAAATTCCTCTGCTGAACTGGTGTTGGGATCAAAATCAAAAGCTGCTGGCAGCGGCATAGAGGCAGCGGCGGTTTGTTCTTCAGGTAGCTGTATGTAATCTTTGAGTTGTTCGTAATTCTCTGCTTGGAGATTATACACTTTACTAACACTTGCCTTATTCTTAAAATAGCCGCCTTTATTTCTATAATTCATCCAACTCTTGATAGCCTTTTGTGGTACGCCCATTTGTTCCAATTCTTCGGCACTAACGGTATTGGGATCAAATGAAAAGGGCTGTAAAGGTTTGTTATTCGTAGCAGGAGTACTAAAACTAGCTGTTGGATAACGAGAAGATTTGTTCTTCCAAGAAGCTTTTTTGTAAGATTTGGAAGCGGCCTGAATGGTATATTGTTGTTCTTGAAAGGCAACCAATTCCTCTTGCCAAGTACCAAGTTCAGTAGTCAAAGGAGTATGTAGGTAACGTTGAATAACGCCTATTAATACAATGAAAAGAATAAGTGCTGAAAGAACAAGAACAGCCAAACGCTCTTTTTTGCTATAATAAAAATAATCCTTGAGCAGATTCATATGACCAATAATTTCTGTTAACAGGGAAGACAATCTTAGACTACTGTTGCAACAAAGAGGGGTAATAGCTGTTATAACAAGACTAAACAAACTCAAGAATTGTTGCACAACAGTTGAATCTTCAATATAAGTAAATTTTTATGCCTGTATTTGATACCACTCACAATATTCGAAAAATTATAGAGGCTATTAATGAATTGATGGGTACACCCATTCCTTTCTTTCAGCGTTTTAAGCAGGGGGGAATTGGATCGCGTCGAATGGTGATTGATGACTTGAGCGATGGCTTGAAGCAGTATGTCAATGCCGATCATTATTTGACCTACAGTAATATAGAATTGCGCCCTAATGGAATAATGGTACACATTCACAAGACCTTAGATAATTTTGCCTGGTGTTTGTTATATCCAGAAGTGACGCTTAGTTTTTTGGACAACCAGCAAGTACACTTAGAAGCAGAGGGCGAATTCATTCTGTTTAGAGATGGGTATAAATTTAACAAAAAATACTTTGACAAACTACAGGGGATTTGTCAAGAGCAGCCATAAATTATTTTATAGAATTGCTTATTCCTGCATATTCTGGGAACAAAAACAAGAGATGCAAGTGTTATAGTAACAATTAACAAAAGCAATACACATGAAAAAGAAAAAATTGCGGCGAAATGATGCCATAGAACGCGCATTAGGAGCGGCACAACGCGATCAGTATTTGGAGGAAAATCCTCATGGTTACAGCAGAAGCAAACGTATCCACAAAGATAAAAACCAGTACTCCCGTAAGCGAAAACACAAAAACAAAGGCTTTTCTGATAAAGATTCAGGAAGGTCTTTTTTATTTCTAGGCGTAGCCTAAACCAATAGGCTTTTTTTTGTTAAAAATTCAAATTAGACCAATTGGTCTGAAAATGTTATGATATAAAAGACTAATTTACTACGATGAAATTATTAGAAGCCACCCAAGTAGGAGATATTACTGTTCAGAATCGTGTATTTATGGCACCACTAACTCGTTCAAGAGCCTATAGTCCTGCCTACAAACCTATGGATATACACGCCACCTATTATGCCCAACGTGCAAGCGCGGGACTTATCATTACAGAAGCAACCGTGGTTTCTTCGCAAGGAAGAGGCTATGTGCATACGCCCGGTATTCATACCGCAGCGCAAGTAGAAGGCTGGAAAAAAGTAACGAAGGCTGTACATGACCAAGGCGGAAAAATCTATGTACAGCTTTGGCATGTAGGACGTGTTTCACATCCTAGTTTTCACGAAGGAGCTTTGCCTGTAGCCCCTTCGGCCATCAATCCCAATAGAGCTGTGTTTACAACAAATGGAATGACACAAACCGTAACTCCAAAAGCATTAGAAGTTGATGAAATCAAGGCAGTGGTACAAGATTTTAAACAAGCAGGACAAAATGCACTAGATGCTGGATTTGATGGCGTAGAAATTCATGGTGCCAACAGTTATTTATTACAACAATTTTTTACCAATAAGTAATCGTTCAAAAATAATAACAACTAAAAATGTTGTTTTGAAAAGTTCAGAAATAAGTTATGTCCAATGTTTGCACAAATCCTGTCCACGGCATAAAAAAGGCTATCAGGGGTTGTATAATCTTTGGGTTTGAGC
>JBGCDW010000048.1:0-8167 GCA_045105775.1 Aureispira sp.
TCTTCTTTATATTTGTACTTGAACAACTTGGACATAATAGCTGCATAATTTGATCGTTTGGTCACTTTCAAATTAACACTTTTTCTAAGTTGTTCTTTTTTTCTTTCTTCTTTTTTACTGCCTTACTTTTTGTACACCCCCGAATTATGGACTTAACATTAATCGACCCCAGCGAATTAGCCCTCATTACCGCTTGTTTGCTTTTTCTAACGGCCTTACTAACAGGCGTGTGGAAATATGCCGATATGATGAAAAGTCCTGATAGAAAAGCGCATCGATACATTGATACGACGCATTATGCGTCCTTCTTTTATACCTTTGCTTGCCTATTTTTGGCCAAGCTTGCCGAATTAAGTGCCTTAAGTGCCCAGTGGAATTATATTGCCATTGGGACACTTTGCACTTTTTTTGTTGGCACCATAATCAAATATGCTTGGTTGGGCTACCGCAAAGAAACCAACAATCAATTTGATACAAAAAACAAAACGGTCCATATACTAATGTATTTATTGATTGTGGCAGAAATTGGTGGGTTTATGATTTTGTTTTGGGGCTTTATGAAAGGGGTGTTTTTATCTTGAGAAGAAGGAGCATAGATTTTGCCTAAATACTTAAGTATTCAGCAGCATAAGAAAAATAAATTGAGCATTATCTGAGAACAGTGTTTGTATAAAATATAAAAAATTGTAGCATCCTATCCAATTTTCATCCAAATGGAGCACCTAAACCAAAAAATACAAGCATTATTAGACCTTAAGGAAATACAAGATTTTTTGAATACTGTGCATGTATTCATTAATTTGATTGAAAACCTGACAATCAATCAGGCAGATTTTTACCCTCAAATTCACAAAGCCCTTACTAGTTTATATCAAGCAGGATTGTCTATCCCCCTAGTCTACTCTGAACCAAAATTTAACTTCAAACATTTTTTCAAGCAGCAACCCAAAAACAAGAACCAAAATGCTAACCAATGCCTAAAGACAAACCATATTCCGAAGATGCTATCCAAGCCTTGACCCCCAAACAATGGATTCAAGTAAAAGTATTGGACGTAGCCCCCATTGATTCACTTTATGTCATTATTGGCTTTTTGCAAGAGTATTTTGGCGGCTATGCCTTGCAGAAGGAAACGGTGGATTTGTTTTTTGTAAATGAATATGACAAAGCACAGCTTTTTGTCCAATTGTGCCGCTATTATTTGACCTCTATCAACTGCCCTGATGATGTGGAATTGGTAAAAGTAGAAACAGGGCATTCTTATGTGCGTTCTCCGCAAATTTGTACACAACTAAAACAAATTTTTACGGTCAAAAAGCCTGATTTTTTGCAGCACCAATGTTATACCCTCTCCAAAGACGATGATTTGTATAAGAATCCTAAAGAACTATATGGTCATCAAAAGTATTTGTTTAATTTTAAACGATATAGTTATCTATTGGGGGTGTTTATCAAAAATGCACTAGAACACGAACCTGTTGTTCATTTTGCCAATGCTGACGACAAAGCACAATTCACTATAGAAATTTTAAAAGAATTTAATGCCTTTGGGGATGCTGCTTTGAAGGTAAATTACTTTTTTGGTACGCCTACTGTTACCAAGATTATTTTGAGTGAGGACAATCTCCTTTGGGGAGCCATAGATCAGTATCTAATGGACATTCAACAAGTCGATCATTAAACCCAATACTAACATAAAATTCACCATATTACTTAAACCATAACAACATGACACGCGTACTTCTTTTCTTATTCTTAACCATGAATTTGGTTGCTCAATCCCAAAACAAGGGCAATTATATTCTAATTATCAACAACGATTCCATTTCTATTGACCTCAACCAACCAGCCAAGCACCAAACAGCCGCAGGAGCAACACTGGACATTCAACTCGTACAGCCAAGTATTCTCACCTATTCTGATGATATGATTTCTTTTAAGCATCATAAATCTTTGGGAGTGTCTAACACTAAAATTCAGACAGGAATAGAACAATGTATGATTCTAAAATCAACGGGCAATGGTTTTATGGTGCAGAAGTACAGCACCATTGATCCTAGCAGTTTGACACAGTTGATGCTCAATGAAATCACCAAAGAAAGCATCAGCTATGGCTACACCAAAAAAGAAAAAGCATTTCGCAAAAAGCTAAAAAGTGGCCAGACGATTAAGGGTATTCAAGCAACACTCAGTTATAAAGGCGAAGAGCAAATTTTTACCGTAGCAACCTATGGTGAAAAAGATCAAGGCATTGTAGTGGTCACCATCTTAATTAATGAAGAATTTAAGGACGATGCTCAAATCATTGATTTGTTCTTAGATACCTTGCGTATCAATGATAACAAAGCTACTAGAATGTAGCATTAATTTTCTACTTAAGAGTTAGGTATCCACATGAAAAAACTATTGATAATCAGTCTACTACTTGGTATAGGATTGTTTTTCTATATAAATTCTATTACGGCCATTTACGCCCGTCAACAGGCTCAAGTTATTTGTTTGTGGATCAATGCAAAAACGGATGCAAAGCCTGCTGTTGGCCCTAGTGCCTATGGGCACTTGGTTGGCCTAAAAGAACAAAGTGGGGGCAATTGTACTTGTGAAGTAGTGGAACCCAATAGATTTTTTTCGGAGTCCAATGTAAAGACTGTTTTGATTAGTGTAGAGCAAGAAGAAAAAATACGGCTCAATTATACCCTGAGTTATGGGGGGCGAAGTTTTATACAGCCCATTTATTTTCACCACCAAACCAATTTTGAGCACCAGCATAAGCATGATTGATACCACTTATTTTCAACCCCAACAAATTTTAAAGCTGCTACAGCTAATATCATCACTTTCAACCATTTATTGGGCTTTATGAAGTACCAGCCGTTTCTAGACAGCATTTGCAATAAAATAACACTAACAGAGGAAGAAAAAGCCATTTTAATAAACCATCTGCTACTCAAAACTTATCTCAAAGGACAATATATTGTTCAGGAAGGCAATGTTTGTAAGTATCAAACTTTTATTATTTCGGGCAAAACTAGAACCTTTTACTTGGATGAGGAAGGCAACGAACACATTGTCAATTTTGGTATTGAAAATTGGTGGGTCGGTGATGTATGCAGTTTTACCACTCAAACACCAGCCGAATTCAATGCCCAATGCCTAGACAAAACAACTGTGGTGCATATGACTTATAATGATATGGAGTACTTGTATCAAGCCATTCCAAAACTAGAGCGTTACTTTCGTTTAATCATGCAAAAAGCCTATGCCAGTATGTCTAAACGTATTGTAAGAAATCATGCCATGCCTGCTCGGGAGCGTTATCTCTTGTTTATAGCTACCTATCCCAATATAGCACAACGTGTTCCTCAATACATGATTGCCTCTTATTTGGGCATTACCAAGGAGTTTTTGAGTAGAATGCGGAAACAGATTGCCGAAGAACAGCGAAGTTGACCTAGATCAACCTTTTTTCTTAATCTACTTCATTTTTTTTGTTACTGGCAGCCCTTACCTTTGTCCTATAATATTTTACAATCCTTTAGAAATTGAATAGTATGAACACGGTACTGCATAAAGCCAACACTAGAGGCGCAGCCAACCACGGCTGGCTCCAAGCACAACACTCTTTTAGTTTTGCTAATTATTACAATCCAGAACGTATGCACTTTGGCGTACTACGCGTGCTTAATGATGATAAGATTGCTCCTTCAAGAGGTTTTGGAACACACCCTCATGACAATATGGAAATTATATCTATTCCATTGGCAGGCGCGCTAGAGCACAAAGATAGCATGGGCAATGGTGCTGTTGTACAATATGGAGATGTACAAGTGATGAGTGCTGGCACAGGCATTCAGCACAGTGAGTACAATGCCAACCCCGATAAAGACATGAATTTGTTACAGATTTGGGTGTTTCCCAACAAAAGGAATGTAACGCCACGTTATGATCAAATTTCTATCAAAGATATACAGAAAGAAAACGAGTTTTATCAAGTTCTCTCTCCCAATGCGGAGGATCAAGGGGTTTGGATTCACCAAGATGCTTGGTTTCATTTAGGAGAATTTGATCAAGAGGTCCTAAGTAATTATAAAATTCACAAACCTGACAATGGCGTTTATGCCTTTGTTATTGATGGCTCTGCTGAAATAGCAGGACAAGCATTGAACAAAAGAGATGGTTTTGGTATTTGGGATACGGATACCTTTGAAATTAAAGCGAATAAGGATAGCCAGATTTTGCTCATGGAAGTTCCCATGAAACTGCCTTAAGGTTTAAGGTTAATTGGAGAAGCTGTCGGGCACTTTGAGTAGCTGTCTGACAGCTGTAACCATTATTATACACAAAATACTATTTATCACACTATAATTTAATTATCATGAAAAAGATTCTTGCCTTTGCAGGTAGCAACAATAGCAAATCTGTTCATTCTCAATTAATTGATTTCACAGCTTCTTTAGTCAAAGATGCCGAAGTTCAAGTACTAGACATTAGAGCTTGGGACGTTCCTATGTATTCTATTGATATGGATCCTGATCAAACACCTAAAGAAATCACAGAATTGATTGCGTTAATTCAGGCACATGATGGATTCATTATTGGCTCACCAGAGCACAATGGGGGGCCTTCTGCTTTTCTTAAAAACATATTGGATTGGTTGAGTAGAAGACAAAAAAACGCCTTTGACAGTAAACCTGTCTTACTTTTGAGCACTTCACCAGGAGCTGGAGGAGGAGCCAACCATCTCAACTATTTTAAACTCGCGTTGCCTTATCAGGGAGCTACTGTTGCCAGCTCTTTTAGCTTACCTTCTTTCTTTGACAATTTTAAAGAGGGTAAAGTAGTTGATGCACAACTAGAAACACTTCAACAAAGTATAGATAAGCTTTTAGCAGCTCTTTCTGAATAGCAGCAGCTTCTTAGATTGGTAGTTATACTAAAATATTGTTGACCAATGAAAATATTATGTTTTACTATATTTTTTTCATTTTTTCTAACATCACTTTTTGCACAAGAAAATAATGAAAAAAATATAGTAGAGCCTTTTGCTGCTCTTAAATTCACTAGAGTAGGAAAACAATACAATTGCCTAAAAGATAAGGTTTGCAGCAGGAGATGAAATAACTGCAATAACCTCAAGTGGAACGATTCACCCTCTTAACTTGTCTGTGAACTAACGTCTGCTTGGGAAACGCATGTTTTTTAGTTCAATCAATAACTTTTCTTTTGTCTTAACCAGTTGATCGACATATAGCGGATCTTTATTGATATTTTGAGCCACTTTAATTCTATTCAATGCATTGTCGTATTCCTTCAATTGAATGAAAACATCTATTTGTTTGAGCAATCCTATTATGGGCGACTCAACATTTTCAATGTAAAGATCAAAAACAGTGATTGCTTCTTCATATTGTTGATCCTTATACAAGGCATCTCCCAAAGAAAAAGCTGTGGCATTATATGCTGCGTTCGTTTTATGCGTCCATTTTAGAGCAGCACGGTATTGCTCGGCAGCTGCTTTGTATCGTTCATTACTAAACAAAACATTCGCACACTCCCTATAATAAAATGGATCTTCAGGTACTAGATTAGAAATTGCATTATACGCCTCTGTAAGTCTATCTATATTATTTAGGCCACGGCATATCTCTACCTTAATAAGCAATTCTTCTACCCTTTCTTTGGTGCCACTCAACTGAACAAAATATTCATAATCCTTCAAAGCTTTCTCAAATTCTTTCCACTTGAGATAACATATGGCTCTGTAGAAATAGCTTTGAGGATCGTCCATATGGTGCTGGATAGCTCTATCAAAAAAAACTTTGGCTTGGTGGTAATCCAGAACATTATTTAGTGCGTGCACACCTTTAGCAATCAATGCTTCCAAATGGTTAGGATCCATTTCCAAAAGCCTCTCCCACAAAACCTGAGCATTATCTCCCTGATTTTGTTTGTCTTTGACCGTTGCAAAACGAGCTATATAAGAAGTATTGGTTGGAGCCAATTGTGTCGCTTTGGCAAGACAGTGTTCTGCTTTGGTATAAGGGGTAGGAAATTCCATCAAAATAGCTTCTGCCAAATAAGCGTAACCAAAAGCTTCTCTAGGATACAGACTCACAGCTTCTCTAGAAAGTGTTTCTAATTGCTCTTTCTTTCCTTGTATTAGGGCAAAATGAATGGAATCTTCCAATTCTTCTTTGTTCATCACCATTATTTTTATACATCTACTCCAACAGATATTGTCTTTAATTCAGGCAATTATCTAAAAGCACATAGTATGTCCTTCTTATATTTCAATTAAAATTTTACTACATACCTAAAGATATAGCTTTGTCACAAAAAATGAAATTTAAAAGTAAAAAACAATTTATAAAATTGTTAATCAAACTACCTTTCTTAACCAAAGGACTCATAAAGGGGCTTTAGTAGTATTCTAAGTCTATATTCAATCCTTTTCTATTTTAATAACTAATTTTTAGCATTATCAAAAATGTCACTTTTTTTTAATTTTAAGCATTTAAAACAAAAGTGCAACTCTAAAAAAACTCCATAAGATAAAATGAACGCTATTACTTCTTTTATCTTGTGATTGACATCTAGGCTCTTTTAAGGGCAATATTGCTTTTTATTTCGGTTGTCCTATACTGAAGATTGATATAAGCATAAAGACAACTCTTAACTCAATTTAAGCTTCAAATGACTATCATCAACAAAACTAAACTAATAATACATTTAAGTTTTACCATGCTGTTGGCAGCTTGTATACACCATTCTGTAGAAGTCCTAGATACGAACAACTCCAAACTCCTTTCTTGCGAGCAGATGCTGAACATTCTAAACCATAAAACAGATGGTTATACAATAATAGATATTCGTAAAGCGGTTGATTATCAGAAAGGGCACCTACCCCATGCTATAAGAACCTGGAGAGAAGATTATGAAGATAACAGCCATGTAACCAAAGGAATGATGGCCAACAAAACACAAATGGAAACCTTGCTCGGCACTTGGGGAGTAAGCCAACAAGATACACTCGTTCTTTATGATGGTAATGGCAATTCCAATGCCTGTAGATTGTGGTGGATATTGTCTGCTTATGGTTACAACAAGATCAAAATACTAGATGGAAGTTTTAAAAGGTGGCAATTGCTTCAATATCCCATTGACACCCTTACCCCTCACCACTCCAAAACGTCCTTTCAATTGCAAGCAATGGACTATAGCAACCACGCCAATCAAGAAGAAGTACAGCAACATATACTCCAACAAGGCCAGCTGCTCGATTCTAGAACCATAGAGGAATATACAGGGATGCTCAAAAAAGGAAACGTAAAACGAGGAGGACATATACCCTCAGCTATACGATTTGATTGGTCAGAGTTGGTTCGTATTGCCCAAGGAGCAGATGGCACATTCAAAGACTTGGATCTTATCAAACAGAAACTCCAAACTCTACAAATTAAGCCAGACAACAACATTATTGTCTATTGTCAATCAGGCGTACGCTCTGCTTGTATCACCTTTGTATTAAAAGAGTTACTAGGTTATCAAAAAGTCAAAAATTACGATGGTTCTTGGTTAGAATGGGGCAATTCAGATTGGCCTATCGAAGTAGACTAATCCTGCTTATTGAGATGCACCTGAAAGTGCCATCGTCCCCTATTTTTGTATTGCTCATTTCTGTACACCTCCCAAGCATCATCCACCAAACAAGCAAAGCAAACGGCTTCCAATCGTTTGTGGGTAAATCGTTCGGGCTTATAATAGTAGTGCCTATTGAGTGGCGTTGGTCGCATATTTAAAACATGATAGCTGATTTTATAACAATTCTCCATTTGTTCTATCCCTGCGATATGCAAGCTATCATAAACAATTGTTTGATACAATTGATTTAAAGAATCTGCCAAAAATTCCTGAGAGGGAGCCAGCATAGTTACCGCATATTGAGCAGATTTGCTATTGGATGCAATGAAGTTCATCTTAATATAGCCGTTTTTTGCCATTTCTTGATACGCCTTCAAGGAAGGTTGATTGGCTTCGTCTAGTATAAAATTTACACTTCGATTTGCCTCCATCCTTCTGTTGTCCTCAAAAATACTCTGGGCAAAATAAATAGCCATTTCATTGTTCAATTCGTTCTGTCCCGTGCAAGCATTCATGGAGAATATTA
>JBGCDW010000049.1:0-20484 GCA_045105775.1 Aureispira sp.
CTATTGGTGCAATAGGTGCTTTGGCCGCTCAGGGTCGTAATCGTAATAGAAGGGACAGAATCTATGTAGATGGTTATTGTAGCACGTTCGAACCCAAGAATGCTAATAAGTGAAGGAGAGACACTATTGTCCGTGTCTATAGAGGTATAACTGGCCGTAACCGTAACAGAATCTCCAGGAGAAAGTCTGGATGGAATAAATCCATAAACTTCGTTATTGGGGCTGTTGCTAATGGTGATAAAAGGAGCGGTATTGCTATAGGACATCACCAATTCATTGCTATCTATAAAGCCTGAGCCTGTAGTTCTTCGGCTGTACAAAAAAGCTGGATCTCTATAAAAAAGAATCGTATCCATACGATTGGCACAAACACGTGCAGGTAAGCCTGGAATAGTAGCGGTGGTACTGCTTACAAGTGACAGATTGAGCTGCACAGGGCGGCTATTGAGTACTAGAGCTTGGGTAGCTAGACCAGGGTTCGTTGCAAGACTGTTAACGACTCTAGCAGTATAAACGCCTACATTGGCTGCTCGGAAATTGACAATTGTATATTCATTTACCCCAAAGGTAGAATCAATCAAAACTCCATCTTTGAACCAGTAATAAACATTGGTAGTAACCGCATCATCTACCACCAAATCTAGGGTATAATTAGACCCTTGTGGCACAGACACAAGGGCTGCTGTACCAATGGAGTCTTGAGGAGCGTATTGATAACCATTTCCTGCTTTACCAAAAGAGCTAGAATAATTGGCAAGAAGGTGCTCAAAAGTAAATTGATTGTTTTCTATGTATATTTGAGTGATGCTCGGACAGCCATTAAAGGCAGGAATAATGCCTGTGAGCTGGTTGGTTGTTGCTTGAAGAGCACTAAGATTAGGTAAAGAAAAATCAGGAATAGCACCTGTAAGTTGATTGTTGCTTAGATATATTTGTCTTAGAGTAGATGAATTGATAAAGTTGGGAATGTTCCCACTAAGTTGGTTGTTTTGTAAGCGTAAATATTGTAACTGTGGTAAATTGGAAAAATTAGGAATAGGACCGAATAATTGGTTGTCTTCTAGGTACAATTCACTTAACTGTGGTACATTAGAAAAATCAGGAATATTGCCTGTTAATTGGTTGTCCTGTAAGTGCAATTGCCTCAACTGTGGCAAATTAGAAAAATCAGGAACGCTACCCGTGAGTTGATTTTGACCAAAACGGAGAAAAACTAGAGTGGTTAAACTGGTGAAGTTAGGTATACTCCCAGATAGTCGGTTGTTATCTAAGTAAATTCTAAAGGCATTGGGTAAGTTAGAAAAATCAGGTATGATACCACTGAGCTGGTTGTTATACAGCTCCAAAATCTGTAGATTGGGTAAGTTAGAAAAATTAGGAATAGCACCTGTTAGTTGATTGTTGATCAATGTTAAGGTTTGTAGGTTCGGTAAGTTAGAAAAATTAGGAATAGAACCTGTAAACTGATTATTAGATAAAATTAACTCTTCTAAGGCATCCAAACTAAGATTAGGTAAAGTTCCCCCTAATCCTCTTGAATTTAGGTTTAATTCTGTCACTCTACCATTGCTTAATGACACCCCCAACCAACTAGTCATAGGCTGTGTAAAGTTCCAATTAAGAGTACAGCCTAAACAGGAAGAATTATAAAAAGCCACCAATTCCAACGAATCCGCTTGCCGCGTTTGTGCCGAGCTAGAGGATAGATTGCAAAAGAAAAGAAAACAGAATAAAACAAACGTTCTGGATAAAATAGAATATGGGAAAAGCATGGTCGTTACTACTTTTAGAATCGAAAAATTGAATAGGTAAAGGGTTGGGGCAGTCCTGTAGGGGGCCGTAGTATGGTGCAATAGCTATTGCACCATACAATTGCACCCTACGGTCTGCCCAGAATTACTTGGCGTTGAACAAAGACACTCTTGTTGTACAAGAGCAAAATGTACGATCCCGCAGGATAATTCAAGCCATCAATGGTCATTTGGTCGGTGCCAGTTGGTAGCGTTCCTTGTTGAACCTCTATGCCTTGCATGTTTACCAATTTCCATTGATAATCATGTTCTAATACTTGGTCAAATTGTAGATTGAAATAATCGTGTGCTGGATTGGGGAAGAGCTTTAAGTTTTGCAGCTCATTCAACTCTTCTTTGGCTTGTATAGGCTCAATCCCTACCCAGTAGCCACTGGCATCTCTAGTACTAGCCACTTGGTAGATTTCTCTAGTATTGATATTCTGAATAAATACAACGGCATGGAAATGATTGGCTTGGTAATTAATAATCGTAGAACCCGTATAATTCCAATCAAAGAAAACGGTCGTAGATTGTCCAGCATACCAAGGTTGTTGAAATGTATTTCTATAAAACCCTGTGAGTATAATTTCATTGTTCTTTCGTGCCACGGCATGAACGGGGCTGAGATAAACGTTACTACTATCATAAGTATAGTATAAAGAATCTTGTGATACAATAGTATACACCCTGTAATCGGCAGAATCTAAGGGCTCTAAGGCTGTGATTTGGGCAATAATACTAAAGTTATTATTGACATGCAGAAAGGTATCAATGCTAATTCCAAATTTAGGCGTTTCTAGCATATCCTGTTCAAAATCCACTTCCGTTAAATCTTCGGTGATATAACTAGAATCAGCACCATCAATATACGCCCGTCCAGCTGGAGAGTTGCCATACTCAAAGGAGCGCGTACTGCCTATATTAACGACACCCAAAGAATCATTTTGAAGGTATATAGGATCTTCAGTAGTATTCGTATTGTTCGTTGAATTATTGGCTCGCTCAATGTGGTACTGCAATAAAGTCACATCCTTGCTTACACTGGTATCATAGACCAACTGATAGGTCTTATTGTTAATGTATTCCATATCATTGGCCTCATTGTGTACCATAGACTCTAGCAATACATTGCGGGTACGGTTCCTGATGATAACATTATCAAAAGCAAAACCATCTAATGAACCACTGAGCGGATTGGGCAGCGAAGCAAAAGCGATGCGGAAACGGGTAGAATTATTGTAAGCAATGCCATCCAATTTGCAACGGCCATTTTTCCAAGTGGATTGCTGTTGCCCAATCCAACCCATAGAAGTGGCCGAGCCAGGCAGTACTTGATCGCCAGGACGCGCATACACCGCACCACTGTTGTACCAATCAATACCCCGATTAACCGCCCCCAAAGGAAACCATCGACCATTAGCACCTTGGTACTCCAATAACGCGCCATCAGAAGGACGCACATCACTCCAAAAATCTAAACTAATCATAGGACGATTAAGACTAGAAAGGTCAAAACACGGACTGTACACCCAAGCATCCTCATCGGGCTGATAAGCTTGGTTGGTTTGAGTTGCCCAAATATGATTGTTGCTGTCGCTCTGACCTACCAGTGCATTGCTATCAATGCCCCATTCCCAGAGCAATCGGTGACTGGAATCTCTACTTTCGGCAAACCAATCTCCATTGCTGTTTTCAAAATCCATTTCGTAAGGATAGCTACTGATTTTGGGTGAAATTACCAATCGTACAATCTGTGTATCAATACAAAACTCTCGATTGGAGACAATGAGTTGGGCCAAATAAGCCCCAGGGGTATTATAGCGATAACGAATAGGGGTAATGCTGTCTCTTTGGCCACTACCTACGATTTGGACACTATCACTAACATACCAAATGACACTAGTTACTGAATCAATATAGTTGTTTTGGAAAAGATTATCTAAACCCAGAATAGCATTGTTGGGAACAAAGTCTACGGTATCAAATTGACAGCCACCTTGTACCGTAAAATCTAAGTTGGGTACTCCATAGACATAGAAAGTATCCATGAAATTGGTATAACAGCCTGTAATACTATCGGTATATTCAAAACTAATAGGATGAATACCAGCCTCTGCCAAATCGGGTATAAAGAAGTCGGTACCTGTTCGGACACCATTGCCACTAAATAGACCACCAGTCCTACTCGGAATCAAATCTATGGTGTCGCCACCCAAACAGAAGACTCTATTGGTTATACTAGAATCTAAAGTAAAATTGACATTAAAAACGGGGTGAATATCCACAATTTGAATGACCGTATCCGAACAACCGCCATTGACATAATAACACATTACGGTATCCTTGATAGACACAGTAAGTGGGTTATTGGGAAGTCCTAAACCATTTTTCTGAAATGCCAATAGATTGGGAAAAATGGAATCAGCGGGTGGGATGGGGGTGCCATCTCTAGTAATGATAGAGTTGGTAGGAATTCCAAATATGGTATCAATGGCATTTTCCTCACAATAACTAGAGTCTAAACCAATAATTTCTGCCTCAATGAATCGATCCACTACAAAAACATTGATCGTACTGTCTCTACAGCCCGTAGTTGTATCTTGAACAGAATGAATCACAATATTAGAACCAACACTTGCATTGGCTGGCGTGAAAAAGTAACTGCCACCATTATTGATAACCACACTATCAGAGGTGCTGGTATCGGCTCTAAAACTATGCACTACAGCAGAGTTAGAGGCATTGTAAATAAATTGACTAGCAGGATCTGTACTACAAAATTTAGATATTCTGGTAGGGCTGATCAAACGAGGGGCTGCCAATTGTTGAACGACTAATGTAACGGTAGTATCGGCACCACAAACCAAGCCTTGATTGGGCCCCGCAGGTATACTAGGAATAATGTATTGAACACTATTAGGGCCATTTTGAGCATTGGCAGGAATAAAAAACCAGTCGCCATTGCTAGTAGAATCTACACCAGAACCCAGAAAATATCCTCCAGGCAAGGAAGCTGTTAAGGTAATCGTATCATAGGTTTTGCAATAAAAAGAATCCAATCCTGTGATGCTAGGAAGGGTTACAGATTGAATATAAATAGATGTTGTAACGGTATCAGAACAGCCATTAGGTGCCATAAAAGCATAGGTTAGGCTGGTGTAGCCTGTATCTGTTAGTGTTGGATCTAGTGCAATAAAACGATTATCTGTCAGAATACTAAATGCGGTATCTGTATTAATAAGACGACCACCATTGGGCGAAACCCTAAAACTTTGCCTAGAACCATTGGCACAATAAGAAGTGTCCAAATCATTGAAATAAATCTCTGGTTTAGGATTGATCTGAAAGGTAATGGTATCATTAATGGTACATCCTGTAGCACTAGTATAGGTGTAATACAGATCACTTAGTAAGATGACATTGGTATCAGGAAGATTACTTAGGGTTAGAATATCAGTGCCTGCTATAATCAAATCACCAGAAAATTGATACGTACCAGAAATGTCATTGTTACTAACTAAGGTGTCGTTGGATTCCCCTGCACAATATTCTCTAGTGCCATTATAACCAGAATACAAAGGTGTAGGGGCACTAATTACGTTCACTTGTTCACTAGCTGTATTGGAGCAACCACTGCTGGCCGTGTATTGATAGGTTAATGTAGCAGTACTTGGAGCACCAACTAATCTTGGAACAAAGATGCCTGTAGTAGGATCTACCCCAGGCCCTCCAAATATCCCTTGGCCAGTGCTAGATGCAGGAGCACCCGTTAGTTGTATGGTATCGTTGTTGTTACAAAAAGTGCTACCTGCGGGCAAACCACTAATGCTAACAGTAGGAATATCATCTATTTTGATAATAGCCGTATCCGTATTGGTACAACCATCATCGTCGGTATAATAATAAACAACAATATCCACTTCTACACCACTAGGCACTAAGGCAGGGTTATATTCAAAGTTATTTCCTGATCTAATTACACCGCTTCCATCAATATAATTGGTAGGATGCCCTGCTCCAGTGAGCAGATGATTGGGTTTTTCATTAATAATAAAACTAGGCGTATTTCTACAATAACTATGTTCGCTAGTATCTAAATTATTGATACCATAAGCACTAGGAATAAAGTTAAAAGCACTATCAATATTTATAGTAGGCGGTGGAATGACATTTACATAAGCCGTATCACTACTTATACATCCTGAGTTATCGGTCATTTCTACCCAAATAAGCGTAGACGTATCCCCATTGGCATAAATAATACTGGGATCAAACGTAGCAGTAGTATTTCCTGTAGAAGTAACAGCAGTACCAAATATAGTAATATTGTTACTAGTATAAGGGTTCGGAAAGTAAGTTACAGCAGCATTAACAGCAACACTATTTTCATTGTAGCAAAAAACATCAAGTGTTGACGATCCATTTAATCTCAACTCTATATCGGGGCCATCATTTACTATAATCGTATCGCTAAAACTGTACACACAAGCATGAGTATCAATTAGACTGTAAGTAATAATATTATTTCCAATTCCTGCCAAACGTGGACTAAATACACCTGTAGAAGGATCAATAGCAGGACTGCCAAAGAAGGACTCACTTACACCCGACGTTAGGCCATTGCGTTGCAAATTGTCTGGTGGATCGCCTTGACAATAGGGACTATTACTAAGATAGCTGGGCGATTGAGGAGCCGTAATCGTAATGGTCGGTCGATTGGTCATATTCTGAACACAACCGTAATAATTCACTTGATAACGAACTTCTAGACTTAAATTACCAACACCCGATGGTACCAAACTGTCATAAACAGCTTGGGGGCTGAAGAAATTATCGGGCAGAGAAATCGTGGTATTATTGTAGAATAATGAAATGATATTGTTACTAGTACCCAAAAAACCAAGAGAAGCAAATAAAGTATCCCCAAAGTCATTGGAACAGTAGGTCGAATCTAAGTTGTTAATGCGAAGCGTAGTAGCATTAGTTCCTGTAATACTCACACTATCCGTAACCGTAAAGATATCTATTAGTGTCGTATCAATATTACCCGCCGTATCGATTACCGTAGTCAAACTTTGGTATTGCATATCGATAATAACCTTAGAAACGCCTATATCATTAAATCTAAATTCTTCTTGCCCAATAGGAGAGGAAAAAATAGGATTGATGGCACTTGTATGACTTGGATTACGGGTTGTTGTACTCAACAATTGATTCCGAATAACTCGTCTAGTATCCACCCCCACAGCAAAAGTGGTATCTACATACACCAAATTGGTATCTCTACCAAAAATTACAGATCGGTTAGCACACAAGGTATCGGGTAAATTATTAATAACCAAGGCACCCAAAATATCTATAAAACCAGTAGCACTACCAATACAGCCATTGTTGTTGTATTGGAGCTGTACCAAACTGCGCCCAGGAGCTACCACACTCAAGAAATTGTTGTTTTGATCTACAAAAGTTCCTGAAAATTGATGTGGAAAACAAGGCACAATAGGACCGTTAGGATTAGAATTACAACGTATATTGGGTTGTGTCAGTGTCACCATATTACTCAAACTGGTATCCAATGACAAGAACTGATTCCCAACCGCAGCAGCCTGTTGGGTGAGTGTGGAAAACTGTACCTGATTGAGACGATTGTCGTAGACAGGGAGTGTATCGAGTACAGATAGCGCTTGTGGACAAGGTGTTCCATCACTGTAAGTGGGGGTATAAGCATACTCTATTCGGGCAAGAACAGAATCAGCATGATTCGTAGACCAAGGTAGGCTGCTGGGATTAAATATAGTACCGCCTACAGAATTGGCAGAATTGCCTATTCCTGTAAAAATTCCTCCTGCTGGAAAGCCATTTAAAGTAACGGAATTGTTGCTCGCACAAATCAAGGTAGGCTGTGTGCTAAAATCTACAGTAGGATTGTGAATAAGTAAGGTGTAAATGGTCGTGTCAAGTGCAACACCATTGTTATCTAAGAAAATAACACTCCCCGATGCAGCATTAGTAGGAATAGTAAACGTAAGAGTGCCCGTTACGCCAGAATTAGTCCCTGGGCCAGTATTACTACTTGCCGTTAAAATCAAAAATCGATTACCTGTGGTTTGGTCAGGCAAACTAACAGAAGCAGGATGTGCCACAAAATCATCATAAGTAAACGAAACACTAGAACCCACACACGCTTCTATCAAATTTGGTGCCCCAGGGTCATTATTGACGAATACCAATGGATTGCTGGTAGGAGTGGGGGCTGCAATCACAAAGCTGGCACTATCCATACCCACACAACCCAAACTATCATAAGAATAATAAATCGTCTGTGGCCCAGGGGAGGTATTGGGATTGATTAATCCAAAGGAATTGATAATAGGATTGCCATAAAAGGTGTAACTGCCAATAGCCGTATCATTCTGACTAAATAACTGAAAAGGTGGATCAGTGGTCAAATATTGTGCTTGCGGGGGCGTAAAACGTGCAACTGGTGGGGCGATAATAGTAAAATCCTTGGTAGAAACCCCACTACACCCATTCAAAGTATAAGAAATAGTATGCACCCCTGGTCCCGCACTTTGAAAACTAAACTGATTACCACTCACCCCTGGCCCGCTAAAGGTGCCACCTGCTGGAGCACCCGTTAACGTCAAGGAAGTATTGCTAAAGCAATAAGTAGTGGTGGCATTAGAAATATTAGTTACGGCACCAAAACTCAGCTTAATAAAAGTGGTATCAGCACTTGTACAACCAAATTGATTGGTGTAGGAATAAATAACCGTATCAATATCAACATTCATAGAAACACGACTAGGATCATAACGGTAAACTGTACCAGGAAGTGTAATTCCATAGCCATTAATACTGCTAGTCAGGACACCACCACCAATAGGATTGGGTTGTGGATTGATAAAAAAGGCCGTATCTGTTCTACAATAAGAATGAGGCGTAGGAGGAGTTCCTGTAAAAGGCACTCCATTAAATGGAACATCAATATCTAGTGGCGTAGCCGAATCTATTTGTATGGTGGCATTGGCACTACTACCACCTAATAGAGTAATAGGATTGGTATTTTGTGTAGTCGTATAATTAATAGAAATACTGACCGAATTGGTGCCAGCAGGTAAGCGCGATGGAATAAAACCAAATTCCTCATTATTAGGCGTATTATTAAGCGTAATAATGGCATTTTGATGTGCTGGATTGAGGGTAGTAGGAGGGTCAATATTATTACTATCGATAGTGCCAACGCTCCTAAATGGAAACGCTGGATCTCTATAAAATCGAATGGTATCAGCGCGATTGGCGCAAACACGAGTTGGCAAACCAGGGATAGTAGGATTGGCCGTAGCAAAGGCCATATTGAGCGTAATAGGACGACTAGTAAGCATAAGATTTTGACCCGTATTACCAGCATTAGTAGCAATCGTGTTTCTGACTTGAGCTGTATAAACTCCCACATCAGAAGATTGGAAATTGCTAATGGTATATTCATTATTGCCAAAAGTAGAATCAATCAAAACTCCATCTTTGTACCAATAATAGGCATTGGTAGTCACCGTATCATCTATTACCAAATCTATGGTATAATTAGAACCTTGTGGTATAGAACCAAATGCTGCGGTGCCTATGGAGTCTTGAGGGGCGTATTGATAGCTCCCTGATACCTTGGCAACAACAGCTGAATAATTGGTAAGAAGGTGTTCAAAGGTAAATTGATTGTTATACAGGAACAAACGGTCGAGAATAGGTAAGTTAGCAAAGTCAGGAATAGTGCCAGTAAGTTGATTGTTATTCAGGTCTAAAGATTGCAGATTGGTTAAATTCAAATTAGGCACAGAACCAGATAATCCCGCTCCAATTAACCTTAATTCGGTTACTCTACCACCGCTCATCGTTACCCCCAGCCAACTAGTCATAGGCTGTGTAAAATTCCAGCCAAGCGTACAACCTGTACCACAAGAAGAATTATAAAAAGCCACCAATTCCAATGAATCTGCTTGTCGGGTTTGTGCAGTGCTAGAAGATAGATTGCAAAAGAAAAGAAAAGAAAAAAGGACTAGAGTTCTGGGTAAAATAGGATAGCGAAAAAACATGGTCGTGATTACTGGTGTACTAATAAATTAAAGTTGATCGGTGCGGTACTGTTTTACAATTTAGCAATCTAAAACCTGAATCTCTTTATTTTTTATAGAAAAAAGATACTGTTAATGTAAAAAATGTTTTTTATTAGAAAAAACACTTGCAAAAATGAAATAAAATAAAATATTGTGACTGTTTTAAACTGTTTTATAGATGAAAATTTAAAATTGTTATAGCTGTTTGTTTGTTGCTTTTGTATCATAAATAGCCACAAAAAATGACGTTAGAGAAGGAACCAATTTGCTTGTTTTACAATCCAATACAGCGCTTGTGATGGGTCAAAAATAAAAAACTCCCTACACGTCAGAATGTGTAAGGAGTTCATAGCCCTAAGAGTAGTTATTTAAGGGTGAATTTGTTATTGCTTAACCATACTCAAGCCACCTTTTACCTCTACTTTATCCGTAATCAACGGCAAACCACCAGTGATACCAAAGTTGCTTCTATTAAAAGAGAACTGGGTGCTGATACCTAGTAAGTTCATAGCCTTGCCATTTTGATCTTTTACTACACCACGATCCAATAAAGTGACATGAATAGTTTGTGCCAACGTTTTACCCGCAACGGTTAAGTCACCCGTTACTTCATACTTGCTATCTCCTAAGCTTTTGATATAAGAACTCTTAAACGATGCCAAAGGAGCTTCCGCAGTGTTAAAATAACCTTCTCCTTGCAAATGTCCATCTCTTGTTTTAGAATTGGTATTGATAGAAGCAATCGGAACCGAAAAATCTACTTGCGCAGTCGTAAAATCTTGTTCGTCTTCCAGCTTAAGAGTACCCGTCATTTCGCCAAAACTCCCATGAAATTCGCTCATTTTGTAGCCCACCACAAAAACCAAAGAAGAATGCAAGGCATCTACTTTGTACATTGCAGCTTTGGGTGCAGATTTTCCATTTTTGGCTTTTTGGGCACTAGCACCCAATGTTACTGCCAATAAAAACAAGACAGTGAGTAAGTAATGTTTCATAATAAAGTAAGATGTTTTATAAGAATAAATAGTTAAATCGAGCTCTTATGAACTCGTATGATAAGATGTAATTTATTGCCCTAGCAATTCTGATTTTAGTTTTAAAGTAGCTGCTTGGTCCAAACGGCCAGAGAATAATAAGCGGATTTGGCGGCGCTGCAATGCCTGCTCATAACGTTTCTTTTCTTCAGCAGTGAGTGCCAATACAGGAGGAACGGGTACCGGTCGTTTGGTTTCATCATCTACCGCTACAAACGTAAAGTAAGCATCATTGCAGCGTCTAGTGTTCTTGCCTTTGATATCAGAGGAAAAAACCTCTACATATACTTCGACCGAAGTACTAAAGGCTCGTGTGACAACACATTCTAAGGTGATGACATCGCCCAATGGAATAGGTTTATCAAAGGAAACATTGTCTACAGAAACCGTTACAACATAGCTTTCACAATGCTTTCCTGCACAGATTCCAGCTACTACATCCATCCATTTGAGTAGATTGCCACCCATTAAATTGTGAATAGGATTGGTGTCATTAGGCATAATCATCTCTGTCATAACCGTTCTAGAATCGGCTATTTTTTTGGCTGTCATTTCCATGGTTTTGGTAATTGAATAGAATACAAAAATAGAACTTTGCATAAGTAGTTGATACGCAAATGGACCTTACTACAACTTCATACGTACTCTTTTTGTTTTGAGAAAACTTCTTTTTTTATCCAATCATACATAAGCACCATTTATGATGCAAAACTAGTCATTTAAGAACAAATACGCCATCCAAATTTTTCTTTTAATCTTTTTTAACAAACCTTGTTAACAAGTACTAATGCTTAGAAAATAGGATTTACTGCATTATCAAAGCCGCATAGTAATGCTATGACTCATACGAGACTTGTTTTATGACACACTTAATGTATCTTTAAGGGCTAATTCTAAAGAAAAAATTAAATTTAAAAACATGAAAAAAACAATTGTTTATTGGTTCTTTTTGACAACAATAACAATTATTGGAGCTTGTGAAGCTACAAATACCCATGCCGAAACCAAGGAAAAAATAGAAGCGTATAGCTTGCCAGAAAAAATGGCCGCTTATTATACCGTTGTAGTAGCCAAGCATGACACCGCTATGTTATTAATGGGAGATATTGAGCGCACCCAACGCGCTTTGAGAGCCGTGCTGTCTCAACAAGAAGGCGCTGCCAAAACAAACGTCTTGGAGGCACTAACATTCTTACAAAAAGCAGATGATGGAATGATGACTTGGATGCACGAGTTTAAAAGTACAGCGTTGTACGAAGAAGAATATAAAAACTTATCTGAAGCAGAAATCGAAGGTTATTTACAAGAAGAGGAGCAAAAAATTGAGCAAGTACATGTAGAGATGAGCAGCAGTATTGCTCAAGGCAAAGCCCTATTAGAACAACTGAACAATCAATAAATGGTGTGGGTGTAGGGGCGCAAAATTTTGCGCCCCTACACCCACACACACCAAATCATACTTATTTATAATTGCTAATCAATTGTTTTTTCATTTGAGAAAATTCCTCTTCGTCGATCACACCCATATCGCGCAACTCGGCCAATTCTTTGAGTTTGCGTATGATTTCAGATTCTGTTTTTGGATTTTCTGTTTTGGGAGTAGGAGTGGGGGCTGTATTTTGTGTAGGTGTAGGTGTTGTTGGTACTGAATGGGAGCTGTATACTGTAGTATCCTCAGTATCCTCCTTAGTTGGCTGAGATTGCGTTTTCTGTTCTTCCTCTTTCTTAATGTCTTTGGCTACAGTTTTACCCTTTTCAAATTGCTCATCATAATAACGCTGAAAACGATCTGTATCAAAATCTAAGAAAGTGCCACCAACTGAAAAATGTGTCTTAAATACTTGACCAAGTGCATAAGTAGAGGCACCAGATACGACAGACATGGACAACCCGCCCAATAAACTGCCGACTCCAGGAATCATTTTAACAATAGCATTGGCACCTATGCGCGAAAGACCAGAGCCAGTAAGAGAAGTTACCAATGCTTTGCCTTCTGTTTCCTTAAAATCTACGCCATACAGACTACTAATAGTACGAATCATATCCAATTGTACCGCAGCAACTGCTACAATATCCGCTACAGGAATAGGAATAAATCCAGCTCCCATCGACCAAACAACATGGCTACGAATGGCTGTTTCTACTCTTTGATTCAAATCTTCACTGTTGTTATTACTGGTCATTTTACGTACAAATTTTGCGGCTTTAAATAATTTATTATCCATTTTATGGTTATTTCTGGTTGTTTTTTTATTAAAATAATACAAAAAACTTCAAAGATGAGAAGCAATGCACTAGTTCCACTTACTTAAAAATAGCTTATTTAGTTCCCGCTAGGAATAGAAAAATTCTACTTCTATATTAAAATACGATGAAAGTACCTTGTAAAGCGACAGAATGCAATATTTTGTAAAGAGCGTTACCAGACATTTGTAAGATACGATAACCATTATTTGTAAAAAGTTTGAAAAAAATAGATTTTTGCAGTTAGGTAAGAAAAGTGATTTTTAAATTAATAAATCCCTCTTGCAAAAACAGTATATTGTTTTGCTGTTTGTAAAACTGTTGTATCTTTAATGGATAACAAAAAATTAATGTAGAACACCATGTCAATTATTACAGAAAAATCAGAACGTTTCCTAGAAGCATACCTCAATAATTACTCTCCTACAGGTTTTGAAAGTCCTGGCCAAAAAATGTGGTTGGAATACATCAAGCCTTATATTGATGAATATAGAGTGGATAATTACGGAACGACTTATGGGATTATCAATCCAGAAGCCAAATACAAGGTAGTTATTGAAGCACATGCCGATGAAATCTCTTGGTTTGTACACCACATCAGTAGTGAAGGGTATATCAAAGTGATTAGAAACGGTGGTTCAGACCATATTATTGCACCCTCTAAGCGTGTTAATATTCATACAGGCAAAGGAATTGTAAGAGGTGTTTTTGGATGGCCTGCTATTCATACACGCAAAGGAGAAGATGCCAAACTAAGCCCAACCATCAATAATATCTTTATTGATGTAGGAGCAGAGAGCAAAGAAGAAGTCTTAGAAATGGGTATTCACCCTGGATGTGTAGTGACCTATTCCGATCAATTTGAGGTATTGAATAATCGCTATTATGTAGGGCGTGCTTTGGATAATAGAATTGGTGGATTTTGTATTGCCGAAGTAGCGCGCTTATTACATCAAAACGAGGTGAAATTGCCGTTTGGATTGTACATTGTGAATGCCGTACAAGAAGAAGTAGGACTCAATGGTGCTCGTATGGTAGCCAATGCCATTAAACCTGATGTAGCCATTGTTACAGACGTTTCGCACAATACCCATACCCCCTTGGTAAATATTGAAAAACATGGCGATATCAAAGGAGGTAAAGGGCCAGATTTGACCTTTGGGCCAGCAGTACACAACAATTTATTGAGCCTCATTCGCAAAGCTGCTCAGAAAAACGATATTCCATATCAACTCAGTGCCAGCTCAAGAGTAACAGGCACAGATACAGATGCTTTTGCCTTTTCTAATGCAGGGGTGCCAGCTGCTCTTATTTCGTTGCCCCTCAAGTATATGCACACTACTGTAGAAATGGCACACAAAGACGATGTAGAAAATGTGATCCAATTGATTTATCACGCACTACTAGAAATCGAAGACCAACAAGATTTTAGATATTTTAGCTAAGAATTTACACCATAGTACCAACATACAAGCACTGTATTAGAGCATGCAAAACGGTAAACGCAGTTTGGTAAACGTAATAAATTGGTTGCTGTACAGCAATATCTTTATTGCCCTTTGTGCGGTAGCCATGACTTTGCAAACCCTCTTTTTATTGCAGCAAGAATGGAAGACAAGTCTCGCCTTATTGGGACTTGTCTTTTTTTCTACTTGGTTTATTTATGCCCTACATCGGCTCGTGAGTTGGCGCAAACTCAATGCCAGCCTAGATATTCCACGCTTCCAAATCATAGGCAACTATCAACACCACATCAAAATTTATGCATTATTAGCAGCAATACTAGCGGCTATTTGCTTTTTTTATTTAGAACAATGGACACAGTGGGGACTCATTTTGCCCGCCTTATTATCATTGGGCTATGTATTGCCATTTATTGGGAAGCGTCAGTTGCGATTGCGAGATTTACCCTTTATTAAGATATTTTTGATTGCAGGCGTTTGGAGCTATGTCACGGTATTACTTCCTTTGTTAGAAGCAGGCACCTATTTGCAAATGAATGCAATAGATAGCATTACCCATTTTATCATTCCATTGTTTTTAGAGCGTGCCCTATTTATCTTTATCATTACATTACCTTTTGACTTGCGTGATTGGAAACTTGACCAACATCATGCGGTTAAGACCGTGCCTACTGTACTAGGCCCTAAGCGAACTATTTATTTGGGACTTTGCTTATTGTTATGCTGGAGCTTAATAATTACTGCACTATATCCGTGGCCGTTGCTATTAGGTTGTTATGCTACAGCTTTGTGGACAGGCATATTACTCTGGTATACCTTGAGAACAGGAAAAAAAGGAGAAGAGGTTCAAGTCATAGAACACGATTATTATTACACAGGACTCATTGATGGGACTATGATTGTGCAAGCTGTATTGGTGATGCTAGTATTTTATTGTTTGAGAGGAGAGGGGGCTTTTTGACAAAAAAAAAGATCAAAGCATCTTAGTACTTTGATCTTTCTTAATAATACAAAAAAGGATTTACATCAACCCAAGAGGTTTTGCAAATTTAGTCAATTCACTGACGTTAGAGATTTTTAATTTGCCCATAAAAACTGCTGGCATTGCTTTTTTCTTACCTGTAACAATATCCATCAATGTTTGGTCAGAAGCGGAGATGATACATTTTGCTTCTCCGTGCAAGCCTTCTTTTACTTCGAGTTGCCCATCTTCTATGATAGCTGTAAACTCACCACCACCATCACCTGAGAGTTTGAATTGGAAGTTGGTATTTCCTTTGTCAGCCAATGCCTCAGGATTTACTCTTTCTTTAAAACTGAGTATAAATTCTTTTGCAGTCATTACTTTATTATTTTTATTGAAGGTCTATTTCTAAAATTGAACTGAAATAAGAGCCATGAATATTCTTATCATCCCCCAAATAAAGGAAAAAAGTTTAAGAAAACCAACAGCCTGATAGAGATAAAATGGTGTTCGTTACAGGTGTCTACGAATCCAATTGTATACATATTCCAAAATTTCTCGCTGTTCTGGTTCATTGTGAAGCTCGTGATAGCCTCCTTCCCAAAGATGCAACGTAACATCGCCACTTGCTTTTTGGGCAAAGCGTTCGGTTGCCTTATGCGAAGTAATCCCATCTTGATCGCCATGCAATAAGAGTAAGGGGGTTTTGATCTTTCCCACTATTTTTAGGCTATTCTGACCCGAATCAATCATACTAAGTGCCGTCTCTACTGTAATTTTGCTGTGTACTAGTGGATCGTTATTATAGGTTTCAATTACTGCTGGATCTTTGGATAAAAATTTTTGCTCCAAACCATTATCCTGACTAAAACCTGGATAAATTGGTCGAACCAAGCGAGCAATTTTGAGCAAAAACTTGGGAGCTTCAAAGGCTGCCTCCAACATAGGAGAGGTAGCAATTACCCCTTTTAGACTTGTATGCTTTTTGTTTAATATGTAATCGAGCACTAAACCACCTCC
The DNA here is from genome assembly GCA_045105775.1 of Aureispira sp. GTDB lineage: Bacteria > Bacteroidota > Bacteroidia > Chitinophagales > Saprospiraceae > Aureispira. Next base: position 16,630 of record JBGCDW010000049.1, read on the forward strand.
CATACTATGTCCATACAAGAAAACAGGAACACTAGAATAGCGTCTAGTGGCTTCTGCATATAGTTTTTCTATTTCATCATACAAATACGCATACTTGGCTACATGTCCACGTTTGCCGCCCGATTTGCCATGCCCTGCATGGTCACAAGTAATAATGCCTACACCTTTGGCCGCAAAATAAGTAGCGACATGTTCGTAACGCGAAGAATGTTCGCCTAAACCATGCACCAATACAATAATTGCTTTGGGTTTTTTGTAGCGCACGGCATCAGGCCACCAAGCTTGTGCATAAATTTTAGTTCCCTTAGGATTCTTCCAACTAAATTCTGTATGTTTCATTAGGTCTTGTTATAGATAAAGCAGATAAAGAGCCCTACAATATAAATAAATTTATCAAGCTGGTACTAAAAATCCTCTATTGCCTTTTGGTAGTAGAGGATTTAGTATGCTATTAGGAATTAACCTAAGTTTTCTATTCTAGGGAAAACCCTGAAATACACTCTTGGGAATCTATCTAAATTTGTAACACAGCAAAAGAGGAGATATTGATGGAATACAATTGATCCTATTAAATAACTGTAAACTAGTGTGAGAGTTGACCTTATTAGAAGATCGAAATTAAGAATTTTCTATCATTTATGAAAAAGTAAATTTGGAAAATATTTACTCCTGTACTTGTTATTATTAGTTCGAGGATATAAAGCATCCAAGTAATGAAGTTATGTGCATAAATAATATTAATACATTAAAACTAAAGAAGTAAGATGCCAGATAATTCAAAAGTAAACGGACAAGTAACCGATGCAGTTACGCAAACGAATGTAAATGTATTGGGAGAAGCACCAGCACAGGCAATCGGATCTCTTTATCAAATGGCTGCTCATGCAAATGGATTGTCTATGCAAAATGCAGTTTCAAATCAACAAAACCTCAATCAACTTAATACACCGATTGTAGCAGAAGCGATTAGATTAATATTGAAAGGTTCATAAAAATAAAAAGTATTAAAACATGGAAAACGAGTCTAATAACGAAAGAGTAGTAAGCTCTCAAGGTATGGAAGTTACCAAAGATGCAGTAGAATTTGTTAATGCGCAAGTACTTCAAACTAAGGTAACAAACAGTGGATTTTCTGCACATCCATTGGTAGATCAAGCAACCGCTATGATGGTCCAAGATGTGAGAACCTTCTTGCAAGGGAGTGAACAAATGACAATGGCCGCATTAGGTAAAGCAATGGGAATGGCGGTAAGTTCTGATCCTACGGAGCAAGCTGCCGGATTAGCTGCTATTGCAACTATAGGAAATCTAATGAAAAATTTATCCACTGCTGCTGCAGAAATTGGGTCAACTGCGAGTTCTATCAAAAAGGGATTCAATGATTGAATGTTATTAAAATACAATAAATAATATATGAATAATAGAAAAAAACTTTATGCAGATACATTTAAACGTGCTATGGTTTTTGGTGCACCAACTATTGATGATCTCTCCAATAGAACTTATCTGACACAGCATCAAGAAGAGTACGATAATAATGGAAATCAAAAGGCTAGGTATTTGGCATTGGCTGAGACTGCTGATTCAGATATGTCTTCTTTTTTTACTTTAGAAACAGCCGATGCTAAATTAAATCTAAGGCAAGTAACGGTAAAAGAAAAAGAAAATTATAAAGCATATTTGGTTGAGCAAGAATGGAATGCTCGTGGCATTTGCATTGTTTTAATTGATGAAGAAGATAATGGTGAAGCTTATTGTAATATACGCTATTTACCTTACTCAACTTTAAAAGATATTTTTTTTAAAGAAATGTCAGGCCAGATAATAGTAAGATTGCCGAAGGTTAATATTATCAAATTAAACGTAACGCTTAAATTATCTAATACAGGAGAGGTTTTATACAGAACTAATAAAACAGAAATTTACCTTGAAAACGTAACAGATAATGATTGTGTTAAGTTACAGCAACAACTTGAGTTTGAAGGGGCACAAGAGATTGCTCATTTTGTAGGTCAAATTTTTGAAATTACTCCTAGTGATAGATTAAGGCTTGCAGTGAAACCTAGAATGAGTAAAGAGCAATGGTTGACAATCGCGTTTATATGTAATTGCATAGCTTTGATTGGTAGTGCTTATGTTTCATGGGCTAATAAGCCAAATTTTTTTTGGAAGTTGGCTCCTTCCTTATTAAGTTTTGCTGGAGCTGGACTCAGAAGTGGAGGAGCATTGGGGTGGTTCAAATCACCTAATGGACCTGTTAAAATTGGCACTTACTATCAAATGAAAGTAGCAGGTCAAGAAACTAAATTGGTTAAATTTAGTGAAGCTACAAGTGCCGTCCATCCCAGTCCAACTCAAATAATTAGCCAATAAGGAATGAATTGAAACGAATCTTATTCGTAGAACTTGCTTTTATTAATATGAATTAAAATTATAAAAATGGAAGATAATTTAAAAAATCAAGAAAATCCTGTAATTGCCAACACGCTCTCTGATCAAGAAAAATTAATTGAACAAATCAAACAGGAAGCCATCAATGAAACAATGAAAAAATTGGAGCCTTTGTTAGAAAAGCTACAACAAGTTGTCAGCGGGCAGCAAGGAGTGGAACAACAAGCAGCTCCAGTCTTGCCTACAAACCTACAGGTGTCTGAAGAAGAACAAATTAAACAAATGCAAAGAGCAGCAGATGATCGAGTGCGTTCATTGGAGCAAAAAATTGCTAAAAGGATGCAAAAAAAACAAGCTAGAATGTCGCAATACAAATAACTATGTATAGAAAATAAATTAAAATACTCTAAGTAATTATTGCTGTGTTGATGCTGGTTTTTTTGAGCCAAAATTTCAACTTGAATCAGTAAAATTTATCAGTTATAGATGTTTTAAGCTGAGTAATACAATAATTACTGTAGGAGACTAAAACAAAGATTATATGGAAACAAAAAACAATGAATGTGCTGATGGAATAGCAGCATCTAACCTCTCTGTTCTTGGTAATGCTGCGGCAATGGGAGTAGGAAATATCATGGTGTCTCAGGCGCATTCTACAGGCTTATTATTTATGCAGCAAGTCGCTCAACAGCAACAAAATTATCAAATTGAACTCAGTAACACAAGCAAATCTGTTTATCAAATACTTAATAAACCCTTGTCTTTAAAGGCTAAAATTGAGTTAGCGAGTTTAAAGTATGCTAATCTGGCAGATTAAATATGGATCAATATTCTTTAAAGGTGGATGCCAACTAGTTTAGTAAGATTTTATTGTTATCAACCAACAGATTAGTATTCCATATTTGCTAGACAATTATTGGATATTATTTATTCATAACCAATAACTATTCGCTAAACAATGGCGTATGGTTTCTAATTCAAAAAACTAAATATTATGTCAAATCAAGTATCTGCACAAGTTACCGATGCGGTAACACAAACGAATGTAAAAGTAGTAAGTGAAGCTCCAGCAATGGCGATGGCTTCTGTTTATCAAACAGCAGCACAGTCAACAGGACTGATGTTTGCCAATGCCGTAAACGCTCAAAACCAACAAAATATTCTTAGTCAGGCAGTAACTACACAAGGGGTGACACATCTCTATTCTATAGATACGATTGCCGATGCTGTTGCGATTGCCAAGATGTTGAAAGCACCTACTGATGGCTAGTTGGGTTAGTAAGATTTTATTGATATCAACCAACAGATAGTATTCCATATTTGCTAGACAATTACTGGATATTATTTATTCATAACCAATAACTATTCGCTAAACAATGGCGTATGGTTTCTAATTCAAAAAACTAAATATTATGTCAAATCAAGTATCTGCACAAGTTACCGATGCGGTAACACAGACGAATG
>JBGCDW010000050.1:0-19443 GCA_045105775.1 Aureispira sp.
CTATTAGAGCTAGAGTGAGCCGTTTGGTCAGAAAGTCGCTTTCCTTTTCTAAAAAGGATATTTGGCATAACTTAGCTATTGCTTGGTTCTTCTGGCAGATTAACCTTGAAAGATTACAGCCTTACATTTGACATGCCGCCAAGCAAGGACAATCTTTATTGGTTGTCCTTTTTTTATAAAACTTGGACTGAGTTTTGCAAAGGCACTATTGTTGATTTGACACAAAATTTTTAATCAAAACAAATAAATTCATGTTTAAATTTTTGACCTTATTTTTATGCTGTACTGTGGTGGCACAGGCACAGAATTGTGGAAGTTATACTAGTGAAGACCAAAACCGACCTGTAAGTATTACGATTTACAGCCCAGAAGGAGAGTGTTTTGATGTGGTTAAGCAAGGCGTAAACGTAAACCCAGAGCAAGCTACACGCGTACAATTTACCGTAAATTATGGCTTAGTTCCTATCAAGGTAACACTAGCCAATGGTACTGTTATTGACAAAAAATTGGCAATTGGAGACACTTATATTACAGCCAATTATAGAATTGTTGCCAATAAAAAAGGCAAATACAAATTGCGTTTTGAGCCGTTTACAGGAACGAGTTCAGGGCCTTCAGCTGCTGATATGGTGGCAGAAATGCAAACCAAGCAAAAAGCCGAACAGGCAGCAAGGGATAAAGCCTGGGATGATGCTCGTGCCAAGGAACAAGCAGACCGTGATGCTAAAAAGGCAAAAGAACGTGCCAAGGAACAAGCGGAAGAAGATGCCAGAGATGCAGAATGGGCCAAAAAAGAAGAAGAACGCAAGGCACGTTGGGCTGCAGATAGCGAAAAACGCAGACAAGAAAACCCTGGTCGTCAAGGGGCCACCTATGATAATTCTAACCGACAGGGTTTGCAAGGCAACTCCAATCAACAGGGTTTGCAAGGCAACTCCAACCGACAGGGTTTGCAAGGCAATTCCAATCAACAGGGTTTGCAAGGCAATTCTAATACTAACAGTAGCAGGAGTACAGGCTCAAAGGCCAATTCTTCTGCTCCTCCAAAAGAGATTGCTGAAATAGAAAGAGATGGGAGAAAATATTTTGAAACGTATCGCAAAGGGCATGAGGTAGAATTTACCATTATGTATAAAGGAAAACCAGCTTGTGATTGGGATGTTGAAATTTTGATGGGAGATGTAGTGGTAGCTCAAGGACATACGGGGACTAATGGAACGTTCTCTAGTACTTATTATGGATTGTTAGAGACCAGTTTTAAGGTCGTTGGCAAACGTTCCAATATGGCTTGGGGGGGCAAAGGCTCTTGGTCTATTGGAGGGTTTTGGTACATAACCGAGCGTGAATATCAAGCAGGAAAATTGGATGATATGAAACTAGAAGTGTTTGAAAAATATGCTTCTGATAGTATGGGCATCAACATGAGTTTTGCTGGATATGGAGTGACCTCAGGCTGTAAATAGCTCTTATAAAAGCTTTAATGCTGTTTGCAAATACCTAAATATTTGCAAACAGCATTTTAAACAAAATCTTACTTTGTAGTATCCGAATAATTTAAACACTTCCGAATGCCCAAACGAACCAACAAAGAAGAGCTATGGATTCAATGTCAAGGTAGCTATGACAAACTCCAAATTTTGTTGAATATGTATTCCAATGAGACCTTAGAGCAAGGTGTTTTTGAGCAGGCTGCTTTGTACAAGAATGTTAGAGATGTATTGGCGCATTTGCATCATTGGCATTTGCTCTTATTGGGGTGGTATGCGGTTGGAATGCAAGGCCAGAAACCAGCTATGCCTGCTGAGGGCTATACTTGGAGAACCGTTCCTGCTCTCAATCAAGTTATTTGGGAACTATATAAGAAGGAAGCACTAACTGTTGTAAAGCAACTTTTGGAAACATCACATCACCAAGTATTAGAACTTATCCAAAAACATTCTGACACCGAATTGTTTGAAAAGAAGTACTATCAATGGACAGGAAGTACTTCTTTGGGGGCTTATCTTATTTCTAGCACTGTGAGTCATTACAAATGGGCGCATAAAAAAATCAAAAAGACCTTGCCTAAGTCAAGGGCATGATTTTTTATAGTTTCATCAGCTTATAATTGATGTTATAGGTACAAGTGTCGGCTCCGCTTAGTCTACTTGGTTTGAGCGCATCCCGTTTGACACTTAATGGTGCTATGAAATTATTAGCAAACCTCTTCAAAACTTGCTTGGCCATACCCAAGTCAAAACCAGAAGGATAAAAAGAACCACAAACAAAGTTGGCTAGTTGTTTGTAGTGGTCAATCTCTAATCAATCATGCCCTATTATACCCTTCTATAAGGGCTCCTTTCTCATAATCAAATAACTCTTTTCCATCTTCTTTGATGGTTCATGTGATAGGCAACATGAATGGATTCTAATGCTCTAACTGTTTTGACGCATAGTAGACCATTTGGTGTTTTGGTCGACTTTTGTACCAATTTTTTGGAGAACTGTAGTTCCATTCTTTGCTTCAATATAAGAAAAGAGCTTAACCAGGTTTTTTAGTGGAAACCACTGTTTATCTGTTGTTAAGTCTAAATCAAAAGATTGGAGAGAAAGATCTTTGATAATATTGTTTTTCAAGACTTCTTGTATCCCAATAATGATTTCTCTTCTAACTTCTACGCCTTCTATATCTTTTGAGGTTGGATAGGTTTTCATAGGTTTTATTTTAAAATGGAATTAGGTTGTAATTGAATATACTAGAATTTTTAGAATTTTCATAATTCCTATTGATTTTTATCTTGATTAACAAGATGTTTCTTTTATAATAACGTATGATGGGGTCTTTTATTGCACCAAAAAAAAATTGTGGAGCATCTAGTGTAAGAGCATCAAAACAAGTAGGAAAGATGATTTTATGGAAATATTTTTGGAGCATACTCGGAATAGGTGTGCTTTTGTTGGAGCATAATAGCTTGTATGCACAAAACGCCTTTGAGGTAGAACTAAACATAGATATGGAAGGCGTAGATACAAGCAACATAGAGGGAACCTTTGCGCTGCACGCTCAATTTAGAGCTTATGCTTATTCTGCTGCTTTTAAAGATACCTTGCTAAAAGAAATAACCATTTTGCCTACACAATGGCTCTCTATTCCACCTGCGACGCTTCATATATCAGGTCATTACTTGAAATTTACACCTAGAGATAGTCTACAATCGCCTAAAATTTTTTTCTTTCAATACCATTATCTTCAAAAAGACACCATCGCCCTACACCTAAACAGCTACTTTTTTAATCAACCCCCACCTGCTCTTTTTGCCCAAATGCAAGAAAAGGATACGCTTACTTTTTTTTCTAAGTATAGTGGTAATGCCCATGAAATGATGCTGATTCCAAGCTATAGCCTACACATTGTCAAACAAGGAACCAACTATAAAGCATTTTACCAAAAAAAACTGCTTATATGCATCAAATAAGCTCAACGAATACGGTGGCTGCTGATTCTTTGGTATTGACAAAAATGCACCTAAACGTAATTCAAAATTTTGAGAAAAATCTTTGGGAAAAGGTACATTTTGATGAAGAGACCTTGGATCATTTTTCACCCAATTATAGCTTTGTTACACTGCCTCGAAAAAGAAGCATGTTTCGAGCATCTGGACAAATTGGGCATGAACTGTGGCAAGAATTACTAGCGGTAAATAAAGAAGGTCTAAAGAAATGGGAATAGTTTCTAGTAAATTGCCTCCTAGCTAATTAAATAGCTAGAAGGCAAAATAATATTAATCAATACGACTGCTCTCAGATTTATTCACAGATCTATCTTTGAGCCCTTGTGCCTTGAGCTTACCAAAACTATAGCTGAGAGCCAAGCGTACAAAACGCGTGTCATAACGATTGACATATTGTACATCAAAGACATCTACCAAGTCGTTGCCAGCTTCACGATAGCCAAAGAGCAAATCATTGACAGATAAGCGCACCGATAGTTTGTCATCCAAAAACTTGCGTTCTAAACTAAAACCAAGCATAGAAAAGGGTTGATAGGAGAAAAAGCCCTCCGCGCCAGCTGAGACATACTGGAAAGTCACTTCAAAATTAACCACTTTAGGAAACTTAAAAGCATTGTAGCTATACACATAAAAAGAAGGAATATTGTAGTTGAGCAAATCATTTCCTCTATCATATTCTACATTGGTATAAGAAAAACCAAAAGAATTGTAGGTGGTCCACCACTTCAGTTCATAAGGTAAATTGAGTGTAACATTCAGTTCATCCAGCTTATCATAATTCTGTGTAATAATGCCAAAACGATTGCCTTCTTTCTGGATAAAAATATCCATACCTTCAAAACTACGATTCAATTCTACTTCTAGAGATGCCATTTCCATAAAAGTGAGCGACCATTCTAGGGAATGGTTATAAGCAGGAACCAAAAAAGGATTGCCCTGTGACACAGAATATTGATCTATAAAATCAATGAAGGGGTTGAGTGCACGAAAACTCGGTCGTTCAATACTAGTTTTATAATTTAAGGCAGTTTGCCAGTTTTCGGCAAAATTAAACTCCATCAATGCCGTAGGAAAGATATGCCAGTAGTCTCTTTTTAGAATTTGGTTGTCCGTAACAGGATCAAAACCATTCATCAATGCCCATTCTGTACGCGCCCCCGCTTGGAAGAACCATTTTTTGTGTTCCCAGTTGCCTTGTATATAGGCCGCATAAATAGATTCGTTATAACGATAACCATTGGTAAAACTATTGTCTACTATCCATTCTCCTTGATTGTTTTGGGTAAGAAAATTGATGCTACTGCTGTTCAATACAGCAGCCCCTTTTACACCTGCTTGAAATTGCATGTTGTTCTTAAATCCCTTAGTATAATCCAATTGCCCATTGACTAGGTGAATGCTTGTTAGGCTATTATTTTGGAATAATTGAGTGCTGGTATCGTTGGGTGTAGTTAAGAATTGGTCAATATTGTCTCTAGTATCCAATTGGTAATTAGAATATTGAGCGGCTATAAATAGCTCACTGTCTAGGGTATCCAAATCACGGGTATAATTGAGATTAACAGAGTTGTTAAAACGTGTCGTTGCACCATTGGTTTGGGCAATCAAATCGTTAAAATCCTGTCCATCTACATCAATGTTATTGGTATTGTAAACACGGTATCGCTGATTGGTATGAGAGCCTCGATACTGCAAACCCAGCAAACTCACAGAATCAGGACGATAGCCCAATTTAAAGGAATAATAATGCCCTTGTGGAGTCGTCGTACGATTGTCAATTTGGTTGAGCATGGTAAATGTACGGCTAGAATCACCTGGATATTGGCGAGCGTAATAATTGCTGTTCCAAGTGTCTCTATAGTTGAAGCCATAGCCAGCCGTAACTGACCAGCGTTTTTTCTTATAATTGAACCGTAGACTACCAAAACCATAAAAATAACGTCCTTGGGTAAGTTGTAAATAGGCGCGGGCATTGTAGCCTTCTAAGTTTTGGCGTTTGGTAATAATATTGATGACCGCTCGGCCAGCGGCATCATAACGAGCAGAAGGATTGCGAATGATTTCTATTTCTTTGATCTCGGTAGAGGGAATATCTTTGAGTTCTTTGGGGGTAGTGGGTTGGCCATCTAATAGTAAAATAGGTGTTCCTTTGCCAAACATGGTAACTTCATCATTGGCATTGACCATCACACGGGGCGAACGCTGCAAGACATCAAGTACACTGCCGCTGCTGCTCAATAGGGAGTTTTCTACATTTACAATGATTTTTCCACGGCTAGATTTGAACATGGGGATTGTAGATTCTACGGTTATGGTTTGTAGATTGTTGGCCATAGAAAGAGATAATTTTCCTAAATCTAGCAGGCCATTTACAGGTGTTTGAGTGATTAGAAAAGTGCTGTCCTTGTAGCCCAAAGCCGTTAGTTGAAGTAGAAATGGACGTTGATTTATACCTTCTAGTTCAAATTGTCCATCTAGTATATAGGTTCCCTTGATTAAGGAAGAGTCTGGAGGTGAAAGTACAAGTACATTGCCAACCTCTATGATATTTTGATTAGGATCGACCAATTGGCCTTTGATGGTAAATACATCTTGGGCTTGATGATAAGAAGGCAATAAAAAGAAAATTGTCAATGAAAGCAGGGCATACAGGTAGTTGTGCATGATTCGTTGGTTTGAATATAAGATGTTGTGGAATGAGGGGAACCATTACAATGGTGAAAAACGAAAACATTAAGGAATAAGTCAAGTTATAAGGGACAAGAACAGTGTTTTATTAGAGTAATGCAGCCGTTTATTCGACTATTTTAATAAACAGTTGCTCCAAAGTATACCTACATTGAGCAAAGACAGGAGCAAATTTTGAACGGTTGCACCCTTGATAGCTTTTATTTTGATAGAAAAGCTTTTTTTGTTTTTGTAATAGTACTTCCTTCTTCATTTCTATCTTTAGGATACAGTAACTAATCAAAAAAGAATAATAATGAATCTTACCACTTCACCAATAGACTTCAAGGCAGCTATCCTAGCAGGTATTCCTGATGAGTTGCCTCCTGTCCAACATATAGACCCAACTGTATCCCATGCCCCCAAGCGCAAGGCGATTCTAACAACTGCCGAAAAACGTTTGGCCTTACAAAATGCCTTACGTTATTTTCCTCAAAAGCATCATGCCACCCTTGCTCCAGAATTTGTAGCTGAATTGGAGCAATATGGGCGCATTTATATGCATCGTTTTAGACCCACTTATGCCATGTATGCACGGCCTATAGAGGAATATCCTTATCAGAGCCAGCAGGCTGCTGCTATCATGTTAATGATTCAGAACAACTTGGATCCTGCGGTAGCACAACACCCACATGAATTGATTACCTATGGGGGAAATGGAGGTGTTTTTAGCAATTGGGCACAATATCTACTAACTATGCAGTACTTGGCCACTATGACCAATGAGCAAACACTGGCCATGTATTCGGGACACCCAATGGGCTTATTTCCTGCTCCCAAAGAAGCACCAAGAGTGGTGGTTACCAATGGTCTTATGATTCCCAATTATTCCAAACCTGATGATTGGGAACGCTTTAATGCCCTTGGGGTGACACAGTATGGGCAAATGACGGCTGGGTCTTATATGTATATTGGCCCACAAGGTATTGTACATGGCACCACCATTACGGTGTTGAATGCTTGCCGAAAAATTGACGATAAAGGGCCTAAAGGCAAATTATTTGTTACGGCTGGGCTAGGGGGAATGTCAGGAGCGCAACCCAAAGCAGGAAATATTGCAGGAGTGGTTTCGGTAACGGCCGAAATTAATACGACGGCTACGAATAAACGCCATGAGCAGGGCTGGGTCGATGAGGTTATCAATGACTTAGATGCTTTGTGTGTGCGAGTGAGCGCAGCAAAGGCCAAAGGAGAGGTGGTTTCTATTGCTTATAATGGTAATGTGGTAGATGTATGGGAGGCGTTTGATAAGGCTGGCATTTATGTAGATTTAGGTTCTGACCAAACTTCTCTGCACAATCCTTGGGCTGGGGGCTATTATCCTGTGGGGTATAGTTATGAAGAATCCAATGAATTGATGGTGAATGATCCTGCAAAATTTAAAGAAGAGGTGCAATCTACCTTACGAAGACATGTGAATGCCATTAATGCCCACCATGCCAAAGGGACTTATTTCTTTGATTATGGCAATGCTTTTTTGTTAGAAGCCTCTAGGGCAGGAGCGGATATTATGGCCAGAAATGGCTTGGATTTTAAGTACCCCTCTTATGTACAAGATATTATGGGGCCTATGTGTTTTGATTATGGTTTTGGACCGTTTCGTTGGGTGTGTGCATCGGGTAGCCCTCAAGATTTGGCCTTGACAGATCAATTGGCAGCCGAGGTATTGGAGCAATTGTTAGCAGAAGCACCAGCAGATATTCGTCAACAAACTGCAGACAATCTGCATTGGATTCGTCATGCCAAGGAAAATCAATTGGTGGTAGGTTCGCAAGCTCGGATTTTGTATGCAGATAGTGAAGGCAGAATGCGTATTGCAGCAGCCTTTAACAAAGCCATTAGAGACGGCCGTTTGCTAGGCCCTGTGATTTTGGGACGCGATCACCACGATGTTTCAGGAACAGATTCGCCTTATAGAGAAACGTCCAATATTTATGATGGCTCGCGTTTCACGGCAGATATGGCGGTACAAAATTTTGTAGGGGATGCTTTTCGTGGTGCCACTTGGGTTTCCCTGCACAATGGCGGTGGTGTTGGCTGGGGAGAAGTGATGAATGGTGGTTTTGGAATGCTACTAGATGGTAGTGTAGAGGCCGATCGACGTTTGGAGAGTATGCTGTTTTGGGATGTTAATAATGGAATTGCTCGCCGCAATTGGGCCCGCAATACAGGTGCTCGTCAAGCCATAGAACGCGCTATGAAGATACAGCCCAAGCTCAAAGTTACCTTACCAAATTTGGCGGAGGAGGATTTGCTCAATGCGTTTTTTAAGAAAGAATAAATTATTATTGCCAATAAAAAAAGATGGACGAGCAAGTTGCTCGTCCATCTTAAATAATTGATTGATTGGTAGGTATAACAATTGTTGTTACTAGTCAATTGTTACGGAATTTTTATTTTGCAACTACTACAGATTTAGTAGTTTTCTTGTCACCTTCGGCCAATTCTACAAAGTAAGTACCTTGTCCAATGCTTAGTTGTTCTAAGTTCCAAGTGATTTGTTGAGCACCAGTGTTGTTGATTTGTTCTTGGTGTACCAAACGACCTTGAACATCGTATAGGCTCAATTGAGCAGCTTCTTGGTTGTTGATTCTTAGAGACAACGTGCTAACAGCAGGGTTAGGGAATGTTTCTAACAATTGAACACCCGTTAAAGCATCACGATTTGTTTTAGGAGCCGCTTCATTTACTACAAATCCAGCCACTAAAGTTCTTTGGAAATCTGGGTGTTCTGCTTGGATAGCCATGTTGTACACTCCTTCTGCCAAGTGTTGAGTTGGATTTAACACCGCTTCACCATACTCATTTACTTTGAAATCTTCGATGTAGGTTACTTCTTCTACTTTATTACCTTTCACATCATTCTTAAGCGTAATAACAGCCTTTAAAGTCATTTTAGATAGGTCATAATCTTCAGCTCTGTCAATCCATGCTTTGAAAGAAGGTACTTCACCATTGAACAAGATATTGTTGTTATCAAAGTTCAATTCTACACCTTTCTCTTGGTTGATAATTCCAACAAATTCTGAATTGCTTTGTAGACGATAGCGACCAGCATCCAAAGAAGATAAATCAACTTGTTCTGCATAACTAGCAACCATACCTTTTGTGATTTCTGTGTTGCTCCAGTCAAACGCTACTTCTACCCATTGGCCATTAGCCAATTGTTGCTCTAAAGTATAATTGGAAGTTTCGTTTTTACGTACTAAGATCAAATCAAGTTTACGTAAGTTAGGCTCTACTACAAAAGATACATTGCTTTCTTCTGATAACAACATTTGCATGCGACTAGTTAATGTTTGGTCTGTAGGAGCAGCATCAGGTGTCATACGCAAAGAACTCAAAGGAGCAGCAATGGCATTCTTAACCGTAGTCCATACATATCTAGAGCTGTTGATGTCTAAGTGATTGATGTAATTTAGACCATATGCTTGTGTCCAACCCAATCTAGGCCAACAAGTACTTCTACCAGCCCATTGTACACGGCTTCCACTACGCAAAGAGCTTTGGTAAGTCGTAACACCATCGTTACCACCACTACCACAGCCACCACCAGCAGCATTCAAGATTCCTCCACTAGGAGTTAATGCCACACCTGACAGTGTTAGTGCATTGTATCCCCAACCAGCATGGGTAACAAATTTACCAGGCTGATTTCTGCTGTTGTTGTCCAATTGGTTACGTCTATTAGCCATATAGTAAGTAGTAGAAGTGCTTAAACCACCACCTAAACCAACTAGGTTACCAATAATACTAGCACCGGGCCACTGAGCTACATTGGCTAGATAAGTTCCTTTGTAAGGAGTACCTAGTGTAATGACACGCTCTACTTTGTTTTTACGATTGTAATCAATCATGGCTACTTCTGAAGCTTTTCCGCCATTACTGTGGGCAACAATTACCACGTCTTTTACACCATATCTCTCTGTGATGATATCCAAAGCACGGGCTAAGATGCTACCGTTTACTTCCATTCCACCACCACGAGTCATTGCAACAAATGCAGTTCTATATTTTTCATTGTAAGCTTCTTCATACATGTCATTTCCATCAAGCCAACCCGTAGCTAAATCGGAAAAACCATGTACAAATACGACTACTTTTGATCTTCGGTTGCTTGGAGTAGCACCAAAGTAGATGGTAGATTCTTGGATGTTAAGAGCGTTAACAGATAGGTTTTGAGGGGTAGGCATGTTGACTGAATTAACTGTTTGTGCTTGTGTAGCTACAGTCAATACAATGCTTAATAAAAGTACTAATGTTGTTGTTAATGTTTTCATGATAAGTAATAATGATAATAATGTTGTTTGAGGTATGTTTTAGTAAATGTTCCGAAAAACAAATACAATAAGTTATGCAACTTTCTATTTAAAGGATTTAAATCCTTAATTGTCTGTTGCTTAACGAGTGCAAAGATAATTAAAAAAAACTAATTTTTTGGTTAAAGTTTAAAATTAATCTGACTTAATATCTGAGAATAAAGAATTCTAATGGCTCAAAAAATAGCCAAAGAATAGGTCTATTATGTTTAAATACACTATTTATAAGAGTATAAATAAGGTTTCTAAATCAAAAATATACTGTAAAAAACAGGATGGTAGGATAGGAATTATGCACCAATACAGCTAAAAATAGGATAGTTGAAGGCAAGGGAAAGAAGAGCGTATAGAGGGGGAGCTACAGATAGTACCAAAAAAAAGATGGACGAGTAAGTCGCTCGTCCATCTTGGCTAATTGATTGATTGGTAGGTATAACAATTGTTGTTACTAGTCAATTGTTACGGAATTTTTATTTTGCAACTACTACAGATTTAGTAGTTTTCTTGTCACCTTCAGCTAATTCTACAAAGTAAGTACCTTGTCCAACGCTTAGTTGTTCTAAGTTCCAAGTTACTTGTTGAGCACCAGTGTTGTTGATTTGCTCTTGGTGTACCAAACGGCCTTGTACATCGTATAGGCTCAATTGAGCAGCTTCTTGGTTGTTGATTCTTAGAGACAAGGTGCTAACAGCAGGATTAGGGAATGTTTCTAAAAATTGAACACCCGTTAAAGCATCACGATTTGTTTTAGGAGCCGCTTCGTTTACAACAAAACCAGCTACTAAAGTTCTTTGGAAATCTGGGTGTACAGCTTGGATAACCATGTTGTACACACCTTCTGCCAAGTGTTGAGTTGGATTTAAAACCGCCTCACCATACTCATTTACTTTGAAATCTTCAATATAAGTTACTTCTTCTAATCTATTCCCTTTAACATCATTCTTAAGTGTAATAACAGCTTTTAAAGTCATTTTAGATAGATCATAATCTTCAGCTCTGTCGATCCATGCCTTGAAAGTAGGAGCGTCACCATTAAACAAGATATTCTTGTTGTCAAAGCTCAATTCTACTCCTTTTTCTTGATGTACAATTCCTACAAATTCTTCATTACTTTGTAGACGATATTTACCAGCAGCTAGAGAAGCAAAATCAACTACTTGTGTGTAACCTGCAGCCATACCCTTAGTAGTTGGGAAAGCAGTAAAATCAAAAGCTACATCCGCCCATTGTCCGTTAGCCAATTGTTGTTGTAGCGTATAGTTAGCCATTTCAGCTTCACGCATTAAAACTACCTCTAATTGACGCAAGCTAGGTTCTACTACAAAAGATACATTACTTTCTTCAGATAATAACATTTGCATGCGGCTAGTTAGGACAGGATCCATAGTAGTAGCCTCAGATGATGTAGTGTTAGCTTCTGTACGCAAAGAAGTATTGATAGCATTTCTAACTGTAGTCCACATGTATCCACCATTCATAATATCAATGTGGTTGATGTACTCTACTCTATATTGTCCAAAGAAAGGTCTAGTAGTAGTACCCAACAAAGGCCAGCAGTTAGGTCGTCCAGCCCATCTAACATTACTATTAGGACGTTTTGAGCTTTGGTAAGGTGTTACACCGTCGTTTCCTCCGCTACCACATCCAGCACCAGCAGCATTTAATACGGTTCCTGTTGGAGTCATGGCCACACCTGTAAGAGAGATTGTATTGTATCCCCAGCCACCGTGAGTAAGGAATTTGTAAGCTTGGTTTCTGCTACTATTGTCCAATTGAGGACGTCTGTTAGCCATGTAGTAAGTCGTAGAAGTATTTGTACCTCCACCTATACCAACTAGGTTAGAGATTGTAGAAGCACCTGGTACTTGAGCAATATTAGCCAAGTAAGTACCAAAGAAAGGCGTACCTAGAGCAATTACACGCTCTACTTTGCTTCTGCGGTTGTAATCAATCATGGCTACTTCTGAAGCTTTTCCTCCATTACTGTGTGCCACAATAACTACATTGTCTACACCATACTCACTAGTAATAGCATCCAATGCCTTCGCTAAAATGCGTCCATTTACTTCCATTCCACTACCACGAGTCATGGCAACAAATGCAGTTCTATATCGATCATTATAAGCTCTATCGTAAATATCATTGGCGATAAACCAACCATTCGTTAGGTCAGTAAAACCATGTACAAATACAATTACTTTGCTTTTTGGACTGCTTGGAACTGCTCCGTAAAAAATCTTTGACTCTGTAAAAACAGACCCAGCAAATAGAGGGGATAAATTGTTAGGAGTAGGTAAATAGCTAACCGTAAGTGTTTGGGCTTTTAGGGATACTGTTAAAATAACACTCAATAAGAGTACTAATGTTGTTGTTAAAATTTTCATGATAATAATGTTGTTTGAGGTATGATTTATAGACGTTATGTAAGAATACTATTTCAGTGACAGTCCAATAATTTGAAACAATGAACTCATTGACTATGTAAAATTTTCTTGTGAAAGAACTAGTATCGCTTACGTTACACTACAATTATAAACTAAAAAAACTAATTTTTTGGTTAAAGTTTAAAATTAATTAAAAAAGATAATTTTAAAACTAAGAAGTCTAATAGCTTGATAAATAGACAAATAGTGTATTTAAGTTGATTAAATGCACTATTTGTAGAATCATAACTAAGGTTTCTAAGTTAACAAAATGTTATCTTAAAATGAATGAAAAAATAGTTACAAATGTTTGGTTGATGTTTTTTACCAGTATTTTTCTTTGGTAAGATGGAGGGATTTCAGTGGTTTATATGGCAGCTATTGACGTATTTAAACTATTTCTATCATTTAAATACTATTATTCATTAAGGCGGGTGGCAATTGTAGAGAGTTGTTGCTTATTACTCTTATCTGCTTGCTGAAATTTTTTCAGAGTTTGTTGTTTTTGCTGATACTGCTGCTTGAGTTGCATGTTTTGTTTTTGTATGTTAATAAGCGCGTTTTGTTGTGTTAAGAGTATAGATAGTGATTCTTTACACTTTGGGTTGTTTTTGCCATTAATAGCGGTGAGGAGTTGACTGCGCATCGTTGTTTGTTGGGCCAATTGCATTTTTTGAGGATTGGTGATCGCTGCACCATTTCTAGCTTTTTCCAAACCTTCATTTAGTGCTTTTTCGATGACCAATAAACTATCGATCGAAGCAGTGTCTTGGCAGTTTAATGCTAGACTATTTTTAGTATCTTGTAGTTTTGATAGAGCCGTCAGCTTTGCTTTTTTATTTAGTGCTATTAAATTTTCAGTTCTAGCAACTTGTCTTTTCCAAAATTTCACAGAATCATTAATAACCAGTTGCTGTTTTAGCAGTTTGTATTGAGCTGCACGATTCCAAAATTCATCTTTTACATTCCACCCCCCCTTGAAAGATATAGGCAAAACACCTTTGAGTGTAGAATCAGCAAGAACTAAATCAGCCTCTACCATAATAATAGAATCTAATGGCTGGTCATCTAATGCCTGCAAAACTGCTTGTGCCCATTCAATATGACCTTCTATTGCTATATCTAATAAGGGAAAGGTAAACGTAGCCACTTGAAAAGTTTCCTCTTCTGGAGTAATGGTGGAGGTAGATAAGGCTATGGTTTGTGTTCCTACAGTCCAATGTACCGTAACGGCATCGGGTGTTTTTGGGTTAGTAGCATAAAACGCCAACGACAAATCACTTTTACTAGAGACCTCTAATTGAGGAAGCTCATTTTGTCGGTACAGAAAACTTGGATTGTTTTGTGCAATTACCTGTTGAATAGGGAGCGTAACAAATAGTAATATGATAACAGAGAACAAATATTGCATGGTCGAGAGAGGCGTTCCAAAAAAAATTAAAGGCTATGTAAGAGGGTAAACGTAATAATACACCTGATCTAACAAGAATCAGCCCAAATTATTTTACTCTAAGCAGTTTTGGGGCTTTGCAGCCTTTTTCTGACTAAGATTAACAATAAAATCATACCCAACAGGGCTATACTCCATTGCCAATAAGCGAAGTGGTCGACTAGTGCAGGTATGGGATCTGTATTGCCTGACAAAACAAAACCACCCCAATAAAAAGGTGCCAATAGTTTTGGAGAGCCACGATTGGCTTTGAGATAGGCGATTTTGGCTTGTTGCAATGCTTCATCTTTGGGTAGGCCACGCTTGAGGTTCTTATAAAATTCTCGCATCAGCACTTCGGTAGACCAATCAGATACAGGCCATTTACTCATAACAATATTGGGTACCCCTGCATAAGAAAAGCCCCTTGCAATACTCACAATACCTTCTCCCTTTTTTAGCCTTCCCATCCCCGAATTACAAGCACTCAAGACGGCCAAGTCTGCATTTAATTTCATATTGTACAATTCATAGGCGTGCAATATCCCATCTTCTTGACCTTCGTTTCTCAGAATCAAACTAGAGAATAAGGGATCCAAGTCATTCACTACACCATGTGTAGCAATATGCAAAACGCTGTACAAGTTGGCTTCCTTTTTAAATTGTAGTTCGGAGGCTCTTCCTGCCAAGTAAGCAGGACTGCCAAACAAATCAGCAATGTGTTGTGCTTCTTGCTGTGCACCAGGCAGTGCTGTGAGTTTTTCTCCAATGCCCTTTTGGCTGATAATTTTCTCCATAGTATGAAAATCAGGTGCCCAAGTAGACATTTTTTGAGCAGCATTGTTTTTTTGTTGTTGCTTGCTGTGCAAAAACATACTTGCAGAATAATTATAACAAATAGGGTGCGCCTCTATCACAAACCGAGCCTCGGCATAAGCAACAGCCCCCTTTGCAGCAGTATCAATAGCTTGCATAGGCAATACACCAAAAGGAATATAACTCAATTCGGCATCAGGGGCAATAATCAATTTCTTGCCACTAATAAAA
This sequence comes from Aureispira sp., assembly GCA_045105775.1. GTDB lineage: Bacteria > Bacteroidota > Bacteroidia > Chitinophagales > Saprospiraceae > Aureispira. The sequence goes on from JBGCDW010000050.1 coordinate 15,437, forward strand.
GCCTCCAAATCTTCTAATACATTTTGGTAAAGAAAGTAACCATATTTGCTGTAAAGATCGGGTTTATTTTGCTTGAGAGCATGTTGTAACTTTTTAACTACAAGCGGTAATGGTTGAGGGAGTGCTTTAAACTGACTTTTGATTGCTGTTTTGGTAATCGCAAGGGTGTAAATAAAGGAATCGGTAGCTACATATTCCAAAAAGACTTCCTCAGGGCTTAGGATACTTTGGAGTTCACTCAACTGTATAGCCTTATTATTACTATACTTAAGATTATAATAAGCAGGGTATTTTTGCTCAAACTCTTTCAAAAGTGCATTGTGTTTTTGGGTAGTCGTATTGATACGATCCTCCAAGGCATTAATTCGTTCCTCACTTGCTTGATCCCCTTGTTGCATCTCATAAAAAACCTCTGCTTTGAGATAAGCAATTTGTACCTTTAAGCCATTTTCGAGTATTGTTTGCTCCTTCGGAATACCCGCAATTTGCATGGATTTTAGATCTTGTATCGTTTCAAATAGAACGGCACTTTTGGATAATTCAGCATAAGAAAAAGCTTGTTCCAAAAATGCCACATCGCCTGTTTTTTCAAACAAGGTATTGCAAATAATTACAGCGTGTTGGCTGATCTTGTGGGTAATATTTCCCAACTTAGATTTATTGCCTTCTGTGCGATAGGTGTTACGCAATTGATAGAGCATTTCTGTAGCTATGGCATAATGCGCCAATACTCTTTTCAATTCATTTTCTGAAGGGTTCTTTTTGCTGCGTTCGTATAGAATAATACCTCTAGTAGCAATCGAATTGAGCAATTCATAAGGAAAAGGAATCTTATTAATATTATCCAGTAGATGTGCATCAATTTCTATATTATCACCCATTTGACTGTACTGCGCTTGATCTATATATGTCAATGCCTCTTGATACAATTGAGTTGCTAAATAAATCTCACTCAATCTTCGCTCTACTTCTGCATACTGAGGATGTTTTATTCCATAGTTGTTTTGAATAGTATTGGACGCTTCTTCATAATACAGTTCTGCATTGGGATAATCTCCTGCGTGAAAGTACAGGGATCCTAGAGCGAGTTGTATATCTATTTGTTTGGGCGTACGTTGTCTGTTAGGCAACTGGTCAATCAAACGCAATGCTGTATTCAAACTCAGCAAGGCCAAATTGTAGTCTACGGTTTTTTCCTCATTAATGGCATGGCGCAAACTCGCCAACCCTCTACGTTCAAAAGCTACTTCCCAACTTCTCTCTTCCTCGGAGGCCGTAATTTGATACCATATTTCATTAGATGGGGCAGGCATTAGTTTCTGAAAAATTTTGCCCTGCATTAAATAAGCATCGTAAAGTGCTAATGGTTTAGGAGCCGCAAAATCATCTGAATTCCATTTTTGAAGCGCATTACTATTAAAACCTATAGCCAATTGATATTTTTCTTCCTCGTAATAAATCTGAGCTAACATGGCTTCAATCAAGGGAGCTTTGTACAGTTGTTGTTTTTCTTTTAGAATAAGCGTACGTACTTCTTTTAGATAAGGAATTGCCGCCGCATATTTTTTTTGTTGAAAAAAAGAAATGCCAATTCCGTAGTTAATTTCAATATCACGTTCTACTTCATTCGCAAAAGCATCTGCCGCATCCTTTATAGCATCCATATATTTTTGAGCGGCTTCATCTGTGCTCAATAATAAATCATCAAAATCCCAAAAACTCTGTCTATTAATGATTTCATTAGAAGGAGGTGAAGTCGGTAACGCTGTTTGATGTATTTCCCGAAACAACTCATTGTATTCTTCTACCAATTCCAGCAAATCTTTCTTTTTAACTCCTTTTTTATCTACCAATGCCACAATAATAGGCTCATCTGCAAAATATGAGCGCATTTGCCTGCGAAAAGCCAGCGGTTTTACCTTAGTGAGGGTAGAACCGCGCCCCAAAAATAAATCAACAGCATTGGATCTATTTTCATTTTTAGCATATTCATACAGTGCAATAGGGGCATTTGCGTCTGTCAAACGCTTCATAAAAACCCAAGGTTTTTTAGCGCGATAGGGATGCCTCTTGGAGACGTAAACCATACTGTCTTTGCTCCATTCTTGAAGCGCATCAGGACGATAGACAAGGGGAGCTTCATCAGTGGCCTGAAAGGTAATTTGGTCGTTATTGAGGCTTAAGGTGGTATTTTTGACAGTGCCAGTTATTTTTTGATTGTTGGTTTTTATAATGTAGTCATTTGATTGTGAGAAGACTACACAAGAATAAGTAACAAACAAAAAGCTTAGTAAGTAGGTCATTTGAGATAGTTCAGATCATTACAATCGATTATAAGTAGAAGTGAGCCATTTCTACTTTTTATATTGGGGGCTTTTATCAAGTTGTTTAGACTACCACTAATACAACTGTTATGCTATTTTATAGCTGTTGTATTATGGTTGGGGAGTATCTAAATAACCGTCATCTAACATAAGGAATTTATTGTAAAAATTACGATTTAAAAACAACTCTAGTTGCTCCAAAACCATATTTTTCATGAAATTCATTTTTATACGTTTTTATATCACCATGATAACGCAAATATAGCTCTACACCCTCTCTTAGTTTGCCTTTTCCTAAACCGTGAATAATGAACACTTCTTTTATTTCTAAAAAAGCAGCTTGTGTAATAAAAGTGTCCAAAGCTTGTAATTGTAGTTCAAACAATTCACTTGGAGTAAATTCAGAGGTATCTTCTACTAATCTTTCTGCATGTAGATCCAATTCGGGGTCAAAAGAAGCAATATCCATCAAATTAGGACGAGTGTTGGTAATGGATGAAAAGTTAGTAGAACGTTCTTGTAAGGTGTACTCTTTAATCGAAGTGGTGGCTTTTTTACGGCCCTCTAATTTAGAAAATAATAAATAATGGTAGGTATCAATACCTATCAATGGAACTACTCCATGATTGGTTAAGAACTTCTTGTATTTTAATTTGAAACTCTTGCTAAAATGAAAATTAGGACAGGCAAACTCAATTTTAGGCGCGTCGTTAAATTGTGCTTGCCAAAATTCACCGATAGCAAAATAAGTACTTGCAGGAATAACCTTATTAAAACCATGCTCGATTTGCTGATTTAAATATAATTTAAACTTAAAACTAAAAGAAACAGGCGTATCATTCACTAAGTAAATGGTGTAATGATCTGTTGCTGTTTGGTGAAAGGCCAGATAACAACCTGCGCCTTGGGGGGCAGTATCAACAAGTGCTTGAGCTTCAAAGATCGTTTCTTTGATGTGAGCAGTAGGCACACTCTTGGGCTTTATATATTTATTATTAGAAGGTTGCAAACCTTGCAATTTCCTAGCATGTTGTTCCTTTTTACTAAAAAACAAATCTTCGGTACTAGGCCCAGAATTTTTTTTGGAAGCTTTTTTAGGAATCTCTTTTTGCAGTTCCGATTGCTGAATACCTGAAAAGTCCTTGGCTAGAACTATATCATCGTCAAAAGCAATTCCCTCCTCTTCATCATCCATCAACCATACGGTGTAACTGCCATCTTGGTGATCTTCCAAAATTTCGGCTTCTAAACCAGTATACTTAAATATAATACGACTGCCAATTTCAAACATAACAAGAAAAAAGTGTGAAAAAATATAAAATTATGACAATATCCAACAAACAAATAATGAAACTACGAGTTGCATTATTAATAAGTCTTGCATAAAAGATTAGCCTACAGAACAAAAAAAGAGTGCTTTTGAAGCAATTGAATTTTATTGAATCGGATATATCCAATAACTAGTTTATGCACTAGTTTGAGAAAATATATAGGACTCATTAGATAAAAATAACTGTTTTTTAGTGCAAAAAAAATTAAACGATTAGACATTATCACGACTGGAGTTGTACAGAGACAAAAAGTAAGGTTTTTTCATCAATCAAGGCAAAAATTTAGTTCATAGCAGTGCTATGGAATCAATTTTTAACGATGAGTGAGGGAAAAAGATGCTTTTTTCGCTAC
>JBGCDW010000051.1:0-20108 GCA_045105775.1 Aureispira sp.
AAAAATCTCCTTTCCGTAAAAACTTTGTTTATCTTTGCACGCAAAATTATTTTACAGTTACGATAATTAGTATACCAAGACCACATTATGGCAAAAGAACAATATACTGAAATTCAGGATCTTACAGCAGATGAACTAAAAGAAAAAGCCAATGGTTTTTTTGAAGAATACAAAAATTTAATTTTTGGCCTCATTGGAGGTATTTTACTCCTTATTGTCGGTCTGTATTGGTATGTCCAAAGCAGCGGCGAAAAGAACGAGGAGGCACAAGTAGAATTGTACAAAGCAAATGTTGAATTCAAGCGCGATTCTTTTCAATTGGCTTTGAATGGCCGTAATATCCCAGGACAAGCCAGTAACTTTATTGGTTATACGGGGATTATTGAGGATTATGGTGGCACAGCTGCGGCTAATCTAGCGCACTATTATGCAGGTATTGCTACGTTGCAATTGGGACAGCCTCAATTGGCATTAGATTTCTTAACCAACTTTAGTGGAGAAGAATTAATGCAGACACAAGCGTATACCTTGATTGGTGATGCACATTCTGAACTGCAACAAATGGACGAAGCATTAAGTGCTTATGAAAGTGCAGCTGCTAATACAGAAAATATGGCTTTGGCAATGTTTGCTAAATGGAAAGCTGCTCGCTTGTTAGAATTCCAAGGAAAAGTAGAAGAAGCCAAGCAATACTTACAAGATATTATGGATAAAGATCCAGAAACAGCAGAGCGTTTGGGCGTAGACAAAGATTTAATTCGTTTATCCTAACTGTTCGCTTTTTAATAAGAAAGTTTAAAAAAGGTAAGACTGTAATTGTTACAGGCTTACCTTTTTTAGTATGATTTACAGATTATAACACCATAAATTAACAATAACTATGAGCAGTGCTGATAAGAATTTATCTGTTTATGATGAGAATAACTTGCCTGATGCCTCTGAATGGGAATTTGGAATTATTGTGGCCGATTGGAATGAAGAAATTACCCATGCATTGTACGAAGGCTGTTATGACACTTTAATAAAGCATGGAGTAGAAGCCGAAAACATTCATACACTACAAGTACCAGGAGCTTTTGAATTGCCACAAGGCGCGCGTATTTTGCATAAGAATGAGAGCGTAGATGCTACGATTTGTTTGGGTTGTGTGATCAAAGGAGAAACCACACATAATGAGTACATCAACATGTCTGTAGCGCAAGCACTCCAAAATCTTGCGTTGACATCAGGGAAACCTTTTGTATTTGGTTTATTAACACCAAACGACAAACAACAAGCATTAGACCGAGCAGGTGGAAAGTATGGCAATAAAGGCGTAGAAGCCGCCGTAACTGCAATTAGAATGGTAGGCGTAGCCCAATCATTCAAAAAAGAAAATAAGACTATTGGTTTTGGTAAATAAAATTATCTAGAGTAGCCAACTACAAATTATGAAAATTAGCGTAATTAATACAGGGTATTTTAAACTGGATGGGGGAGCTATGTTTGGAGTGGTTCCTCAAAAATTGTGGTCAAGATTGGAGCAGCCCGATGAAAATAATTTGTGTACTTGGGCGATGCGTTGTTTATTAGTGCAAACAGAAGGGCGCAATATTTTGATTGATACAGGAATCGGGAATAAACAATCTCCTAAGTTCTTCTCTCACTTTCAGCCCCACGGCGAAGCCAGCTTATTGACTTCGATTCAGGAGCAAGGATTACAAGCGGCTGATATTACAGATGTATTTATCACACATTTGCATTTTGACCATGTAGGAGGGGCCGTTTACAGAGATGAGAAAGGCAGCTTATTGCCTACTTTTCCCAATGCAAGCTACTGGACTAATGAGGCACATTACGACTGGGCCTACACGCCCAATGAGCGCGAAAATGCTTCGTTCCTAAAAGAAAATTTTGTACCTCTAAAAGAGCATGGCATACTCCAAAATATTCCTTCCTTGCCTTATAATGAAGTACTACCCTGGCTAAAAGATTTTCATATCGGTTATGCCTATGGACATACAGAAGCCTTGATGGCTCCTAGAATTAAGTATCAAGACAAAACAATTATTTATTGTGCCGATTTGCTGCCGTCTCCTAGTCATATTCCTATGCCGTATGTGATGAGTTATGACATACGCCCCTTACAAACTATGAAGGAAAAAAAGTGGTTCTTGAACGAAGCAGAAGAACAGGGGCACATCCTGTTTTTTGAACATGCACCCACCATAGAGGCGTGTACACTCAAGCGCAACGAAAAAGGCCGTATTGTGGCCGATAAAGTTGGCGCGTTGTCAGATTTTGTTCAGTTGTAATAATCGTTTAAAATCATGGGGAGCTATGGAGTGGACTACTCCTGCTTCCCAATTTTCTATGTGCAAATATACAATTTGATGGCGTACTAGACGCAAGGTAGGAAAACCAACGGCAGCAGTCATTCTACGAACTTGCCTGTTTTTGCCTTCCGTTAGTGTGAGATTGATCCAAGAAGTCGGTTGATTTTTGCGATAGCGAATGGGGGGATTTCTATCAGGTACAAGAGGGGCTTGTTCTAAGAGTTGGGCTTTGGCTGGACGAGTTTTATGAAGTTTTTTATTAATCTTAATATCCACCCCTGTACACAATTGTTGTAATGCTTCGGGAGTGATCTGGCCTTCTACTTGCACCCAATAACTGCGTTGATGTGCATTGCTAGGATGTAATAAAGTATGATTGATGCTTCGATTATTGGTCAACAACAATAAGCCTTCACTATCTTTATCCAGTCGTCCAATAGGATATACCTCTTTATCAAAATTGAAATCCAAATCTGCCAAGGTTTGATGACTTGGATGTTCTCTAGAAAACTGAGAAAGCATACCAAATGGTTTGTAAATGGCGTAATATTGAAAAGCCATAAATGCAGTTATTTTTTTCTTTGTAGGATAAAAATTCCAATACCTAGTAAGAAAATTAGTGCGCCAATTATTATAACATATTGATTGGAATGATTGGGCTGAATATTTAAAGGGGCATAGTTTCCTACTTGTACCAAACATGCCCATAGTGCAGGATGACTAGCAATTCCATTATAACGGTTCAGATAGAGCAGTTTTGCTTGTCTTAATGCCTCATCTTTGGGCAATCCTTTATGAAGGTTTTTGTAGAATTCAGTAATGATAAAGGGGCCTGTATTATCATTGAGTTTCCAGAGTGTGGTGACCAAACTTGGAACACCTGCATACATAAACCCTCGTCCAATACTCAATACGCCTTCTCCTCGTTGATATTTTCCAATGCCTGTTTCGCAAGCGGATAGTACCACCATTTGAGCATTGAGATCTAGTTGCTTAATTTCATAGGCATATAGAATATTGTCTTGCACGGAGTGGTTGTCTTCTTCTAGGGCCAAACCTGATAACTCTGGTTTGGCTTCATCAACCAATCCATGTACAGCCAAGTGCAAAATATCATAAGAAGCAGCAATTTCTCTAAAGTTGGTTTCATTCGCTTCCTGATCTCGCAGAAAAGCACCCCCAAACATAGCCTCTAGTGAATCCAACTCTCTAGTAGCCCCAGGCAATTGATCTAATATTTTACGTAAATTTCGCTCATAAGGATTGCGCCATGTTGGAGCATTTTTATTGCTATAAGATGGTGCCAATGCTAGAATTTTACACGCTTTTTTATTGTTGGTTTGCGTCTGTTGTTGCAAGAATAAATACGCCGAATAATTGTAATTAGTAGTGTATTGGCGTAGCAAATAGGGCAATGTTGCAAAGTTAGCATTGATGGGTTGGTTGGCTGCTTGAGCCACATCTTTTGTCAGCAATACTTCAAAAGGTAAATAAGCCAATTGTCCATCTGGGATTAGAATAAGATGTGACTTATCTGTGAGCATATTACGCTCCAAGAGCAGTTGGTAGAGTTTATAAGATGCTTTAACAAATGTTTTGTAGGTTTTGTTAATATCGTCTTGGGCGCGTTGAACATCAGGCAGTAAATGTTGAAAGGAAGCCAACCAAGTATCATAGATCGTATTGTGCTCAAAATGGTGTACAAAGGCTTTTTCTTTACTAATAGTAAAGACATAAATGTGATTTTGCCCTTGAAAATATTCTATTAGAAAAGTCTGTTCATCTAGCCCTTCTTGTACATCTTGAATACTAGTTTCTTGTACTTGATATTTTAGTTCATAATACTTTGGGTAACTGGCTTCAAAATTTTCTAGTAATTCTATTTTTTCTTCATGGTAAACAAATATTAGGCTATCTTGATAGCGTATCTGAACACTATCTCCCATCATTTGAGCATCTTGTTTGGCCTTTTCTGCTATTTTTTTTGATCGTTCTAATTCTTGCTCTCGTTTAATTAATTCTTTTGGGATTCCACCAAAGGTAGAAGCATTTTGTTCTTGTAGAGCATTCATCATCATGATAGATTTGCTCCGTTCCGATAGCATAAATGCTTCGTTCAAATACTGCTTTTTTTTGGTTTGCTCATATAAGTCCAAGGTGATTTTGATCGCATTTTCAAATAGAGGAATGGCTTCTCTATTCAACCAGTAGGTTTGAGAGCTTTTAGATTTAAAGATTTTGTTCTTGTATTCGAGTACTTCAATAGATAATTTAATAGTTGATAGGAGCAGTTGAGGCGTAATATTAGTGTCTTTTTGCTCGTAGAGTGCTTGAAGCACTTGGAGTTTGGTACTCAGTGTTATAATGAGTTCATGTTTTTGAAAAAAAGCATCAAAGGAAGGATTGCTGTATTGTTCCTCCTTTGAAAAATTAATTGAGGAGCTTTGTAGGCTTTTTTGGCAGTAAGCCAAGGCTTTGGAGTAGTCACCTTGTTGCTGATATATATATGCTATGTGATTAAAGATTACAGGATGGTAATATTTTTTATTTGTGGGACTTAGGGATGATAGTGTTTGTGGGATATAATCAATTGCTTTTTTGTAGTCCTTTATTTCTGTATAATATTTTGATAGGTATAAATACGTACATGATTTCTTATAATCATGTTGCTGGTGAATGATTTGTAGTTCTTGTAGGTAATATAATATTTTTTTAAATTTCTTTTTTGAAAGGTATATTTCTATTAAAGTATGATAACTTTGGATTAGAGCGATGTAATAATAATAATTCTTCTCCGCAGAAAAATGTTCTAACTTATCAATAAGTTGAGTCAGAATTTTTTGCGATTTCTGCAATTGTCCTTGAGCTTTATAGCAATGAGCCAAGCAAAAAGTGGGATAATAGATATTCTCTGCAATATCAAGATTGTGCTTTTTTGCAATTTTTATAACCTTATTGTAATACAAAATAGCATTATCATAATCTCCCAATTCATCATATTGAATAGCTAAAGCTCTGTAGTTGTCTACTAAGTTAGATTTAGAAGTACTAGGGTCTTTTTTGAGAGCAGCAATAACTTTGAGATCAAAAGCAATCGCTTGCTCCTTGTAACCTAAGGCTTTTGCTAGACTTGCTTGAATGATATATAAATTATAAGAAGGGCTAAGATTATTAGGAGTTAATTTTTTATCTACTATTGCTTGGGCAATTTCACTATATGCAACTGCTTTGTCTAAATTTTCAAAAAAATAGTAAATAAAGCTAAAACCTATATTGAGGTTCATTTGTACGACGCGGTAGTCCTGTTTCTGACAAGATTTTGTAGCAAGGTCATAATAAAATTTTGCCGAATCAATCTTATTGTGATTAAGGTAAGTTTGTGCCCAGTACGAGTATTTTACAGGGGTTAGATCTACTTTTTCTTCTTGATCACAGTAAAAAGCTATTTTTTGTATTTTTTTGTCAATAGAGAGCGTTTCATCATATGCCCAATAATTGGCAAGATATTCATACAAATCAATCACATAATCTTCATAGCCTAGTTCAACACATATTTCAATCAGTTGTAAAGTAATATCAATTGCTTTTTCTATTTCATTAAGATTATAATAGGTGGCTCTTTTTTTATGTAATTGATTGAGTTCTGTAGGAACCTTTTTATAGTCATAAGGTAAATTTTTGTACTGAAAAGCTTGGACATGCTTGGGCAGAGCAACTGTAAATAATAAAACAAGAATAAACTGGCTGAAACGATGCATTTGGTAAGTTTTTCAAAAAAAAACAGAAGATTAAATACATGAGGTTTTAGAATATAGAGTTATTTCTTAACAAAGATAAAGCTATCCCGATAATCGAGATAGCTTTAGGGACATTATTTCTTATAAAAAGAGGAATTGCTATATTATACTCTAAGGCATAGTCATAGCTTGTTCTACTTCTATCGTTGCAGTAACGGCTGAAGGAATAACGTTACCAAATTTGTCATACATGGTAAAAGTCATAGAATATTCATATCCTACAGCATTGCTTTCAAAGTAAACGGTAGTATTTTTGAATAGGCGAAGACCGTTGGCTTCCGTGTAGTAGTTAAGTATATAATTAGTCGGCTCTGCATCAGGTTGACCCGATACATTGGTAATATCTAGTTGAACCGTATCTACTGTTTTGTTAGGATCATTCTCTATGGTCGTAGTGGCAGTATAATAATTACCACTAGCATTTTTGGTGACCTTAGTTTTCTTAATATCAGGCATAATGTGTTGAGTTTAGAATTTTTAATTAAAAAATAGCTTGTGTTGCTCTTTTCTTGTTTTTTCAGAGCGGTGCAAAATGCAAAATTGCAAGTGTGTTTTAAGAAAGATAGCTATTTTCTAAGTTTAGTTTTCTGCATACATAAATAGGCAGTTTCCATAGAAGGAAAAACTGTTCACAAAAACCAATCATCATGAATAGAGGGGGAAAACTGTTTGTTTTAGATACAAAATGGGTATGGATATTCAAGAGAATATCTTTGGTAACGAGTTTAGGTCTAAAACATTCATTGGTATGGGTAGACGAGTAGGTTTCACGGTAGTTTAGTTTTATAATATACTAGGGGCAAAGATCATGCTAATTTTGTGTTTTTTCTATAAAAAAGCAATAAAATGGAGAATAAACCAATACTTCCTCCAAGCAAGTACATCCACCAATAGTCATGCTTAGACGCAATACTGATAGATTCGTAAGAACCTACTTGTATAAAAGGTGCCCATAAGAATGGGTGAGCAAATTCTTGGCTATAAGTTTTTAAATATTCTAGCTTGGCTTGGCGGATAGCTTCATCTTTTTCCAAGCCATTATTAAGGTTTTTATAAAATTTTTCGATTATAAAGGCACCCGACTGGTCATTTAAATTCCATAGGGTCATCAAAAGGGAGGGAGCACCTGCGTATACAAAACTGCGTCCAATGCTTACTACACCTTCTCCTTTTTGGTACTGCCCAATTCCTGTTTCACAAGCACTCAATACAATTAAGCTCGTTTGGATAGGCAATTGTTCTATTTCATAAGCATACAAAAAATTATCCTCATCTCGGCTTTTATCTTCTGCTAGAGCCAAGCCCGAAAATTCTGGCTTTTTGCTATTCACCAAGCCATGCATGGCCAAGTGCAAGATGCCATAATTGGCTGCTTCTTTCTTTAAGATGGCTTCGTTGGCATCATAATTACTATAAAAAGCACCTGCATAATTTTCTTTTAAATGTGCCACTTCATCAAAAGCACCAGGCAGATCCGTTAATCTTTTTCTTAGGCTTATTTCTCGCTTTCCACGCCATTCAGGCATGGCAACACCACTATACTTAGGGGCTAATGCCAAGATACGATTGTTAACAGCGTTCTTTGATAATACGTTTCGCTCTAACCATAATCTGCCCGAGTAATTATAGTTTGTTGAAAAATTACGCAACAAATAGGGCAAAGCTTTGAAATTTGCCTGCATGGCTTCCTCTTCATCAACTACAGGAGCAACTGAATCTGTCAATAAAACCTCAAATGGAAGATAAGACAACTCTCCATCAGGAATAATAATGATGCGTTGAATACCTTTTAGATCAACAGGTGCAATCAACGCCTGATACAGCTGATGTGATCGCTTAATAAAAGTATTGTAAACCCTAACAGGACGCTCAATAAAACTCTCGACATCGATCAACGAATTAGAAAAATGCTTAAACAAACGATTGTAATCTGCTGTGCGCTCAAAAGAAGTCACCTCTAAACGATCTTCATACACCGAAAAAATATAAATATCTTGATCGCCCTCAAAAAACTCTAACAACATACTTCTAGGCTCCAATGCTGCTTGGATATCTTTGAGCGAAACCTGTTTTTCATCATACTTTAGTTTGTAGTATTTAGGATAGGCTTTCTCAAAATGACGTTTCAGAATATCCAATTCTTGGTTGATGTCAAAAATTCGATCTTCCGCTTCTTTTTCTGCAACATTATCTTGGGCTGCAATCGCATCAAAACGTTTTTTCTCGGCTACGTGCAACGCGCGTTTTAAGCTTTGTAGCTTGTTCACCAAACTATCGGGTACGCCCCCTGCCACTGCTGCACTTTGTTCTTGCAACATATCGGCCATCAACATCGATTTGCTGCGCTCCGATAGTTCAAACGCTTCTTGTAGGTATTGTGGATCGCCTGTACTCTTGGCAATATCTAAGGCAGAGGCAATGGCTGTTTCAAACAATGGAATGGCTTGTGTTTGGAGCCATCTGCGTTTGGTAGCAGGGTTTTTAAATTCTTTGTTGAGTTGTTCTAAAACTTGGGTAGAGAAGCGCGTGGTGGAGAATATGGCTTGTGCTATTTCTGGAGATTTGGTTTGTTGGTATAATCCTCGGAGACCTTCTATTTTGAAAACCAAAGCATTAATTGCAATTTCTTTATGAACAATATTTTGTACGTTGGGGTTTTTGTATAAATCCTCATATTCAAAATCAATACTAACCGAGGCCAAGGCTTTTTGTGTATTGATAATCATATTTTTGTAATCTTTGTTGGCTTTGTTTATTCTGCCTAAGATTATATATGCATCTGCTGTACGATTATTTTTACTGCCGTAGTTTTTTAAACTTTGCTCTATAGATAAATTGACATAAAGTTTTGCTTGTTTATAGTTTTCTTTCTTTATTTCTAATTTACTTCTTTGTTGGTAGTGGTCTGTTGCTAAACTGGGAAAGTTGGCAAGTAATTTTTCGGCTTTATTGATATAATTGTTACAAGAGTCAAGATTGCTGTCTTCTAAGAAAATATTTGCTAAGTTATAATAACAGAGAATTTCCACTTCTAAATGATCATTTCCAGAAGGAATTTTTTTTAAAGCATTTAAAGCTTGATAGTTACTAGAACGGGCTATTTCTTTTTGGCCGTTATCCATATAGGAACGACTAATATTATAATACAAGACAGCTACTTCGGATAAAGGATAGTCACTTGTACTAGGAAGTAATTCTAATGCTTTTTCATAATAAATTAAAGCATTTTCATTTTCTCCCAACCCTTTATAAATACCTGCTAAGTTATTATAATCATAAAGAAGAGCAACAGTTTGGTTTTCTTGACTATTTTCTAACTCATTTATATTGTATAAAGCACTACTTAGAGCTTTGTCATATTCACTTAGGTTGTAGTATATGACAGATCGTGCATTATGAAAACTTCCTAATTCATTAGAAGTAGGTTGTTTTTTTTCTTTTGATAACGCTTCTTCCGCTTTCTCTATATAATATAAGGCTTCTTGCCATTCTGCTAGAAAAAGATATTCTGTTGCTATATTTACATTTAGATGGCGTAAGGTTTGATAATCTTCTTGTTGTTTAGCTAATGCATTAGCTTTCTGATAATATTCTTTAAATGATTCAAGTTCACTACTATAGATCATTAAATGTGCTAGTGCTGCATAATAAATTTGCTCTATATTAGGATCATTTTTTTCCTTACTTTTTATATAGGAGAGACGAATAGCTTCTTCTTTTTCAGAGAGGCCCAAATCATCTCTCAAAACCTCAAATAGCAACAACTCTTGAGAGATAAAGCATAATTTCTCTTCATCTTGCTGTTGGCGATAAGCGTCCTTAACTTCTTCGCCCAGTTCTATTGCATTAGAGAATTCACCAGCATAGGCCAATTCCTCAGTAGCAGCCATTGCCTTTTCCAAACTGCCATATTGTTCTAAAGCAGTAGGTAATTGTTGAAAAGCCCAGAGTTGGGATAGAGGGAGGGATAGTATACAAAAGAAAAAGAAAGATGGTAAAGTTTGCTTCATTATACGCTATATCTTGTTGAAAAATCTATCTATTGGGGACCCTTGCAAGGTAAATAAAAAATGGCTATTCTAACAGTACATAGAATAGCCATTTAACAAGATATTTGAGGATTGATTTTATTCCTCTAAACCTTCTACGACTATACTGTATTCTGTAGAACCCAAAAATTCCCCACCTGTTCCAATTAGGTCAATCACTACCGCATATACTTGATCGGCAGCTGCAGCAGGATCTTCAAAGGTTAGGGTTTTATCAATGAATACTTTTTTTCCACCATCTATTTTTGGATTGGTTAATTCCAATTGTTCAGGAATAGGAGGGGTCGCAGAAAAATCAGCAAACTCTAACTGTACACGGTCTACTTCTTCCTCATTGTCACCTACTACTACAATTCTCAAACGAAACTGTGTAGCATTGATTTGGCGAATAGTAGCATTACGCACACGGCTATCTCCATCTTCTTCTACCGCCAATTCTATTAGTAATGGTTCTCCTACACTGGTGTCATTTTCATCTTTCATGGTACCTGTGAGCGGATATGATACATTTACTGCATCTTCACTAAAGTCCAAATCAGCAAAAACAAAACGCTTATTGCCATTTTCTTTAACGACTCTTAAAGGTAATTTCATGAAGTTGGTAGAAGGAATTGGTTGACCTTCTATAGTAGGAATATTTACATCTACTGTTTTAACTTCATCTGTATCTACATCATCACCCACTACTACTGCTACTCTATAACCACTTGCAGGTCTTTGTTTGATACTTGCTCTTCTAATGAATGCCATAATTTTAAGGATTTGCTAGTACGGCTCAACTGTATTTTAGCTAAGATGATTTAATATCGGGACAAGTTGAGCGTACCGGGTTTATTAATAAATATTGTTTGTTAAGTTCGAGACTTCACCTATTTATCACATAAACACACAAAACATTACCGCTCAAGGAAAAAAAATCAAAAAAGTTATGACATTGTTAAATGCAAACATAACTAAAAAATTCTGAAACAAAAAATATTGATTTTCAGAATAAAATAAAAATAATAGAGCGTTTTATTTTGTAGAAAAATGTAAAAAAGTGAAAAAAAAAGTTTTACCCTAACTAAATTTTTAACGTTTTTTTAAGAAAAAAAAGAATACCAACACGGAAAAAAATATGGTTTTACAACTTTTTGGCCATTAATTTTGCTGTTAATACTCCTAAAGTACAAATTTTATACGTCAAAATCCCAAGATTTTTTTGAGTTATTTTACATTATGGGTACAAAAAAAGCGATTGAGAATATGTATTCCAATCGCTTGTTATAAGTTGTATATTTGGTTTAAACCATATTGGCGTGCCAAGATTCCTTTAATGGGACTTTCCAAGTCGTTTCAAAAGCAGCTTTGGTGGCGACCAAATTATTAAATACTAAGGTATTTTCTCCAATTTTTTGTTGCGCATACAAAGTGGCAAATAGTTCTCGGTTGGCAGTTGTTACGGTACCGTCTTCTTTCAAATAGGTAAAGGTCATTCGATCAAAAAAATCTACTTCAAAGGTTTTTTCTAGTTCTTTGACCAAGGCAACAGAGCTATCAATAGAACAACCACTGGGTGCTTCATAACTTTCGTCAACCATTAACACTAGAAAATGCTGGTGCAATACGCTGGCCCAAGCTTTTACTTTTTTGCCATGACTTAACCATTGCTGTGCAAATTTTTCTAGACGCTCAGTGGCATTGTCTACTTGTTCCGCAGTTAAGGCTCGATTGGTCTGATAAACCCAAACCCGCGCATTATCAGGGAAATCTTCGTAAGTAGTCATATAGGCTACAAATTGTTAGATTGAACAATTAATTCGGACAGATCCAATACCATAACATTGGATTTATCGCGCTCTTTGAGGCCATCTTGCAACATGGTAATACAGAAAGGGCAATTGGCTGCCACTACATCTGCCCCTGTTTCTAGTACTTGATCTGTTCTAGCAGCATTGATTCTGCGTTCTCCAGCTTCATCTTCCTTAAACATTTGAGCACCCCCAGCACCACAGCACAATCCTTTTTGCTTGTTATCGCGCATTTCTACCAAGTCTTTATCAATAGATTTGATAATATCGCGGGGAGCTTCATACACTTCATTGGCACGGCCTAAGTAGCAAGAATCATGGTAGGTAATGGTTTTGCCTTGGAAGGCACCACCAGAGACCTTGAGTTGACCCTCATCAATAAGCTGTTGCAAGAATTGTGAATGGTGCATGACTTGCGTGTCTTGCAAACCTAATTTTGGATACTCGTTTTTGAGTATGTTAAAACAGTGTGGACAGGTGGCTACAATTTTGCGTACACCATAATTATTAAGCACCATGATATTCTCCTGTGCTTTCATTTGAAAAGCAAACTCATTGCCTGCTCGTCTAGCAGGATCACCTGTACAAGACTCTTCTTTTCCTAAAACAGCAAAATTAATATTTAGCTCATTTAGAATTTTACAAAATGCAACCGTCACTTTTTGGGCACGTTGGTCGAAACTACCTGCACAACCTACCCAAAACAATACATCTGGTTTTTGGCCTTCGGCATGTAAGTCAGCCATAATTGGCACGTTCAATTTTTTATCACTCATATGATGGATGTATATTTCTTCTTTGTCCGATTAACTTAATGCAATTGTGTAAGAATAATTGGACGATATTGGTGAAATTTTACGTTTTATATCGCAATTGGTTAAAAATTTAGATGCTTTAAAATACTAAAAAAGCCTCAAACTTACCATTTAGTTAACTCTATTTAGCCTATTTTGTTTTCATTCTAAATTAGAAGATGTTCAAAAAGCAATTAGAACTAGGGTACAATACCCAAAATACGGGGCACATCCCAAATAGACATAAAGAAAGGCCCGTATTTATCTTGTAATATTTGTTGCTCCTCTCGCTGCCAAAAGTGCAACTGACTAACAGGGTACAAATAGCCATAGTCATAGGCTGTACTTCCGCCGTTCTCCAATGGGCGACCAATTTGATTTACTGGATAACGGTATTGTTTTTCTTGAGCGGTGACCAATTGTTGTGCCTGCAAACGCACCAAGCTGGCATTGGCCAACTCTTGCTGCCAATCTTGTTGATCTTGTTTGTGAATTTGATTGGCTCGACGTTGTTGCAAGGCTGTGAGCGTGTGTACTCGATGCTGGCCTCGCAGTTGGGTAATGGTCAAAGCTGTTTGCAGTTCGTTGAGTATAGCTTGTCGCTCTGGGGTTAGTATATACGTTTCATTTTTGAATTGTTGCAAAACGTGCTGACTTTGTTGCGCAAATTGAGCTAAGGGCTGAATGACGGTTTGTTGCAATTCATCTAAGTAGGCCAAGGGGGCTTTTTTTCTAATCCAACGATACGGTTGGTAAGGGCGCGGGTGAAACTCCAAGGCCAATTTGGGAGGCAATTCGTCCGTCACCGTTTGAGCAACCATATATCGAATCAGTTGTTGATCTTTGATATAATCCTGCTGTATAGTTGCTAGTTGGTTTATATATTTCACAATGGATTGATTATGAAATATATCCCCTAAAAATTGTGTAGCACTTGGTTGTATCGTTCGACCATTAAAGGTATGACTCCAAGACCAACGGGCAATACTCCAATCAATAGACCAGTAGCCCCATTCCCAACCAGAGGTAAAGGTCAAATGCCCCGAAACACCAAGAGAATCCATTAATAAAATATCCTCCAATCGTGTTTTGAGATAGGGCATCAAATACATAGGAACTGAATTATCAAAAGTAATCCAATAGGAAGATTCAGGAAAATACCATGTTTCGCGTTGTTGTTGTTGTTCTTTTAATAACTCTAATAGATGCAACAAATTATCATTCTGATAAACAGGTGCTACCGTATCTGTAAGCCCATAAAACATGACTGTATGAATAAAGGATGCTCTATGTGCATCCAATTCCTTTTGCTGGGCACTAAGCGTATCCGCCTCTTGTACCTTGTTAAGCATTTGGTCTTCCTTCACAACATGTTCGCGACCTGCTAAATGAGCACCATAAGTATTCACAATCAAATCGGTAGCATACAAGGTCAATTCTTGGGTCTTAGTAGCATTTCCTTTGGTGAATTCGGTGGTAGAACGTTCCATTGCAATCACATCCCAAGGTACTTGAAACAGTAGCGCAAGCCGATCCGCAATTTGTTTTTTGGCACTTTTGAGTGTCGCAGGAAACTTTTTATAGAGTTTGAATGCTTTTTGTTGGGTCATGTGCAGCGAAATATCTAGCCCAACCAAGATGCCTCGTTTGTGGGCATACTCTACGGCAGGTTTTATGTATTTGAGCCATGCTTCTAAATTTTCATTTTCTAATAAATTAAACTCAAAGTAATTTTGCTGGTTGTGTACCAACCAATCTATATATGCTTTGATTTGTTCTAGGCCATTGGGGCAATTGGGGTTTAGCAGTGGCTCTGTCAACTCCAATGGGTGCATGGTGTGTATGTGAAAGCCTTTCTTGTCAAAACGAGGTTGAGCAGACCAGGTAAAATCTTCGGTCAAAGGCCAAAAATCGAGTTGGGGAATAATGGTCTTTTGGGGATGGTAAAACGCAAACCACAATTGCTCTTGTAGGAGCCCATACAAGCCAAAACTAATGCCTACATAGCTAGGACTCTCTAGACGCAATTCTATTTGTTGACCTTGGCGTTTAGAAGTCCATTGGTAATAATGGGGAGGGTAGTGAATAGAAGGATAGGAGTGTTGTGCTGCTTGGGGAGATTGGGAGGGAATTTCAGCAGGGTTTAATTCAGGCAAAATCAACAAAATTCCTTGTGCTCGATCATTGACATTGACGGTGCATTGGCAGGCTTGTTGCAATAATTTGATACAATCATCTACTGTGCGTTGTACCGCAGGCTGTTCTAACAACTGGCGACTGGCCAAAATAGAAATGCCCTCAATGGCAGCAATAGGAGAAGAAAAGGTTATAAAACCTACAAAAAAGAAAAAAAAGTAATATTTTTTAATCACGCAATGGTAACTTTAAGTCCGCAAGCATCTGAAAAGATCTTTTGGGGGAATTAACCGATAGGGTATGTGTCTTTCTGTACTTTTAGGTAATACTTCACTGTTGTAACAAAATGCAGCTTCGTACGTTTGCTATGAAGAGAATAGAAATAAATTGTTCTCCATAGTTTGAAAAACACTAAAAATGAAGTAGCAAAAATAGTAAAGATTTGTAGTATTGTTTGCAAATCAGCACCTTTGTTTGCACTTTTATAACAAGACATTTCTTTGTAAGCATTGAAATAAAAAACGAATTTATGAATGTTTGTCCTACATAACTTCATCGAGCAAAAATCGAAGGTATGTTATAATGATAAGCTCTACAAGCATTTAACCTAACTAAATACTATTACAAATGAATAGGTATCAATTTATTCTTTTTCTGACCCTTCTTTTGGGAACTTATACCATGCAGGCTGCTGAACCTAGTAAAGTCTACGAAATCCAATTGGCAACCTATGCCGCTCCTGATTATCAAAAATTTAAAAGCTTATTTAATACAGGCTATGTATATACAAAGGCTACTGAAAGTGGACTCTACAAGGTGATGATGGGGACATACAGCAGCAAATCTACAGCACTTAGAACGTTGTCAACGGTACAGAAAAAAGGATTTAGAGATGCATTTTTGGTGCAAAAAACACTAGAGGAACAAGATGCTGTATATATTGTACAGTTGGCTACTTACGATCAACAAGCAGATATTTATTGGGCAGATTGGCAGCGTTTGTCTACCCAGTTGGTGGCCCAGTTGAGTGACGATAAAGTTCGGGTAGCCGTGGGCCCTTTTTACACCCGAACAGAAGCTTCGGAAGTACAGGCACGTTTGCAGGCGATTGGCCCCAAGGATATTTTTATCAAAAAAGTAAGCAATAAAGTGCTACATGAAGTAGGCGCATTTGATATTCAACGAAGCCCTAGCTATGGTCAAAACTCAGGTACCGTACGCAGTTCGGTCAAGGCATTGCAATTGTTATTGGCACAACAAAAATTGTACGATGTGCCTGCCAATGGTTCCTTGACCCCCAAAACCAAAGGAGCAATTGCGGCTTTTAAAACCAATAATGAGCATTACAAACGTCATTCATTGTTAGTAAAAAGCAAAGAAACTGCGGATCAAGTAGAACAATATACCTTGCAGTATTACATCAACAGAATTCCACAAGAGCCAGGCAAAGCTGCTGGAGGATTAAAGCAATTCAAAAATCCTATTGCAAAAATGTTTTTGGCTTATTTGTATTTTAATGGAGATGTAGCCGTTGACAATAAGAACCAGCAGGTCAACCAATTGATGAATGAGGCATTAGAGGAAGTTTTTAAAGAATTTCGAGGAAAAACGCGTTATGATTTTAGAATGAAATATGCTTATGAGGACTTAGGACAGTTATTGGCACATCTCAAAGCGGTACACGAGGTCTTAAAAGTACGTCCTGATATGCCTTGTTGGTTGTTTCAGCGTCATCCCAAAACTGCACAAGATGCCTTTCGTCCTTATTGGAATAATGAGCGCGATGCTTACAATGTATCCAATGATTGTGGCAGCTTATTAGAACAGCAAGCACTACTTGTTTTGGTATCGGTATCCGAAGAATTTGCGGCTAGTAACCAGTCTGCTCAAACACTGGTGCAAAACAATTATTTGTATGTACAGCCACGCCCCATTCCACACCAAGAAATTGAGCAATTGGAGCAATGGAATGGTCGCTTGTGGAATGGTCTAGCACGTCTTAAGAATGGTAAGCCACTAGAGCAGAATATGTACATCGCACTGCGCTTTAGTTATTATGATGCCCTACAAGAATTAGAACGTCACTTTATGAGCAAAGGTTTGCCAGGAATTGAGGCGCGTTCATTGGGACTAAAACTTATCAAAAATGCTGTAGGCCCCAACTTAGCCGCTTATTTGTAGCACAAAGCACTCGATGAATGGTAAATAGGATAAACGCTATCGTTGTTTGGATAACGCTGTGTAGTTGGTTGCTAATTGGCTGTGGCGCAAAGCAAATGGATTCAACCTTAGGAGAAAAAAAATTATTGTTATTGCGACACAGCAAGGCCAGCAGCAAAAAAAAATACACAGATTTTAAACGCCCGCTGACAGAGAAAGGACGAAAAGATGCCCAGCGTTTGGGGGAGTATATCCAATCGAGGGAGATCAACATTGATTGTATCTGTAGTAGTTCTGCTGTTCGAGCCAAAAGTACGGCCAAGGCCATTGCTGAATTATTAGATTATCCTATTGCGAGGATTACCTTGGATTCTAGTTTGTACAAATGCAAAACTAGAATTATAATAAATACCATTAAAAATCTAGCCGATTCTTGCAAGCAAGTGCTGGTCGTAGGGCATAATCCTGCTATTATTCAAACAGCCAATCATTTTCAACGAGATACCATCTTTACAGAGGTGCCCAAATCGGGCCTGATAGGGATTGATTTTACCAACCAACATTGGTCGGTATTGGGGCACCAAGAAGGGCGTTATCGTTTTTTTGTGGAGCCATCCAAATGGCGGTAGGGGCAATAGCATTGCCCCCTACCGCCCCAATAGCATTTAGCATTGCCCCCTACTACCGACCCCATTGCACCTATTGCACCTGTTTATAATGCTCATCCAATTGGAAGAGGCGTACAAAATATCCTGGGCGCAAAGAAACCGCAGGTGCATTTTTGAAACGTTTGTGAATGGCAGAGCACAATTTGGGCGCAACCAAGAAAACATAGGGTTGTTGTTCGGCTACAATTTCCTGAAAACGCATGTAAAGTGCTGTGCGTGCTGTTTCGTCAATGGTCACGCGAATGGTTTCGATCAATTGATCGGTTTCTTCATTGCCAAAACCTACCATGTTGTTGCCCTCGTAGGTGTCTGATTCGGTGTGCCAAATTTGTTTGAAATCATCTAGGGTAGGGCTTTGTCCCCATGCCAATATCATCAAATCAAAATCGCGTTTTTTGAGGCGTTGTATAATAACTGCCAATTCAGCAGAAACCAATTGAATATCTATCCCTACTCGAATAGCTTCATCTTTTAGAATTTGAGAAACATCTTTATAGAATTGCTTGCCTTTTGGATAAAGCATTTTTAAGGATAATTTTACTACTTCTCCATCAATGGTTTTATCTAGAATATTATCGCCGTCCGTATCTTTCCAGCCTGCTTCTGCAAGCAAAGCACTTGCTTTTTCTACGTCAAAAGGAATCGTGGTTATATTTTTATTGTAATGTGCCTTTAATGGACTAACAGGGCCATTAACGGTTGTCGCAAAACCATTGGCCAAATCCTTGGCAATATATTCTTTGTCTACTAAGTGTGCCAAGGCTCTACGCACACGCACATCTGTCAATTGAGGCGATTTCATATTCATTCCAATGTAGCGATAAGCAAAACCATCAGAGGCTTGGAGTTCAAAATTCTTGCTAGTACGTTCATCGTTTTGCAATTCCACAAATTTCTCTTCTGGAATGTAAGTCATTACATCCAACTCTTGTTCTTTGAGGGATAAAATAGCATTGTTATCATCAGATAGAACACGAAACAATAGGCTGGTAGGATACGCTGCAATATGTGGTTCATCTACTTGATCGCCCCACCATTCGCTCTTACGCTCTAGTTTGATGTGTTGATTAGCAAGAATCTCTGTAATTTGATAAGGCCCTGCTCCTTTGATGGCCTCGGCCTCTAAATTGTAATTATTATTAAACTCTTCTGCAAAATCAGCTATGCGCTGATCAGCCATTAAGCGTTCTAATTGGCTAGGATCATTGAGTTCAGTCAATGTGAAATTTTCCATGAGTCCTTGTGGATCATAGTGATAGGATGGAAGAATGGAAATGGTAGAAATAGAGACCTCTGCTACATGGTACAAGCTGCTGATAACCGTAAATTTTTTAGGATCGGTAGGATCAACAATTACATCTTGTATACACTCTAAAAAAGGGCGTTGAGCCGAGGCATTGGTTTTGGGATTTTTAATAGCCTTGATACTAAAAATATAATCCTCTGCGGTAATAGGCGTTCCGTTGTCCCAAACTGCTTCTGGACGAATTTCATAATGGTAGGCTACACGATCTCCATCTATGTTTTCAACCTTTGGATGTGCCTTGGCTAGATAAGGTCTAAACGTGGATACATTTTGAGGGTCTATCTCCATCAATCCACCGTGAACATTGTAGTCCAAAATTTCACTTGCTATACCGCTTTGAGCCAGTAAAACATTAAGTCCATCAGGGTTATCTTTGATGGAAATTTTTACAGTAAAATCCTTTGGAACGGGAGTAGTTGTTTCTGGTTGCTCTATATTAGAATTACCACAACTAAAAAGCACTAAGAAGAGGCCACTGGCAAGTAGATATAGGCCATTAAAAAACTTGTAGTTTGAGCACGTCATGTTTTGTGATTTTGCTATAATGATAGGAGAGTGTTTTGGTTCTAATTATAAAAAATGAATAAAAAACAACACCTTAAGATATAATACTTCGTTGATTTTTTACTTTTTTTTGTGAAAAAGATCAAAAAGGTCTTACACTTAATTGGTTCTATTACCAGTTGTTTGATAAAGGTATTTTACTTTTTCAAACTAAAGATATATCTTATGTATAATTTTGATTGTCAGGTTTTTATGAATTTAGGTGTGTTTTGGATTATACAAAAAATGTAAAAGTCTAAAAAATAGCTATCGAGTAACTTATCAGAAAATGACCCTCTAACCAAAGGGCGGCCGTAGGGGTGTCCATGACCAAATAGCGAGTAAAATATAGCCTGCGTTATTGGAGTGCCAATTCCTTAACCGCTTTCTTGGAGTATTTTCGTTTTAGAATAACGGTTATCCCGAATAGAATTTATGAAAAGAGAGCTGTTCTGATTTTTATCTTTAACAAAGAAGCGAAAACGTGCATCCTCGGAGAGGCTGTACGTCTTTCGATGATGCAGATAAAGGAAAAAATGCTACAGCGAAC
>JBGCDW010000052.1:0-2960 GCA_045105775.1 Aureispira sp.
CATAGCACTGCTATGAACTAAATGCGCTAGGACTTTTGTACCTTTTAGGTACAACCCACGCAGATCGCTTTGCGAGTGCCTTGATTGATGAAAAAACCTTACTTTTTGTCTCTGTACAACTCCAGTCGTGATAATGTCTAAAATAAATAGGTTTATTTGCTAAAAGATAAATGGTATAATTTTATTGGCAATTACAACTAGTAAATTCGTCTTAAAGCGATTAGACATCAACGGTATTTTTAATAGTTCTATCTCCTATTTTTTTTCATTAATGCACAAAAAACAAGAGTAAATGTACAAATCACCATAAGTATGATTATATTTAATTATCTCGCTGGCAAATTTCACAACTAAATGAGCTTATTTTTTGTAATCTTGCTTTGCGAGAAAATCAAAATTGTGCGTTTACAAGCTAATCTACAAAGTCTCCTTGTGAACAATACTAAGAAATAGTTATTCATATTTAGAGTATTGTGATTTCCCATTTTAAAACAAAACAACCTGAATGAAAAAAGAAGCATATCTAGGCCATTTTAGCCTTGTAATATTTGGTGGCGATGGCGACTTGGCCATGAAGAAAATTTTTCCTGCACTGTATTTTCGATTAAGAAGTGGACAAATCAAAGTTAAGTCTACGCTTATTGTGGTATCTAATAATGAAAAAGATACGGCACAGTTTAGAGCAGAACTTTCTGAGAAGCTTCAAACCAAAGTAAATAATCCTGAACAAGCGTGGATTGACAAACTTTGTAGCATGGTGACTTATCACAGAATTGAATTGACAATGCCTGACAATTATCTTCCTTTGAAGGAAAGTTTGGAGGCTGCCAAGCACAAAAACATACTACTGTATTACTCTACGCCTTCTTACTTGTTCTCTACCATATCTAGTGCCCTGCACAGCAACCATATCATCACCCCCACCACAAAGGTCGTTCTAGAAAAACCTTTGGGCTCTGATTTGGAAACGTTTGAAGAAGTCAATAGAATCATCCGCCAGTACTTTCAAGAGCATCAAATTTATAGAATTGATCACTACTTGGGCAAGGAAACCGTGCAAAATTTAATGGTCTTGAGATTTGCCAATCATCTTTTTGAGATGGCTTGGAATGCCAAGAATATCGACAGTGTAGAGATCACGGTGGCAGAGTCTATTGGAGTGGGCACACGCAAAAATTACTACGATAAGTATGGTGCACTCAAGGACATGGTACAAAATCACTTGCTCCAACTCCTTTGCTTGGTAGCAATGGAACCCCCGTCAATTCTCAATGCAGATAATGTGCGTGATGAAAAACTAAAAGTGCTCAAGGCACTCAAGAAATTTGATGAAGAGACCATCAACAAATGGACGGTAAAAGGGCAGTATACAAGAGGAAAAATAGAAGACGAGTTTGTCTATTCTTATCAAGAAGATATAGACGGCTATAATTCTAAAACGGAAACCTATGTTGCTCTAAAAACCTACGTTCAAAATTGGCGTTGGGCTGGTGTGCCATTTTATCTGAGAACAGGCAAACGAATGAAAAAAAAGTACTCCGAAATTGTGATCAATTTCAAGCATGTGCCTCTTAATATTTTTCCAGGGCGAGCCAAAATAGATCGCAATAAATTGGTTATCCGATTGCAGCCTGATGAAAATATAGAATTGGTGCAAATGGCTAAAATACCTGGCCCTGGTGGTTACAGATACAAGTCTACTTCTTTGGAGTTGGATTATGGTGCTTCTATTGCCGAGGGCTTTCCCGATGCTTACGAGCGTCTAATTATGGATGTGGTTAGAGGCAACCAGACCTTGTTTATGCGTGAGGATGAAGTACGCGCTTCTTGGGAATGGATACATTCTATCACCTCCAATTGGGAAAAGACCAATCAAAGTCTCAAATTGTACGAGGCTGGAACACTCGGCCCAGATACCAATATTATGGAAAAAGGGCATCAATGGAATTTACAAAAAAACACACAAGATGATGAATAAAGAATATCCTAATAGAGTAGATTTAGAACAGGATTTGGTAGCGGCTATTGTTGGAATCATTAACAAAGCTATTGCAGAAACCAATCGGGCTTCCATTCTTTTTTCGGGTGGCAGTACCCCCAAGGGCCTGATGAATAAACTGGCCAAAACCAACTTGGACTGGGAGAAAGTTGCAGTAGGATTGGTCGATGATCGTATGGTAGATCCTTCTAGTGATTTTTCTAATTTGAAGCTTATCCAAACAGAATTCTTAAGCCACATAGATGGTACTACAAAACCCGTGGTTTATCCTTTGGTGGAACATGCCGAAAAATCGGACGAAAACATGGCAGCCGTTCTACCACATGTGGATGCCTTGGGCACAATAGATATTGCCTTATTGGGTATGGGAACAGATGGGCACTTCGCCTCCTTGTTTCCCAAAGATGCTGCTTCTTCAGAAGCTTTGGCAGAAAAAATAACAGCACCACTGCTTTACACCACAGCACCCGCACATCCTACTCATCGGATTTCTTTTTCTTGGCACTATCTAAAGGCAGCCAAAAATCTAGTCCTGCACATTACAGGGGATGCCAAAAAGCAACTGCTAGAAGCCAATAGAAGTGCTGATGATGCCTTGCCCATTGATACTTTTCTACAAAATGCCGCTGCGTCTTCAAGCATTTACTGGGCACCTTAAGTCCTTTAAGGTCTAATAACAAAAAAAAGCGTATTTTTTGTTATAATGTGTCAAACCCTCTTCTTAATCTCAATTTAAAAATTCCTCAAACAAACAATGATTATGAACGAAGTTGTAAAAAAAATAACGGATAGAATTATAGAGCGAAGTAAGCCCACTAGGGAGCTTTACTTAAAACAAATGAAAGAAGCCGAAGAAAGCACCATTCTCACCAGAACAGAGTTGTCTTGTGGCAATTTGGCGCACGCTTTTGCCGCCTGTTCTCAAGTAGAAAAAGATGGCCTAACGGATACTGTACTGCCC
>JBGCDW010000053.1:0-52335 GCA_045105775.1 Aureispira sp.
ACTACTAACAAAAAACGGTTATTTTCTTCCAGCTCATCGTTGAAAATACTCGTCTTAGCCCGCTAAGACTCCGTTTTTCGCCTTGATCTGAATAAAAATATTCCATTTTTTTAATTAACATTTATTTTGACCACCTACTTAGGCGAGAAAAAGTAATCGCGGAATAAAAAATAAAGAATTTTTGCCTAGATCAAGGCAAAAAACAAAGCTGTAGCGAGCTACAGCGCGTATTTTTAACGATGATATAGGTGAAAATACGCATTTTTTAGTGCGAGAACTTTTTGGAGACTACTTAAAGAAGTGGTTAAATATTGTTACAAAAATAGAGCTTTTATTGAAAAGCTCCTATTCTAAGCAAGTCTAAGTTACAAACCTCTAAAAATGATTCTGTTCAAAAAGCATTCAAAGAATAGACCAAGCTATCCAAAGCAAAGATAAAAGACCGCAAGACATCGAATGTTTAAGATGTTCTTTGTAGTTACAATGCTGGAATTCCTATTGTTAAACAACGCTATTAATAAGATATAATATTCTATGAAAATTTTTGTTCTTAGTTTGCTTCTTTATTAATAATAACATCAAAAAAATAAAATTTAAGCTAAAAGATGTTCTGGTATAGCATTACGCCAAGCCTATTTGCTTGTATTTTAATAAAAAAAAAGAAGCGACCCCACATTTAGCACCTTTTGCGCGTTTGTATGATTGAGCCACTTATTTTAAATGGTATTTCTTTTCTATAGTAACCTCTGTCAAATTTATTTTAAACTTTGATCGCCCTTGTTTATGGTAAAAAACATTACTTTTAGTTTTTAATTGAAGACGTTGTTTCCTGTCATTACGTTGTGATAAATTTGCAAGGTGTTGTAAGACAATTTATTATGGTTTTTGTTCTTTTTATTAAGAACAGAAACATTGTCATGTACCCAAACAGCTTCTTTATTTTTTGTGGTTTACCTAATTACCTGCTATGCGCGTATTGTATTGTTGGATGCTATCCCTTGTTTTATTCCCAATTGCATTAATGGCTCAAGATCAAGGCTCTACTGCTACGATTATTGGAACCATAACGGATGTAGATGGAATAACCTTACCTGGAGTTACTATTTATTTGGATGGAACAGAAATTAACACCTCAAGTGGGGGTGATGGACAGTATCGTTTAGAAATTCCTGCCAATAAAAACTTTACTATTGTTTACAGTTATGTTGGTTATCAACAAATCCGTCGTCCCAATTTGCGTTTGGGGGTAGGTAAAGCTATTCGGTATGATGTGCAAATGGTACTCATTGAGCAGGCAGAAATCATTGTAATGCCGTTTGAGTCACGTGAAATTGATGCCATTCGAGTGGAAAAAAAGGACATTGAGCGCATTCCTACTACAGATGGCAACTTAACCTCCTTGATTAAATACTTAGCTCCAGGGGTAACAGCTGGTACAGGGGGAGAGCTCACTTCTCAGTATTCTGTGCGCGGAGGAAATTATGATGAAAATCTAATTTATGTCAATGACTTTGAAATTTACCGCCCTTTGTTGGTGCGTTCGGGGCAGCAAGAAGGATTGATTTTTCCCAATGCAGATATGTTGGATTATCTTTCGTTTTCCTCAGGAGGTTTTAAGGCACAATATGGCGATAAAATGTCGTCAGTACTGGATGTTAACTATCGTAGACCATACGAATTTGAAGCCTCTGTAGCAGGTTCATTATTGGGAGGTAGTGTGTACGTAGGTGGCGCTGTTTACAAAGATTCAACTTCCAAAGCACGACAAGTGCCCAATCGTTTTACCTATACGATGGGGGCGCGTTACAAAACGACCTCTTATCTTTTGTCTTCCTTGAGTGTAAAAGGGGAATACATTCCTCAGTTTGTGGATTTGCAAGGCAATTTTATTTATGATATTAATGAGAAGTGGCAAGTAGAAGCGATTGGGCATTACTCCAATTCTATCTATTCATTGGAGCCACAAGAGAGTGAAGACATTACAGGATTGTTTAACAAAGCGTTGCAGTTAACTACCTTATTTGAGGGGCAGGAGATTTCTAATTTTGAAAACTTTACGGCAGGCACATCGATCACTTTCTTACCTTGGGCAGGCGGCCGAAACCGAGACATTGATACCACTGCAAAGGTTTCTCAAAACTTAAAATTAAAACTATTGGGTTCTCATTACCAATCCAATGAAAATGAGCGTATTGATATTATCAATTTTTATCGCTTGGAGGAGGTTGAAACAGGATTGGGGGAAGATAATTTTGGGGAAGTAATTGGTACGCTGGCCTATGGCGAAACCCACCACTTTGCACGCAATTATTTACAAGCCAATGTAACCAATATACAATTCAAAGGAACCTATTTAAATGATCGTTATGCCCATACAGGAATAGAAAATCACCAATGGTTCAAGTGGGGGCTTGGCTACAAAAACGAAATTATTCGCGATAGGCTCAAAGAATGGCGACGTTTGGATTCTCTAGGATTTACCTTGCCAATTTCAACGGCGCAAATCGGGATTCCCGATTATATCAAGACAGATGTTGCCCTCAATACCCATCGTCTCTCTGCCTATGTACAAAATACATGGGAACACAAATCATTGAAGCATTTGTTTCGTATGACGGCTGGGGTGCGTGCCAGTTATTGGACCCTCAATCAAGAATTGTTGATTGCACCGAGAATGCAGTTGTATTACACGCCCTTGCGCTACAGAAACTTGATGAGTGATACCACCAAAACGACCAAGGATTTAACCTTTAAGTTAGCGGGAGGGTTTTATTATCAACCCCCATTTTATAGAGAATTGCGCGATTTGCGTGGCAATACCAATCTAGATGTGAATGCTCAAAAATCGGTGCATATATTGGGCGGAATTGTTTGGGATTTTATACTATACAAGCGTCGGTTTAAGTTCATTGCAGAGGCGTATTACAAACACCAATGGGATTTGATTCCTTATGACATTGATAACGTTAGAATTCGTTATTATGGGGATAATTTGGCTACGGGGTATGTCGCAGGCATTGATTTTCGTCTGAATGGAGAGTTGGTTGACAACTTAGAATCTTGGATCAATTTATCTTTTTTGAGAGCGCGAGAATCGTTTAATGGGGTGCAACATGGGACACGTCGTTTGGTCGGTTCGCAAGTTGAAACCAATTTGACACCAGACGCACCCAAGGCGACCGACCAGTTGATGATTTTTTCTATGTACTTTCAGGATGATTTTCCCAAAGCTCCTTGGGCACGACTCAATTTGGCCTTTACCTTGGGTACAGGTTTACCCTTTGGTATTCCAGAAAACAATATTGAGTTCAGAAATTCTTATCGTTTTGCTCCTTATCATAGAATTGATATTGGTGCTTCCTTTGGTATTTGGGATCGTGCCAATCATATTAAGAAGGTCTATGATGGGGATAAGAAACGTTTTAAGAAAGAATCCAACCATGCTTTGCGTAGTTTTAAAGGCATTTGGTTGAGTATTGAAATTTTTAATCTTATGGACACCCGTAATGCTGCTTCCAATACCTGGGTCAAAGATTTTTCTAATAGAAGTTACGCCATTGCCAATGTGCTCACCTCTAGACGTATCAATGTGCGCTTTAAAGTAGATTTTTAGGATAAGAAACAAACACTAGCTTTTTAGTACAAGCCCTCTTCAAGTGATTGGAGAGGGCTTATTATTGCTATGAAAATATAAATCTAATCTATAGATAGAATATTTTGTAAGTAATCAGGAAGGTAAGGAGAGTAGTTTTTTGTAAGTTTTGATGTTATTTTTATGTTATAATGGAATGATAGTGAGTGTTTTAGTTTGAAGTGTACTGTTTGGACAAGAAGAGAATTGAGTAAAATTGTCCAAGGATAAAAAAACAGGATGATTTACTTTTAGTCTGACAAACAAAATTTCAATCTCATTAAATAGACATTATGAAAATTGCTAAAAGACTAATGTGCTTGATGATGGTACTCTTTTATTGGAGTATAACACAGGTATTTGGGCAATGCCCCAACAATTATCAAATTCAAACCAACCAGCAACCAAGCTGTATCAATGCTTCTGATGGTGCTTTATGGGCTCAGGGAACTACTTATTATAGTTCGGCTACTTATGTATGGAGTACAGGACAGACTAGCCGTAATATATACAATTTGGCACCAGGGTATTACTCGGTGACAGTGACCGACCCAACTACTTGTGTCTACAATGTACAAGCCTTTTATTTGGCTCCGTCTCCCAATGGCCCTACTGTAAATATGTATTACAGTGCTTGTAACAGACAGTTATCGGCTTATAGTAGAGGTCAAACTGGTAGTGTATTATGGAATACAGGTGCTACTTCTAATGTATTGACTAATGTAGTGCCAGGCGTATACTCTGTAACCATGACAGATGCTAGTGGTTGTGTTGGACAAGGTACTTATACCGTAGGTCCTAATCAGTCTATTCCAATAACCGCTACCCATACTATAACAGCAGCAGGCTGTAATGTCAGCAATGGTAGTGTAGATTTGACCGTATCGGGTGGAACTGCCCCTTATACTTATAGATGGTATCAGAATGGTTGGACGACTGTTTCTACGGTAGAGGATCCCAACAACTTGCAAGCAGGCAATGCGCGCGTAGCTATTAGAGATGCCAATAACTGTTCTATTTGGTATGATGTGGTTGTTCCAGGGCCTAATCTATCTATTACTCAAAGTAGTACCAGTTGCAACCTCAACAATGCTTTTGCTACGGCTAATATCCAAGGTTTTTCCAATCCATCTATCTTATGGAGCACAGGAGCAACCACACCAACCATTAATAACCTATCTGCTGGAAGTTATGGGGTGACGGTTTCGGATGCCAATTGTACTTTGAGTGAAACCACAACAATTGGTACAGGCAATCCTTTGACCGTTGCTATTTATGATTCCACTAGCAATTGTCAAAATATTCGAATTGTAGCGTATGCCTATGGTGGAGGTGGACCCAATGCTGGTTATACGTATTTGTGGAGCACAGGAGCTACTACTGAGGTGATTGCTGTACAGCAAGGCGGGCAGTATTCGGTAACCGTTACAGATGCCAATGGATGTACGGCTGTGGGCACTATTAGTAATGTAAGTGCATTGCCTTATGTAACGACTAGTGCTGTGGTGACCGATGCTACTTGTGGCAATAGTGATGGAGCTATTGATTTGACAGTCAATGGACAATATCAAAGCTTGTCATGGTCGCCAACAGGGGCAACCACCGAAGATATTACAAATATTGCCGCAGGGTTTCATGTCGTAACCTTATATGGTTATGGGGGGTGTTCCAGAACAGATACCTTTGCAGTAGGAGAGTTTATTACCTATAGTACAACAGATGCTAGTTGTGGTCTGAACAATGGTAGTGCGAGTGTGACCACACACAATATGACCAACCCAAGCTATGCTTGGAGCAATGGGGCAACGACTGCTAGTATTAATAATGTAGCAGCAGGTACGTATACCGTTACAGTGACCAATAATGGTTGTGTTGTGGTAGAAACAATTGTAATTAATGATGCTGGGCAAGTAGTAGCCAATATTCAACCTTCTGCTCCTTGTGAACCCGACTTCTTGACTGCTGCACCTATGGGGGGAGCGATGCCTTATACTTTCTTGTGGAGTGATGCTTCTACCAACCAAAGTCTAGCCAATCCTGTACCTGGTAATAGCTATACGGTAACTCTTACGGATGCGAATGGATGTACCGATGCTGCTTCTTTTACCGTACCAAGTTTTCCAAGCTTGAATGCTACCTACACTTCTGTAGATGCTAGTTGTGGTAATAAAAATGGTAGTGCAACGATTCAGGTAACAGGCGGTGCTGCACCTTTTAGTTATCAATGGTCTACAGGAACAGGGAATGTTGCCACACAACACACCTTGTATGCTGGGCAGTATTCGGCCATTATTACTGATAATAATGGTTGTAAAACAGAAGTAGATCCTATCGTTGTAGGTGGACAAATAACCGTGACGGTACAAGCTAATCTTACACATCCCACTAGTGGCGGTAATACAGGAGCAATTGATATTACGGTATCAGGAGCAACCAGTCTTACTTATGTGTGGAGCAATGGAGCAACAACACAAGATATTAGCAACGTTAGTGCTGGAAGATACACCGTTTCTATTACGGATGCTGTAACAGGTTGTACCTTGGTGCGCTATTATCGTCTAATAGGCAACACAGGAACTCCAACCTTGATTTCGGGCTATGTGCGCGATGTTTCGGCTACCAATACTTGTAACAATGGTTTGCGTCTAGCCAATAGAATGGTACGTTTACAACCAGGCAATAGAGTTGCGTTTACCAATTACAATGGTTATTACCAGTTTTATGTATCTGCAGCAGGTAATTATACCGTGGAGTATATTAATAACAACCCCAATGCGAATGTACTGTGTCCAGTAGGAGGTACTATTGCCGTGAATGGTGTTGTGTTAGGAGGACGTTACAACAATCAAAACTTTTACCTCACGCGCCCACCCTTACAAGATGTAAACATTCGTCTAAGAGATTACACCAATGCTACACCTGGATTCCCTTATGTTACCCGTGTTCGTTATTGTAATAATGGCAATACCATACAATCAGGTACTATTGAATACAATTATGCTAGTTTTCTTGGATTTAATGCCATTTCATCATTAGGAACACAATTGACCTTGCACGATATTCCCAACAATCGTTTCTTGTGGTCTTACAGCAACCTAATGCCAGGAGAATGCCGCGCACTAAACGTTACCTTTGATGTACCTGTTGGAACAGCCTTAGGAACCAATGTACTCGGAACAGCTTCTATTGATCCAATAGTAGGGGATGCCACACCAAACAACAACACAGATAGTGAGCAAACAGTAGTAATTGGTTCTTATGATCCGAATGATAAACAAGTAAGTCTTTATCGTACGGGCAATGCTTGGGACGGAGGAGCTATTTATGAAACCGACAATACATTAGAGTATACGATTCGTTTTCAGAATACAGGAACTGCTCCTGCACAGTTTGTAATCGTTCGCGATACTTTGGATGTTAATTTACTACCCGAAACCGTACGCGAATTGGACAGCAAGCACAACATGGATGTTACGCTGGAAAATGGCAATATTCTGGTCTTTACTTTTAATAACATCAATTTGCCAGACTCTTCGGTTAGCATGGAGCAAAGCATTGGGTTTATCCATTTCAAGATTGATCGTATCGCTGGCTTGCCTGTAGGAACACAAATCAGCAATCAAGCAGCCATTTACTTTGATTACAATGCACCGATTTTTACCAATACACCTGTTAGTGTAATCGACCAATTTACGACAATCGTAGATATGGAGACCAAGGAATTTGATATAGCTGTACAGCCCAATCCATTTGAGCGCGACTTATTGATTCGATATGACTTGGAAAACAACTCGGATGTACAGATTAAACTCTACAATCAATTGGGGCAATGTGTGTATCAGCAAGCTTATAGCGAGCAAGCAAGTGGCCAACAACAAGTATTCTTACATACGCCTGCACTCACTAGTGGTTTGTATATCTTACAAGTAGAAACAGAAGAAGGTACTATCAGCAAAAAACTAATCAAAGAATAAGGCTTATGGCACTATCCTATAGTGCTTGAACCTCTTCAGTACAACGCATACAAGAAGCATCTCAACCCTTGGTTGAGGTGCTTTTTTATGTTCCAATAGCACTCAATCTCTAAAGATAATGTTAAAAAATAGATCTGGATTTTTTTTAAAAAGCTGCTTTTTTAGGGCAATTTTTATTACAAAAGTAATTTTTTGTCAGGGAGCAATATTTTTTTAGAGCTACAGACATTTTTTTTGATTTTTGATAATCCAGCCCAAATTAATTTGGAAAGGAGTGTTTTAGGCCAAATTTCAGTGAAATACAGTTAATTTCGTTTTATTTGTATATGTTTTATCTTTTTGTAAATCAATAGTTTAAGACTCATTTGGTGCTTTTTACCAAAAAAAAAAATTTTCATTTTGAAATATGGTTTTTCATTTTGAAAAAGAGTTCTTCTTCTTCGGGGTTTTGCGCTTAAAAGGCGTTTTTTGTTCTGTTAGGGCACTTAGTTACCATATTTTATCGCTTGGATAAGTGCTAATAATTGCTTTGCTTTGCAATCGCTAAAAACAGAAATACACTTTCAAACAAAAAACACAATTAACAAATCATGAAGAACAGTTTAACAATCACCTTTTTGGTTCTATGTTTCTTTAGTCTATTTACATGGACAGCTCAAGCACAAAATCGCGCTATCCATGTTACAACTGTGGAGGATGCTCACGAACATACTCCCGGTAGAAATTGTCATGCACACACCAATCTGCAACAACAAATGCAAGCAGATCCTGCCCTAGAACAGCGCATGATGGACATGGAATCTAAAGTTCAAGATTATATCCGTCAAAGAAGCGTAGCTGGTGGACGTAATACATTCTCTCGTACGATTCCTGTGTACGTTCACGTAATTTACAGAACAAGTCAAGAAAACATTAGTGACGCACAAATTCAGTCTCAAATTGATCAAATCAATGCGGATTTTGCTGCTACTAATGCGGATTACAATCCACCATCAGATTTTGTTGGGGTAGCTGCTGATAGTACAGGTATTCAGTTTACCTTAGCAGGTATTACACGCAAACAAAGCTCAAGAACAGAATGGGGAACTAATGATGCTATGAAAACTAGTCAAGGTACGCTTCCCACAACACCTGATACTCACCTAAATATGTGGGTATGTAATATAGGAGGAGGCATATTAGGTTATGCACAATTCCCAGGTGGATCTGCTTCTACAGATGGTGTCGTAATGTCTCCACAGTACTTTGGTAGTAACAATTATGGAAGTGGGTACTATTTGTCTGCACCATTTGATAAAGGTCGTACGACTACACACGAAATTGGTCATTACTTAAACTTACGTCATATATGGGGTGATGGGAACTGTAATGCAGATGATTTTGTAAATGATACACCAGTAGCAGGGGGACCTAATTATGGTTGTCCAAACCCAGGTACTAACTCTTGTCGTAATAAATCTGGAGACGATATGTACATGAATTACATGGATTATTCAAATGATGACTGTATGTACATGTTCTCTGCTGGACAAGCTGCTAGAATGGAGGCTTGTCTGGTTAATGATCGTCCAAATCTAGGCACTACTGGAAACACTGGTGGCGGAGGAGGAGGAACGCCTCCTACTTGTAATGACAATGAAGTTGTATTGACATTGAATTTTGATAACTATGCTTCGGAGACTTCATGGAGCTTAACAAATGCTGCTGGTAATATTGTAGTGTCTAGTGTCAGTTATTCAAATGGTGATAATCAGGTTGTAGAAACCTTCTGTTTACCAGATGGTTGCTATGACTTTACAATCAACGATAGTTATGGAGATGGTATCTGCTGCACTTATGGTAATGGTTCTTATGACTTGACTATTGGTGGTACTTCTTTAGCTTCTGGGGGGCAATTTACGAATACGGAAACTCAAAATATTTGTGTAGGCTCTACTGGTGGTGGTAGTCCAACTTGTACTGATGTTAATTTGACATTAACTTTTGATAATTATCCAGAAGAAACAAGCTGGACGATTACAAACAGTTCAAATGTTGAAGTAGCTACTGGCGGTATTTATGATAGCCAAGCAGATGGTTCTACATTAGTTATTAATGAATGCTTAGATGCTGGTTGTTATACCTTTACTATTACTGATGCTTATGGAGATGGTATTTGCTGTACTTATGGTAATGGTTCTTATTCATTGAATGATGGTTCAACTACACTAGCATCTGGTGGTAGCTTTGGAAGCTCTGAATCAACTAACTTTTGTGTAGGTGGTGCTAATAGAACTATTGGAAGTACCAATACTATTGCAGATGTAGAGGAAGTAGAAGAGATAACAGCTAAACAAATTAGCCTATATCCAAACCCTGCTAACAATACCATCAATGTAGACTTGGGTGAAATCACTACCAACTACAATGGCCGCATCATAGATGCTACAGGTCGTACGGTATGGGTAGGAGAGTTAGAAGCTGGTGCCAATGCCATCAACATTGCTTCTTTATCTACTGGTATGTATTACGTAGCTATCGTAAAAGCAGATGGTGAAGTTGTAACAAAGAAATTTGTAAAAAAATAAGAAGAGGCTAATTAATCTCTCTCAAATAATAGAGCGTCCTGAAGGCAACTTCAGGACGCTTTTTCTATGTCTGGGGTATCATAAATGGCAGCTATTTGAGAACAGCAGATTTGTTTAGCCAAGCATTACCAATGAACATTGTTAAGAAAATACTAATTCTGGCATTATAGTTGGCAAGAGACAGGTGTAACTATAAAATTAGTTGTCACATTTAATCACTTAAATAACTCTTGTTATGAAACCTTTATTACTAGTAATAGGTGCCTTGTGTGTTGGTACGAATGTTATGAATGCACAAAGTGTAAAAATGAATCAAACTAAATCCACCTTCATTGAATATCCCAAGATTCCGTTAGATGGCAATAGTCAACAAGACCTACAAGTTAGTTTTTATTCAGAAGATGTTATGGTTGGTAATAAACAGATGAAAGAAGTAGAAACTACTTGTGTTCCCAAGGGTGGTTCTCTAAAAGATGTCATAACACTCAAAACCTTTTATTATCAAATTGACTACACAAACCCCAATTCGATTGTAAAAATTAGCAATACAGCAGGCAAAACGGTTTATATGGAGCAAGTGGCTACTAGTGGCCCAGCTATATACAAATATGGGCATAAGCAATGTGAGCATTTTGTAAGTACACAACTAAAAAAGAACTACGAAAAAGACAAAGCGGGATTGAATGGTACAATCAACAACGAAGCTAAAAACCAAAACTTTGAAATTGCCAAAAGATTTATCAACAATGCTGCATTTTTTGTAACAGCAGAGGACGTGGTCAAAATTGCCAGTGCCAAAGGTGGTGGACATGATTACACAGCCTTAGATGCCGCTCAAAAAGGAGCAATTGAAGCATTCAAAGTGATCAAAAAGAAAGGCATGTCTGATCTTACCAAAGGGCTTTTGGAACAATCTATTGCTACTTGGACCAAAGAGCTGGAAGAACTGGATTTGGACGACAAAAAAGCACGCATCAATAAGCGCATCAGCCTTCATTTGTACCAAAACATTGCTTGGGCACAGATGTACTTACTCAATTTTGAAGAAGCGCGCCAAGCCATCCAAGATGCGATCAAATTGACCAATTCAAATGTTACTTCCAATGCCACAGAAGCTCGTCAAGCGTTGAAAGATCTCATTTATGAGCGCAGCCGTGCCTACGAATGGAACAAAGATATGGCTGTTGATCTCAATAGAACCAATTTGAATATTGATCGTAGACCCAGCAATGAGTATAATGCTGCACAAAGTGAATTAGCTGGTTTTGAAGGAGTAGGTATGATTGAACAGGCCAAGGCAGAAGAAGAAGATACATACGATCCTACAGAAAATCCTTATCTGAGCCAAATACAGTACACGACGACACAAGGTCATATGCTAACGGTACCTCAAACAGCTATGACCGCTACTTCTATGGAAGCTTTCTTGTCAGGCAAAAAGCCTGAGAAACTGAAAGAATTTCCAAGAGCTATTACAGAACTAACGCAACTGAACCAGCTCATTCTTAAGGATAACGAATTGTCCTCTATTCCTGATGAAATTGGTCAATTAACCGACTTAAAGCGTTTGGATTTGTCCAATAACCAACTAACAGACTTGCCTGACACTTTGGGAGACTGCAAAAACTTGAAAAGGTTATTAATCAAAGGCAACAAAATACCAGCCGCCAGAGTAGCTGCTATACAGAAGTTATTACCCAAGACTAAAATCATCCAATAATATGAAATATTTAAGCATTGCTTTGCTGTTCTTTGGAGCGATTTTGATGAACGCTTGTGAGAATGCAGAGGGCCTCCAAACAGTCTATGACAAGGCAGAAGGTACTTGGCGTATTACCTCTACAGAGTTTTTGACCAGTACCATACCGGGTGATGGTTCTACACTCACCTTTGATAACTGTTCTTCCCCTCCTTGTGCAGGGCAAGATTACAAAGCTTCGGATGCTACTACAGGTGCTTTTACCTATGAATTTGATGAGGTAGAAAACCTATTAATTATTAATGATCCCTCGCAGGATGGGGGGAATTACAACGATACTTTTGATATTCTGAATTTTACAGCAACCAATCTCCGCATCACTAGTGGCTCGCTCTTTGGGCTAAATGTGACGATTGAAATGGATAAACAATAGCGTATACGAAAGAAAGAATTTTAAAAAGAAAAAGTGTGCTAATGCCAAAGCTCATTAGTTGGGTACACCATATCACAAAATAATTGTCTTTTTAATGTCTGTTTTGCAAAAAAACAGACATTTTTTTTAACCTTCATTTTTCTTTTAAACCTTTCTTTTAAACTTTTTGGTTAATCCAAAAAATAAATTGCTAATCTTACTATTGAAGCCAATTTATATTGGTCTTGTAGCTGTTAGTTTTGATTGATTTTTATATAACCATTTGGTATTTAGTTGTTTGAAATAGATAAGGTATTTTTTACCAAAACAAAAATAAATTGTTCTAATAACAAAAAAAACAAAAGTAGATATTATTTGGGAAGCGAATTTTAGCGCGTTTTTTTGTTTGGTTAGAGAGCTTAGATACCCCATTTTTGTGTGTTGTGAGAATGCGATGAGTTGCTTTTCTTTGTATCAGCTAAAAACAAAACATCTAGTTGTTTTTATGAAGACAATTAGACTATCAATCAAATTATTTTTCGAAACACAATCATGAAGAACAGTTTAACAATCGCATTTTTATTGCTGTGTACATTCAGCTTATTTACCTTAACAACCCAAGCCCAAGTTCAAGATAGAGCTATCCACGCTACTACTATAAATCATGCCCCTGATCATACAACGGGCAAAAATTGCCATGCTCACATCAATTTGCAAGATCGAATCCAAACAGATCCCACATTAGCAGATCGCTTGCAAAGAATGGAGGCCGAAACCCAACAATACATACGTGAGAATGTAGGAACGTTCAACGCACGAAGTGAACGTACAATTCCTGTGTATGTGCATGTAATCTATAGAACAAGTAACGAAAACATCAGTACTGCACAAATACAGTCTCAAATCGATCAATTGAATGCTGATTTTTCAGGCACCAATAGTGACTTTAATAGTGTACCATTAGATTTTAGATCTGTCGCTGCTGCTGATACAAAAATTCGATTTAATCTGGTAAATATAACACGGAAAAGCACTACTGTACGCGAGTGGGGAACGAGTGATAATATGAAAAGAGCTTCTAGTGGAGGAGTTAACCCTATTACACCAAGTACACATCTAAACATGTGGGTCTGTAATATTGGTCAAGTAGATGGAAATACAATTTTAGGATACGCTCAGTTTCCTGATACTGGACCACTTTCTACCGATGGTGTTGTGATGTCTCCACAGTTTTTTGGTAGCCGTAATTTCGGCAGTAATCCAAATAGTTATTATTTGAGTGCTCCTATTGATAGAGGACGTACTACTACACACGAGGTAGGGCACTATTTCAATCTACGTCACATTTGGGGTGACGGTGGTTGTAATGTTGATGATTTTGTAGATGATACGCCTACAGCAGGTAATTCTAACTATGGCTGTCCCAGCAGTAATACTAATTCCTGTTCAGGGGGACAAAGAGATATGTTCATGAATTATATGGATTATGTTGAT
Source organism: Aureispira sp. (assembly GCA_045105775.1). GTDB lineage: Bacteria > Bacteroidota > Bacteroidia > Chitinophagales > Saprospiraceae > Aureispira. The sequence continues at coordinate 13,778 of JBGCDW010000053.1, forward strand.
GACAATTGTATGTTTATGTTCACCAAAGGACAAAGAAATAGAATGATCGCTTGTTTGAATACATCTCGCAGCGATTTAGGCTCAGGTAGTATCTGTAACGGGCCTTACACTTCTGTAGAATTGAATTTAGTTACCGATCAATATGGTTCTGAAACTTCATGGACAGTTAAAAACGCCTCTGGTACTACAGTAGAGTCTGGCAGTGGTTATGGAAACACCCAAACTAGAAATTTCACTTGGAACTTACCTGATGGGCTGTATACATTTGAAATTTTAGATACTTATGGAGATGGTATTTTAGGTAATGGTGGCTACACACTCAAAGGAAATGGAGTTACATTCGCTACAGGTAGTGGTTTTGGAAGTTCAGCAAGCGAATCTTTTTGTGTAGGAAATAGTAATTCTGGTGGAAACTCTGGTGGAGGAGGAAACTTCTCTTACTCTGAAAGTTTTAATGCTAATTTTGGAAATTGGACACAGAGTAGCAGTGATAACTTCAACTGGACACGTATAAGTGGTAGCACTCCTTCTAGTGGTACAGGACCAAATTCTGCTGCTGATGGTAGCCACTACATTTACACAGAAGCTTCTAGCCCTAATAGCAATGGTAAGAGAGCAATCATTACAAGCCCTTCTCTTAACTTTAGCAACTTGGGTAGTAACGGTACACTTTCCTTCCAGTATCACATGTATAGTAGCAGAAGTGCAATGGGATCTGTACAGTTGCAGGTAAGTACTAACAATGGAGGTAGCTGGACTACTGTATGGTCTAAATCAGGAAACCAAGGAAACCAATGGAGAACAGCTAATGTATCTTTAAGTAATTATGCAGGTAACAGTGCTGTAAGATTGCGTTTTAATGCAGTGACAGGAGGCTGGAGTAGTGATATATCTATTGATGATCTTGAAATTGGCTCTGGAAGTAACAGAACTGCTTCAAATACAACTACCAATACTATTGCAGATGTAGAAGAAGTAGAAGAAATCACAGCTACTCAAATCAACCTATATCCAAACCCTGCCAATACTACGATCAATGTAGACTTAGGCGAAATCACAACTAACTACACTGGCCGTATCGTAGATGCTACAGGCCGTACCGTATGGGTAGGAGAATTAGAAGCTGGTGCTAATGCCATCAACATTGCTACTTTGTCTACGGGTATGTACTATGTAGCAGTAGTAAAAGCCAATGGTGAAGTAATCACTAAGAAATTTGTAAAAGAATAAGAATTTTTTTAAGTGTAATACTGTAATAGCCATGAGTCATCCCATAAGTTGGGATGGCTCATTTTTTTATTTTAAGAAGCCGCTACAAGATTTATAAAGAGTCTTTTAGGATTCAATTGTATACACCTACTTATTCCTCCATTTTATGATAATGCAATAACAAATTATAAAATTACTAAGCCAATTGTTTTATAAAAAGTAATAAAGTTGTCATATTTAAAAACATCCTTTAGGTAGATTGAAGCGTCACAAATCAACAAATGTGTAAACTATTTAACAGTATATAGTTTTCTTTTATTTAATTGTTAGTCAATTGTTTTTGTATTGTTTTATTTGTAATAAAAAATATTAAAAAGCTGTTAAGCTTCAAGGCAAGCTGTAAAAAAAATGGTTTTTTTGACCTGTTATAATGTTTTATTCTGCTTTGCTATGCAAAACAAAATTTAAATTTGCTGTATATACTCGTAATTTTTTCTTTTCTTGCAAGTGCTAAAAACATAACAATACCTTTACATTAAGGTAAATCAAAAAAAAAAACAATTGAATTATGAAGAACAGTTTAAAACTCACTTTTTTATTATTGTGTACATTTAGCTTGTTATTTACATGGAACACACAAGCACAAACACAAAGTAGTGCTATCCACGTTACTAGCCTAGAAGAAGTACACGACCACAACCACACACCAGGCAGAAACTGTCACGCGCATACCAATCTGCAAAATCAGATTCAAGCAGATCCTTCCCTAGAGCAACGTATGCAGCAGATTGAGTCAATGACTCAGCAATACATCCGTGAGCACAGAGGAAGCTATGGCCGTAATACAATTAATATTCCTGTTTATGTACATGTACTCTACAGAACAAGTCAAGAAAACATTAGTGATGCACAGATTCAGTCTCAAATGGATCAATTGAATGCTGATTTTGCCGCTACTAATAGTGATATTGGTAAGATACCAACAATGTTTGCTTCTGTAGCTGCGGGCAATACTGGTATTCAATTTACACTGGTAGCAACAACACGCAAATCAACTACCAAAACATCTTGGGGAACTAGAGATGATATGAAAAAATCTTCAAGAGGTGGAATAGATCCTATTACACCAGAAACCCACCTCAACATGTGGGTATGTAATATTGGAGGTGGAATTTTGGGCTATGCTCAATTCCCAGGTGGATCATTGGCTACCGATGGTGTGGTAATGGGACCACAGTACTTTGGTAGTACACAATATGGAAATGGATTTTATCTATCTGCACCATATGATGAGGGACGTACGACTACACATGAAGTAGGACATTACTTAAACTTGCGTCACATTTGGGGTGATGGTGGTTGTACTGCGAGTGATTTTGTAGATGATACACCAGATGCAGGTGGCGCCAATACTGGTTGTCCAGCTGCTAATTCTAGTTCTTGTGGTTCAGTAGATATGCACATGAACTACATGGATTACAGCTACGATGCTTGTATGTATATGTTTTCTGCTGGACAAAAAGACAGAATGATCGCTTGTTTGGCTCAAGGTGGCCCACGTGAGGTTATGGGTGGCAACGGTGGCGGCGGTGGCGGCGGTAACAACTGCTACACAACTGTTGAGCTAACATTAACAACAAAGAAAAAAACCGCTGGCATTAGCTGGACTGTAGAGGAGGCGAATACTGGAAATGTAGTAGCGAGCAATGGTACCATTGCACCTAGAAGTACTACTACTACTACCTTGAACTTGCCAGCAGGTGATTATGTATTAAACATTAATACTTGTTGTGGAGCTAGTTATAGCCTATCTGGCGATGGCCAAGCTGTTTCAGGTACTTCTTTCTGTATAGGATCAAGTGCTAGAGGTGCTGCTACTACTACTACTATTGTAGAAGAGGTTGCAGAACAAAATGTTCAGTTGTATCCAAACCCTGCTAACAGTACCATCAATGTAGACTTGGGTGATATCACTACCAATTACACTGGACGTATCGTAGATGCTACAGGACGCACGGTATGGGTAGGTGAATTGGAAGCTGGAGCTAATGCAATCAATATTTCTGCACTCTCTACAGGTTTATACTATGTAGCAGTGGTAAAAGCAGATGGTAAAGTAATCACTAAGAAGTTTGTAAAAGAATAAGACTTTATGTTTAAGGTGTAATACTGTAAAGAAGGTAGGTTAGAGCAACTCTAGCCTGCCTTCTTTATTTATTGGTCAGTAAAATGCCTCGATAAAAACTATCCACAAAAAGCGAATTATGTGTTTTGTTGGGATACAAATGCTTGGTAAGCTCAATAGAGTGCTCTTGTTCTAACAGAGAAATAAAAGCCTCAATTTTGTTCTTATGAAAAACAGGAACAGGCTGATACGTAACATGTACCTTAACGGGTTTCCTGTGGTTGCTTTGTTGGAATCGTTGAAGCACTTCTCCATCACTATACCACATAGAGGGATCGTACAAATGCAGCACCTCAAAAGGATGTGGGAGCGAAAGTAAATAGCCGCCAAAATAGCCTCCATAAGAATGCCCAATGAGCGTCTCGTGTTGGTTGGTAGAATAAGTACGCTCTACAAAAGGAATCAGCTCTTGGGTTAAGTAATCATAAAAATGCTGTGCCCCTCCCGAATTACTACTATTATACCAAGTAGAATCTACGGCCTCGCCATCATACTCCACACTAGATGGACTAAACGTTAAATCGATTCCGCGTTTGTTTTGAACCTCTACATGTGGAATACCCACAATAATAGAGGGTTGTATCAAGCCATTGGCCCCCAAATCAAAAACCAAATGCCGTATCAGATCAAATCGCCACTCCGCATCCAATACATAAATAACAGGATATTTTATGGTATCTGAGTAATTCAAAGGAAGTGCTACCCAATGCTAGCGTGTTTCTTTTAGGTATTGAGAAGATAATTCATACTGCAAGGCTGGTTGTACACAAAGTTCTGTTTGCGCTTGAATATTTAGGCCATAACAAAAGAAACTTAGTAGTAATAAATAGCGCATTAGGACGTACGTTTTTGGGATGAAAGTACACGAGATGAAAATTTACCATTGGGCTGCAAAACATGTTGAGAAATAGTGGTGGTATTGGGGCGTGGTACTACGCCTTTCTCTAGAGCCGTATAAAAGTGTTTGACCGAACTTTCTAACTGTAAAATTCCCAAGCTGCCATTGTCTATATAATTAATGCTAGATTGGCAAGAAAGACCTAATTGGTAGCCTTCCGTTGCACTCCAATCAAAAGTAGAGCTGCTAAAAATAGGCCGCATATCCAAGCAGGTTTCTGTGGCTCTATCATAACTCGCCAAGAACGAAGCGGCCAGCAAACTACGCCCATCCAATGCCTTGTAATAGAAACTCAGCACCATCAAACTGCTGTCTTCATAAATCATTTCTCCATATTGGTAACTAGCATGTTCATCAGATAGATAAGGATACAAAGAGTCCTTGGCTAGGGCAGGTGCAATATAGGCAGCACTCAAAGAAGAGGGAATGTCTTGACCTGCTTCTGCTTGTTTCATTTGTTGTACAAAAGAACGAAGACTAACAGGAATTTCATCTTTTGGAGGGGGCGGAGTGGTATCCTGATTGGGGGTAGAGGAGTCACAGGCTATTAGGAATAAGAATAAACCACTACAAAGCAACCAAGAACCGTATGTAAAACGCATAATAATAGAAATTGATGGGATACAAAAGTATAAATTATCACTAACAAAGATGCTCTTTTTTTAGAAAGTGGTGCTTACTTCAGTGCTTGTTGAATCAAAGGCAGTGCCGCAGCCACTTTGGTTACAGGGCGTTGGCAAACCCGATTCTGACAAACATAAATAGTAGTTTGTTGAGGAACCAGTTTGTCTTGGAGCAGAACCAAGTTGCCTTCTGTTTGGCCGCCCAACCAAAGTACTTGGGGCAAATAATGAGCATCAAAAACTTGCCGCTTTTGTTGAGCCTCTGTACCTACAATAGCCACTTCGTACAAAGGCAGTGTTTGTTCTAGCAACAACAACCCCCAATTGGCAAAATAACTTGGATCTTTGAACATTGGCTGGCTGATGTGGCCGAGCATTTCTTGTGCTTGTGTTTGATAGGCCTTATTATTATAATAAATGCCCAAATGATACAGATTGAGTGCCATTTGAGAATTGGAAGCAGGGATTACATGATCGTGTACTTCGGTTTTGGGCGCAACCAACGGTGTATTATAACTAGGCGTATAAAAGAATAGATTGGTATGGGGATCCAAGAAATGTGTTTGGGTATATTGCACCAATAATTGAGCATGTTCTAGCCATTGCTCCTCAAAAGTAACTTGATACAACTCCAAACAAGCCTCTATCAAAAAGGCATAATCATCTAAAAAACCAGCCAATTTTTTATCCGCATTCATCGAAAATATACGCGTAACTTGCTGTTGTTCGCTCCAAGCATGTTGTAAAATTAACTCCATTTGGGTACGTGCTGTGGTCAAGTATGCTTCAGTGCCCAATGCTCGATATGCTTTGATGTAAGCGGTAATTTGTAGGGCATTCCAAGCCGTAATTTGTTTGTTATCCAAGGCAGGACGTTCGCGCTTTTGCCTAATTTGGAGCAATTGTTGGCGCAATGGAGCCATAGCTTGATGTTGCTCCATATTGCCCTCTAAGGGCAACAATATATTTTTGCCGTGTTCCCAATTGCCCAAAGCAGTGACTTGATAAAAATCATTAAACAAAGCAGCTTGCTCTGTGCCCAATATGGCTTCAGTTTCTGCCTTAGTCCATACGTAATAGGCCCCTTCTTCGCCCTCACTATCGGCATCCAAGGAAGCATAAAATCCGCCTTGTGGTGCCGTCATTTCCCGTTCAACCCAAGCTAGGGTTTGCTCAATCACTTTTTTATACAATGGATTTTTTTGTTGCTGATACGCCTCGGCATATAAGCGCACCAATTGGGCATTGTCATAAAGCATTTTCTCAAAATGAGGAACTTTCCAATTGGCATCCGTAGAGTAGCGAGCAAAACCACCACCCAATTGATCGTAAATACCACCAAGTGCCATTTGCTGCAAGGTGGTGTGTACCGCTTCTACCGCTTTGGGCGCTTGAAGTAATACCCCGTGGCGCAATAAATACCGCCAACTACTGGGAAGTGGAAATTTATTTTGCCCTCTAAGAAAGCCTCCTTTTTTCCAATCAATTGTATTTTTTTGTTGGGTAAATAAATCTTGCAATTGTTCTGTAGTGGTCAATTGTAATTGACTACTACTAGGAATTTGGTGCATTTGGGCAATGCCCTTGGTGAGTTGTTGAGCCGAATTTTGTAATTGTTCGGGCTTGTTTTTTTGTAATTGGATAAAATGGTGCAGTATTTTTTTCCAATCTTCTTTGGGGTAATACGTCCCTGCATAAAAGGGTTCTCCTGTAGGTAGTGCCAAGGCATTGAGAGGCCAACCCCCACTTTTATTAATGAGTTGGCAGGCCGTCATATACACCTGATCGACATCGGGCCGCTCTTCGCGATCTACTTTGATGCAAATAAAATGCTCGTTCATCAATTGGGCCACTTCTTCATCTTCAAAGCTTTCGTGTTCCATGACATGGCACCAATGACAGGCCGCATAACCAATACTAATCAGTAGGGGCTTGTTTTCTTTTTGAGCTCGTGCCAAGGTCGCCTCATTCCAAGCGTGCCATTGCACAGGATTGTAGGCGTGTTGTAATAAGTAAGGGCTGGTTTCGTGAATAAGCGCATTGCTTTTTTTAGGGGGCTGGTGGTTGGGCTGGGGAGGAAGCTGGCTACAAGTGGTTGTAGAACACAACACCATGATTAGCCCATAGAATAATAAAATTGTCCAGTTGTTTTTTAAAAGCATACCGCCTAAATTCTGATAATAATTAACAAGAAACCAGTTCATAACCTACCCTTCAATTAACAGACCAAAATATCAACTATTCTGAAACAACTTCTTACTCTAAGATGCGTATATTGTGGGGTCAACTTTTAAGTCACCTCAAAAATAAAGAATTATGGCTTTTGAACCTAATTTCGCTTTAATACCCCTAGTTGCCTTTATTCCTTTGATTATAGCTGTTGTGTGGTATCATCCCAATGTATTTGGGCGTACCCTAGAGAACCAGACCAAAACAAAGATGCCTCCTTTTGGTGTTTTTAGAGCGGTAGGCAGTTATATTTTAGGTTTTTTGACGGCTTTTGGCCTAATGGGATATGTAAACCACCAAATGAGTTTGTTGCAATTGTTTATTGGTAGAGAAGGTTTTGGACAAGAAGGAACAGAAGCGACTTTGGCTTTTGAGCAGGCTGCCAAATTGGTGGGGGATATGCACTTGAGTTTTGGACATGGAGTGGTGCATGGTGTATTGGGGGCTGTGGTATTTATTTTGCCCGTTATTATCGTCTTGGCAGTGCGCGAACGCCACAATGTCAAGTATATACTGATTCATTTTGGATATTGGCTCTTGTCTTGGGTCTTGATGTCTGGTGTGCTGTGCGAATGGGGAATGAAGGTTAACCTTTAGAAGAGAGGCCACCAGTATAATTTTAATGACGTGTGAATAGTCAGGCACTTTAAAATTGTCTGACCATTCAACGCACAATCGCTAGTACTCACCCCTTCATATCATGAATTCTTACCAAATAGATTATTCTACAGCTATATTCATCCTATTCCTTTTTCTATTAAATGGAATACCTGATACAAGTATGGCTCAAAATGCCTACGATCATTGGCTCAAAAGCCAAGAGTTGGAGACACACATGCGTTACAAGGGCAACTATTCAATCAAAGAAACCTACAAGAGTGCTACAGGCAAAAGAAAAGATTTACAATTGACCCAACAGCAGTATTACAAGTCAGGATATTTGAGAGAGGATATTTTGTATACCTATAAAAAAGAGAAGCTTTATCATGTACGCTTTCAGTTGCCTGCCTCTTATACTTGGGATAGTTTGGCTCAACAAGGAGGAGCTTATTTGGCTGGGTTAGAAATGGTGGGCTTTAATGTAGTAGATTCTAGTACCACAACGTATGCCTTTGAAGAATCGGGGAAACTCAAATACTATGTAGTCGATCAGCAGGGCAGTTTGCATGTGGTTTATACCTACGATGAGCAAGGACAGTTATTGCGGTACAAGGATTGTTTGGCTCCTTTTGGTAATTCATACTGGTGTGCTTATTATGTATATGAGTATAATGATAAAAAGCAATTAACGACAGCACGGTCTTATAATTTGGGACAAGATCAAACTCCAGAGCAAAAGGATCTGTTTGCCGTAGACTCTATGGTTTATAATGAGCAAGGATTGTTGATAGAGCGTTGGACACTAGATAACATAGGGACAGTTACCCAAAAAGCGGTTTATAATTACAATGAAAAAGAACAACTGTGCCAAGAAATTTCTTTATCCATGCCCATTTCTGAACTGTCCAAAAAGTATAAAAAAACAATGTGCTACCAGCCCAATGGCCATTTAAAAAAGCAGCAAGAAGCCTACTACTTTGGAGATCGCCTTGAAATACGCCAAGAACGCCTATTTAATACCCAAGGAAATTTGGTCAGCCAAGCAACCTACAAACAAGCCCAACAACCCATAAACTTGTATATCATAAAATATAAAAAATAAGCAACGTGAATTTTTCCTTTTTAGCATTTTGGATTCTTATGGGAATGCTGTGTTGTACAGCTTGCGAATTGCCCGATTGTCGGGTAGATTACGAGTTTGATTTTCCATTAGAAGTGAGTGTCCAAGACAGTGTAGAGGTGGGCGATACCATTTGGTACAGCATGGATATTAGGGAACCTTTACTAAATAATAATACAGGCGATGTGGTAAATTTAGAACCCTTTGATTTGTACTTCAAGTTTAGAGTAGGACGCTTAGATACCCTTTATGCCAATTATGATGATAAATATTTTACCACAGTGGTTGAAACAGGGCAAGTAGAACAGCTTAATAACCCTGAATTTGGTACTTTTTGGCGATTTGAGGCATCCAACAATAAGCAATTTAAAATAGGGTTGGTCGCCCTTCAGTCAGGGCTGTACCGCTCCGAACTAGTGTTGCCCTTTCAGTATAGTTTGCTCGAAGATCCATTGGTCATACAACGTACAGGCAATCGCCTTATGGTTAGTCAAACCAGATGCGAGCAATACATTACCGCCAATTCTAGAATCATTGCCAATAATGGCAACAATAATTATGCTTATATTGATAATCTTTGCCAATTCTACTCGCCCGTAGATACCAATCAATTATGTTGGGAAGATGACAATCCAGCCGCTGCTTTACGCACAGGTTATTTTGCTTTTGTAGTTCGTTAGAATATTGTTACAACAACAATTCTGGTCGATACTCAAAGTGCATGGTATCATAATGGTACCATTTGCCCCCCCAGATAAAACCCTCTTGCTCAAACAGGGCAATCAATCCCAAAGGCATCCGATTTTTGTAAGTAATCGGACGCGTGCCCTTTGCATTTTTTTTGCCCACTGCCCACCGCCAATAATTGGCCCATTTTACATTCAAATCAATGGCAATGCCAAAGCTATGGCTGCTTAGACGCGAGGTGCCTGCAATGGTGCGCCAGTTAAAAGTACCTGCTGTCGGAAGGCAGTAGTCATGCCATTCGGGATGTTTTTCCAACGCTTTGACGACTGCTTCTAGCCGTTGGTGTACCTTATTCACAGTCGTCACTCGAACGTTGGTACCCAGAAAATTGACCTCCGTAAGTTGAGCCTCTACAGCTGCTTTATTGGCTCCATACATTTTCTTAAAAAAAGCATCGACTCTTATCCGTCCTGGGTCGTGATTCTTAGAAGGAATGGGGTAATCTGTACCCTTAGGATAGATTTGAGCCAATTGTAAAGCCAAGTTGGGCTGTTCTAGCGAGTCCCAAAAGCTTGGCCAAGTGCTGCTATCTCGGTAAGGCATAGTCGTTCCATCTGGCCAAATAAGTGTGGTTGCATTGGCTTTCCATTGTTGTTGAGGGTAAGCTTGCAGCAAGCATTGCAGCCCTTGGGGAATCGTATCTTGTAGTGGAATGGCATCTGATACTACTACTGTGGTTACCACGTTGGCGGTAGAAGTGGCAGGGGGGTGGTTGGCTTCTAAACAGCTGCTAAGACTCCATACCATATACCACAGCCCAATTATTCTAAAGATATTCATGAAAGCTAGGATTTGTCTAGTAATAATACCCAATCGTATGAGCCTACAATATAAACGTTTCTTTTGTAATACTCTTGCCTAAAAATTCAGTACCTTTAAGCCATCAGTATTTTATTATAAAATTATAAAGATACCATGCCATCCAACAGACCACGCCGTCCTCAACAAGAGGATAAGCCTGTTCCTAAACCCACCAAAGGTAGATTAAATAATATAGAACTAACAGCCATAGGGTTGATTGGTTTTGCCATACTTTTGTATGCCTTTTCTAAATGTGGAGAAGAACCAACACCTGATTCTACTGCCGAACAGCCCATTGTTACCGAACAAGTCATGGATTCTTCTGTTGTGGCTATAGATAGTAATCAAACGAATGGCAGCTCTTTTAGTGCAGCAGGGAACAACAGTACACCCGTGACCACTGCTGTAACGGCCAATTCAGACAGTTTGCGCCAGCCGCGAAAACTGTATATATTGGCCGACAGCTTGCGTTTGCGCCAATCTCCTGAATTATCAGGAGCAGTATTGGCTTATCTAGGTTATGGTGAGGAAGTATTGGATATGGGAGAATCCACAGCGTTACAGAAACTACGTGTTTCTGTAGATGAAATTCGGCAAGCTCCTTGGGTAAAAGTGAAAACCAAAAAGGGAAAAATTGGTTGGGCATTTGGTGCCTATATGCAGTTTTATCCTGTGCCCAGATCTACTGCCAATAATCAGTAGGCGTAATTTATTAGAGGACCAACAACTTTAGGCGTTAGCACACCAAAAGCATGAGAATATTTCGAAATTTATCCCAATTACCAAGTTTTGAAAACCCAGTCTTAACCATTGGGTCTTTTGATGGAGTGCATCTTGGGCATCAACAAATTATCAAACAAATTAATGACCTAGCTGCTACCATCCATGGAACATCTATTCTCATTACGTTTGATCCTCATCCGCGTCTTGTAGTAGGCAAGGCACATAATTTAAAACTACTGAATACCTTAGAGGAAAAAGCAGCATTGCTAGAACAATACCAAGTAGATGTATTGGTTGTAGTGCCTTTTTCGCAAGCATTTGCCAATCAAAGCCCCGATGCTTATATTGAGGATTTTTTGGTCAAACATTTTCAGCCTAGTATTATTGCCATTGGCTACGATCACAAATTTGGAAAAGATAGAGCTGGTGATATTTCCTATTTGAAGAATTTTGAGCAAAAGCACGATTTTCAAGTAATAGAAATATCCAAGCAAGAAGTGGCGGATATAGCGGTGAGTTCTACCAAGGTACGCAAGGCATTATTAAAGGGCGATGTGCAACAAGCCGCCCAATGGCTTGGCCATCCTTTTGGCATTACGGGCAAAGTCGTTAAGGGCTTACAAATTGGTCATACCATAGGGTTTCCAACGGCCAATATACAGGTGCTACATCCATACAAATTGATTCCCCCAATAGGGATTTATGCTGTGCGTGTACAGCACGAACAAACCGAATATGAGGGGATGTTGTACATTGGCAATCGCCCCACCATAGACAGTGATTTGGCCCAAACCATAGAGGTCAATATTTTTGATTTTGACCAACAAATCTATGATGAAATACTGAGTGTAGAATTTGTGGATTACCTTCGTGGCGACATCAAATTTGATTCTCTAGAAGCATTAAAAGCCCAATTGGCACGCGATAAAGAAGCGGCTCTGGCAGTTTTTGAACCCTCTTAATGTTCGCCTCCATCTCTCAAAAAAATAGTTGTTGATATGAGCCAACTGCCCCATGTTGCCGTTGTTATCTTAAATTATAATGGTTTGCAAAACAATTACTTGCCTGATTTTTTGCCTTCTGTTTATGCTTCCACTTACCCCAATATGTCCTTGTATGTGGCTGATAATGCATCTACAGATGATTCTGTAGCTTATCTCCAACAAGAGGGCTTTGTTGCACCCAAAGAAGCTGCGCAACAAGAAACAGAGCAAAGACGTTACCTGATCGCTATGCCTGAAAATTATTGGTTTGCAGGTGGCTACAATCGCGCATTAAAACAAGTGGAGGCCGATTATTACATTCTGCTCAATTCGGATGTGCGGGTAGCTCCCAACTGGATTGAACCAATGGTGGAATTGCTAGAAAATGACCCACAAATTGCAGCTTGCCAGCCCAAGATTCGGCTAGAATCAACCCCCTATTTGTTTGAACATGCAGGTGCTTCGGGAGGCTACTTGGATTGTTGGGGCTATCCTTTTTGCCGAGGACGAATTTTTACCCAATTGGAGGAAGATCGAGGCCAACACGATAGGCCACAAGAAATTTTTTGGGCGAGTGGTGCGGCTTTGTTTATTCGCCCTGCTTGCTTTCACAACTTTGGGGGCTTTGATGAAGATTTTAAAGCACACATGGAGGAAATTGACCTTTGCTGGCGACTCAAACGGGGCAATTATAAAATTGCTGTTTGCCCTAGTTCTGTGGTGTGGCATGTAGGAGGGGGGACATTGCCACAAAGCAGCCCTCACAAAACCTACCTCAATTTCAGAAACAGCTTAAGTATGGTATACAACAATGAGGTGGGCGAGGCTGTACACAAAATCATCTGGATTCGCTTGCTCTTGGACGGTGTGGCTGGTCTTCGCTTTTTATTGCAGGGGGAGTTTAAGAATATTGGGTCTATTATCAAAGCCCATTGGCATTACTTCGGCCAATTCAAACACCGCCGCCAAAAACGGGTAGCCATCGCCAAAACCATTGCCACCCATGCTTATCAGGGACAGCCCACGCTTCGCCCTGCTGGACGCTACGCAAAGAGCATTGTTTGGGAGCATTTTGTGCGTGGAAAGCAGACTTTTGGGAAATTGGAGGATATTGGGGAGGTGTTTTTGGGGGATTAGTTTAAGTTAGCGTTTGATAATTTCTTGGACTTGTTCAATGGATAAACCTGCAATTTCGGCTATATCTTGTACCGCCATATTTTTCTTCCAGCATCGTTTTACCACGCCTTCTTTTTCTTCGGTTTTCCCTTTAATTTCAGCAGCAATGATTTTTCCTCTTTCGTCTTGTTCGGCAATATAGGAGTTATCGTAGGCAATAAACTTTTCTCTATCCCAGTTATGAATTCTTTTCATTGGTAAAATTTTTGATAATTTCTTGGACTTGCTCAATGGATAAACCTGCAATTTCGGCTATATCTTGTACCGCCATATTTTTTTTCCAGCATCGTTTTACCACGCCTTCTTTTTCTTCGGTTTTCCCTTTAATTTTCCCTTTAATTTCAGCAGCAATGATTTTTCCTCTTTCGTCTTGTTCGGCAATATAGGAATTATCGTAGGCAATGAGTTCTTCCTTGTCCCAACTGTGCTTATCGGCATCTTTATAAGCCTCTATCAATCCAGTGTCATTAACATTGTCAGGAATCAGGTGTAAGTCTTCGGCTTTTTTAATAAAGTAGATCCATTTGTCCGTCAATGTTTCTAATTCTGTTACCTCTTTGTTGAATTTCTTCAATTCAATAAAAGTAAACCGAATATCTTTTAGTCGGTGTTCATGAGTTTTTTCGTCCAAAATAATGTGATTGGATAAATATTCGGCCTTCTCAAAGAAATTAAAATCTAAAATTCCAATAAAATAGGTGGGCTTAAGCAAGGCATACTGATCCCCCCGATCAATTTGGATGGAGTAATCTCGACAAGTATAATACTGCACACGTTTGCCAAAACCATCTACATCCGCCACTTGCATTTCTATTACAAATTGCCTTCCTTTTTGATCCTTGGCACGCACATCAATAATAGAGGCTTTCTCGCCCGCTATTCGGGGCAACAAATAAGGGTTGATAATATCTACCTCCACAATACATTGCTGGCCTTCCAATTTCAAGATGGCATTGAGAAAAGAAATCAAAATTTGAGTCTTTTTCTCATTGCCAAATATTTTCTTAAAAGCGATGTCGTTTTTTACATCTACAAATTTCATAGGTCGTTTTTTGTTGGTTGATAACAACTCTAATCTACGTGATTTTTTTGGAAAGGTTGCGTTTGGGGGCACTGGAAGAGGCTGTTGAAAAAGGATGTTAATATTTGATTATTTTTAAACAGGCTCTATTGCGAAACAAAAAAAAGCTATCCAACAAATAATTGAATAGCTATAGAAAGGAGTAATTATGTTTTAGCTTGGCTACTGAAATTCAATAACCTCAGCAGATATCGTACAAGTAATTCGATTAGAATTTTGGATAACATCAGTGGTCAGATTAATGAGTGTTCTGGCACCAGTTAGTTCAACACCAGCCTTTTTGGCATTTTCAATTAAATCTTTTTTGGCAGCACTGATAACTCCCGTTTTGTCTTTGATACCCAATACAACTTTTTTGGCAGTTGCCGTCCCTGTAAAGCTTCCCAATACTTTAAAGTTTGCTGCTGACAATTCTACTTGAGTGACGACGCTTTGACCAATATAACCTCCATATGTTGTTAATTGGCAAGAGGAGAATAGGCAAAGAATAAAGAATAGTAAGAGGGTGTTTTTGAAATTCATGTTGTTGCTTTGTGTTTATATGGTGTGTTAATTTTTACAATGTTTGCAAGTTATAATTTTATTTTAGTAAATAAAAATATTTTATAAAAATCAAGTAATTGATTTTAAAAATGTGATCTAACTTAAATTTTTAAACAAAAATCTATTGTTACTACAAACGTATTTTCTAAAAACAAAAAAAGCCATCCAACTCAATGTTGGATAGCTCAATAACTTGTTGATAATTAGTTTGGTGCTTATTTTTTAGCCACCTTATACGTCTTCAAAATCCCTACTTTTTCTTAGCAGGAAACAATTGCTCTACTTCTTCATCGGGAATATCCGTAGAGACCTCCACCTCAATCACATCAGCTTCGACATACTCCCCTCGATGATTGATGCAATACGGCTCGGTTCCGCCCACCTCAATAACTTGAGCGACTCCATTCTGAAAGTGGGTTACATATTCATACTTAAACGGAATCACCTCGTGGCCCTCAATATCGATAAACCCCCAACGATCCCATTTTTTGACCCCAGCCAAGTTTTCAGTAAATTCATAAGCGGCATTGTACTTGGCAGGAATCAGGACACGCTTATCCATTTTGTGCAAATAGCCCCATTTTTTGCTTTTTTCATCCATAAAAACCATAACATGTTGCAAATCTTCTAGTAATTTGAGCGCGTATTCCATTTGATAGAGTGCTTCGTGGTTGATTTGTTGTACACTATCAAGCAAAATATCGGCCATCCGCTTGTAATCTTGCACCAAGCGTCGATCTTCTGCTCTTTTGAGGGTCGATTCCATCAAATATTCGCGCTGGCAGATGGCAATTTTGCGTTCCAAGACCTCAAGACTTGGTTTGAAATCGCTTTGGTGTAGAGCAATAGCTTTTTCAAATTCTTGTTGTGCGGTCACCCAATTGAGATCCAAAAAATGCGCTTGTGCTTTTTCAATCAATTGCTCAAAAGGGGCGTGTTTTGCTTTCCAAGCTTGCTCGTCTAGGTGTGTACTTACTTTTTCGTACAATCTACGAATGACCGCATCATCTCTTAGGCTAAGGGCATCCTTACAATTAAAAAAACAAGTTTGGTAATCGTGAAACTTGTGGGCTTCTAGAGCGGCCTTGGCATAGTGTCTAAAGTCTATTTCGCGCTGGCAAGTAGCGATACGTGCTTCAATAACCTTGTAATCTGGTTTGAAGCCCTCTAGCCAATAGTGCAGTGCTGCTTGGTAGAGGGGGAGTGCTCCACGCAATTGAGCAGGGTTTTGTTCCCAGTGGTCATAAATGGCCTCTGCTTCCGCTATTTTTTTATCAAAAGCTTCTTCACGGGCAAGTTTTTGTTGGCGAACAAGTAGGAGTTTTTGTTGTATGCTGCCCAAGATTTGCTCGTATAGTTCTTCCGTAATCTGTTCGTCTTCGTATAAGGGCAGCCCTGCTTTGGGCAATACCTCCATATTTCTAAAAATCGTATCCTCCCACCAACAAGTATTGAGCACTACAGGCAGTACAATATGGTGACCATTTTGATGTTCTTCTAGCAAATCTTTGATCGGATCTGACTGGAAGAAGGGCGAAATAATAGAATTGTCTGATAGCAGTAGTAAGACAATATCAGCTGCCTCAGTGAGTTGATGAATGGTTGCATCCTGTTCATAGCTCCGATCACTGCCATTGTACCAGACTTTTTCTAAAAAATAGCCTCGATTATGTTGTTGGAGTAGATCCAATTGTTTCCAAAATTCATCAAATCTATCTTGATCCTTAGGATGATAGGCCACAAAAATATTGAGGGCATAGGTCGCCTTGATATACATAGTAAATAAGCTAATCCAAAAAATATCTAGTTTACTCTTTTCTACTTAGATTTCAAAACTTTTGGGACAGCAACTAGGCAGATGATATTAATAAAAAATGGGCTACCTACTTTGTCCTGTATGAAAATTGTTATTCTCAATGAACAAAAAATGAAGAGATTGTTTATATGATAAGCCAAATTAGATTCCTTTTACTGGTTACCATCTTAGTTCAATTACTTAACCATGAATCAACTTCTTCATTATTCAAAAAAAATAACCTACTTAGGCTGGTTGATCATTTTGGTTGGTTCTTGCATAAGTGTAGGTGGTAAGCAAAAATTCAAAAAATACAGTGCTCAAACGCCTTATGATGCTATTATTGTTCCTGGGGTGCCTTTTGAGGATAGTACTTGGAGCGATGTTATGAAAATGCGTGTGCATTGGGCGGTGTATTTGTACCAACAGGGTATTACTAAGAATATTGTTTTTTCGGGAAGTGCCGTGTATTCGCCTTATATAGAAGCTAGAATTATGGCTTTGTATGCAGAAGCCTTGGGGGTAGACAAAGTACATATCTTTACCGAAGAGCGTGCCGAACACAGCACAGAGAATTTGTATTATTCTTATCGAGTAGCAAAAGAGCAGGGGTTTACAAAAATTGCATTGGCTACGGATCCTTTTCAGGGTTCTTTTTTGCGTGGGTTTGCCAAAAAAATTAAACTAGAAGAAATGGGTTTTTTGCCCGTAATATTTAAGAAATTGGAAGAAATAGAGTTGGTTACGCCCAAAATTGACCCACAATGGGCTTATGTGGAGCATTTCACGTCTATTGTGGAACGAGAAAATTTTGCCACTCGTTTTCGTGGAACAATGGGAAAATTTATAGAATTTGCTCCTGAAGATGATCCTCGTTTGAATAAAAAGATAAAAAGCCATTCGTACAAAAAATAGAAATTCTAGTGGCTCTATTGAATAGGTTTTGTTTGTTTGTAGTAATAACCCTATCTTTAGTAAGATAGGCAATTGAATACTTAGGGTTGTTCAATGGTTATTAATGTGCGGCAAATCACTGATAATTAGTATTATATACCATTTACTAGACAGGCTATGAATAGACGATTTTTATTGATAAGTTGTTGGTGTTTCTTTAGTTGTTGTTGGCTCAAAATCGCTGAGGCGCAAGGCTCTACGGCATCCAAGATTGAACAATTGGAAAAGGAAAGCAGGCAATTGGAACAACACCAATTAGAAATAACAACTGCCTTGGAAAATTTGCGTCTAAAAAAAATTAGAGAAGATATTAAGGCCTTGGGCTTGCCTCAAGTACCCCAAAAACACAATCAAGAATTAGTAGAACATGGAGCATTCTTGTTGAGTTATAATGAAGCACACGAACAAGCCAACTGGGTAGCACACGTAATCATTCCTGCCGTGAATAAGGGCAATTTATCCAGAACCAATGATTTTAGGAAAGATTCGCTGGTTTCTACGGGTACAGCCGAAAAAGCAGATTATTGGTACAGTGGGTATGATCGAGGACATTTGGCACCTTCTGCGGATTTTCGTTGGTCTCAACGTGCTATTAGTGAGTCATATGTCTATTCTAATATGGCTCCACAACGCCCAGCATTGAATCGAGAACGTTGGGCAGAGTTGGAGGGGTTTATTAGGGGGCACGTGTGGGCGAAAGAATATCAGCTTTATGTAATAACCGGGCCTGTATTGGAAGAAGGGCTGCCAACAATTACCCAAGGGTCAAATATAGTGTCAATTCCTAAAGAATTTTATAAATTAGTGCTTGATTTGACACCAGAGCAAGAAAAAGCTATCGCTTTTTTAATGCCCAATGGTGCTTGCGAAAAGCCTTTGATTGCTTATGCAACAACAATAGATGCCATAGAGACCAAAACAGGCATTGATTTCTTCACTGCTTTGGAAGAGGATTTGGAGGCGCGTTTGGAAGCAACGGCTTCTTTTGAATTGTGGGAAGAGAAAAAGGAGGGAGAAATTGGTACTCAAAAGCCTCTGGCAGTCAACGAACGACCAAAAAATACACTTAATTCGCTAGAGGTAGATTTGTTTGTTAATAAAAAAGCCTGCGTTTGTGGAACCGTTGTTTCAACCAGAAAAATTAAAAATGGATCGATTTTCTTTAATTTTGATGCAAAATTTCCCAATCACACCTTCTCAGGTTCGATTTGGGGAAGCAACGTCAAGAATTTTAGTTATGATCCAGAGGTAGAGTTTTTGGGCAAGAGGCTCTGTGTTACGGGTAAAATTAGCGACTACAAGGGCAAAGCAACGATGAATATTGAACACGAAAAGCGTGTGACCTTTTTGGATTAAACAGGAAAGGTTATTGCTTACTAAATACATTGTAATATGAGTTTTGAGAATTGGAACGACGATTCATTAACCCCCGAACAAGTACAAGCACGTATATTGTCAGAGGAGGAGCAGCTAAAGCATATTAGCGAGATGCGTTTGCGTTTGCGAGAGAAAATCAGAGATTTTATGGAAGAGGAAACGGGCGTAGCTTACAAAATAGAGGATGATTTATCCGAAATCATGAAAACATTTACCCAAGAACAACAGCAGAATGTTTATGGTAAAATTATGTTGTTTCAACAATTTCCCAATCAAGACACGAATCAACAATAAGTATCCGAACACTTAATTTCTGCACACCCCAGTTTTTTAATTAGTAATAATAAAAATGACGAAGAATAAATCTTTTGATTTGAAACCCCTTTTTGGCTCCAAAAATACCCCAAGTGATGTATATCCTGTGCCAGAAACGAGATATTTTCGTACTCCAGAAGCATTTGACAAAGCAGTAGGGCAAGATTTTATTGATTATGCCAATAAAATAACAGATCGAGGGCAACGGTTTTTGGTGGGATTGGCACATGGACAATCGCCATCAGGTGCTTATCAATATATATTTGATCATTATCATGAAATACGGCGCTCTTCACTGATTCGTTTCACCTTTACCAATTCCAGATTGATACGACAGCGCGGTTTGGAAGGGGTGATGGATGCCCAGCGGTTTTTGACCAAAATGCTGCGTAGAGGCATGATCACCAAAAAACAAATCTTGGGGCGTAGCCTCAAGCGCGATAGCATTGAGCAGTATGCCATAGGTTTTAATAATAATCTTAAAGATTATCTGTACAAGCACAATAAGCAGGGATTTGACTATGTGTTTCTGAGTTTTGATCCTAGAGGAAAAGTAGCGGGCATTTCTCGCAATTCCGCCGCCTTTGATTCAGAGGAACCTGTTGTGATGGTGACGGATGTAGACAGCGGCGAGTTGGAAATTACAGGAACACCTGCATTTTTGTCCAGAGCTAAACGCATTGCTGTTTTGGCAACCAAGGCTGATAAACGTCGCCCATTGGCATGGTTGTACCATCGTCTGGGAAAACACAACGAGAGTCCTAGTTTTTTGCGCTATATTGATTCGGTAGACAAACGCATGACGGTATTTATTGATGATCGCGCACTGACTTGGCCACAAGTAAAACTGGTGCGAGAAACACCTTATGGCCCCAGTACCATTCGTTTGGATGTAGCACAACCGTACAAAGAACGAGCCGATGATAAAAGACCTGTTATTCTGTTGATACATGGTTTTTTGGGGCTCAATTCGTTTGATGGAGTACTTACAGCATTGCCTGCTAGTAAATATATTGGTGCTGCTCTGCACTATGGTTCTATTCCACATGATTTACCTTTTGAGCGATACTCGCGGCATGTGGTCAAGAATATCGATAAAGTAGTGCAGTATTTTGGAGAACAAGGACATCCCGTTTATATTTTTGATCATTCTATGGGGAATACCTATTTTATGTTGATGGATCGGGATTACAATGAATTGCCAGGAATTAAGAATTATCTCTGTGGCCGCATTGGAGCCAATCCTTTTTTTGGAGAATATGCCAAACATGCCATGACTGGATTCTTGGATACGGTATTATTGCCTGCGTTGAAGTATCGAAAAAATGTGGTAGAGAAAACGATGTTGTTTTCTTTCCGCCGGGCATTGCCTTTTGATACGCGCAAGGGCGTACGCCGCCGAGCATTGCGCTTTTCTGAGTGGCTTATTCGCAAGAACTCTGGTATTCGAGAACGAGTATGGAGTGCTGCCAAAGAACGTATTATGCGTACTATGCGCAATCTGGATTCCTTGCCGCATTTAGATCGTGTGCCTATTGAACGTGCTCTAAATCGATTGCCTGCCAAATTATTTGCCATTCAAATACATGCCGCCTTGCTAGAATCGATTACCCACGATAAGCAAACTTCTTTTGACAACATGGCCAAGAATCGCGTTCCTATTCTTATTTTAAAAAGCAAAAAAGACGCTATTGCCAAATTTGCACCTAAGTTTCATAAAACTGCCAATGTCAATGTGATAGATGTAACCAATTCTGAAGAGAAAGATTTGTTTAGAGAGCATCTTTACCACATGGTTCATCCTCGAAGAGCTTCCAAAATTATTGGTGATTTTATAGATGGTAATGAAGCCATTAGAGTTAAAAAAGAAAGAAAATTGATTGGTAAGAGGTAGGTAGTTGTATGGTGGCGGTAGGGACAACAGATCTGTTGTCCCTACCGCCGCCACCTGTTTATTTTATCCTGCCAAAATTGACAGAGACACCGCCCAAAATACGAATGGGATCTTGTGGAGAGGCACCTAAGGCAATGCTAGAATTGTCCGTTACATGGTAATACTTGCTGTTTAGTACATTGGTTGCTTTGACAAAAACATCCAAACTAAAACGTTTTTTCTTGAGGATTTTGTAGCGTGCAAAAGCATTCCAAACAAAAAATGCTGGACTTTCATATTGAAATAGATTGCCATCATTATCAGCGATGCGATTGCTGTAGCTTTCGGATCGGAATAAAAAACTATTATTTAAGGAGAAGTTGTAGAATTTTATCAGAATACCTCCTTTGGCTGTATGTTGAGCGGTATAAGGAAGATTATTAAGTCCTTTCACTTGGCCATTGGCGTAAGTATAGCTGCCTCGCAACTTAATTTTTAACTGTTCTTCTTTTCCAAAAACAAGCCGATAAGCAGCAGCTAAAGTACCTCCATAAACGAATGTAGGGTCAAGGCTATTGATATTGATTTCTTTGGTCTCAATAGGAATTCCTTGAAAGTTGAGGGTATTATCCTGATCGCTAAAGTAGAGCTGGGTAATAATAGGATCAATAATAGTATTAAAATAACCATTGATTCCTATACTAAAATCTCCTTTGGAATAATTACTAGCCAACTCTACTGTTCTTACTTTTTCTGGCAACAAAGAGGGATTTGGAGTGTGCCAAAACGTACCTTCAATACTATTCTGGTCACTAGCCAGTCTAAACGTCCCATATTTTCTATACTTGCGCTCAGGAGAAGGTTGCAGAAAACCCTGCCCTGCAAAAAACTTAAATCTCAAATTTTTGGTAGGCTTATACACCAAACCCACTCTAGGGCTAAAGTTATAGTAGGAAATGCTGGGCTTAGTAGTTTGTCGAGAATACTCACTAACATCAATGATTTGATCATAACGCCCTCCAATTGTAATAAGAAATTTATCGGCAATATTGCCTCTATACTCTACAAACCCTGCGGCTACCCAACGACGTAAGTAATGGAAGGTTTGGTAGATTTTTAGACTATTATTGTCATTATCAATAAAGTTGGTGCCAGGGTAGTAAACATCTTGGTCTACAGTATTCACTCTGCTGAAAGAGTTGATAAATCCTATGTTGTTGGGCAAGTCACTTGTTTGCGGTAAAGCAAAAGAATGTTGGAAAACAAAACCTGCTGTAATAGAATGTTTCTTGTGTAGTTGATAATTAAAATTTTGTTGCAAACGGCCTCCTATATCTAGAGAAGCTTTATAAGCTTTTTGATAAGAAGAGAAAGAATTGACAAAATTACTATTAGGGATTTGTCGTACAATAGAACCCGTAAAATTGGTTGAGGCACTCCATTTTTTATGTTTTTTGAAAACATAATCTTGATGAAAGTTTAGATTGAGAATGGAGTTGCCTATGATAGAAGATTTCCAATAGGGCGAGTATTCTCCTCTAGTACTAACAGAACTACTGTGTGTTTCCTGATTGAGTGAAATATTAAAATTAAATTTTTTATAATCAAAACGTCCATTGACATAAATAGCACGTCGTGCCATACTAAATGATTCTATGGGCAGGTTTTGAGTGCTATTCACGAAAGGACTAACTAGTACATTTCCATTGGTTAGATAATTTCTATTGTAAAACCGAAACGGCTCCGAATAAGCTTCATTGATAGTGGCACCATCCGTATGGTAAAAGCCTGCTTCTAATGCAAATGATATTTTATCTTTACTAAAACCAACATAAGCAGCATTGTTGGTAGTATTGTAATTGCCATAGCTGCCTGTTACCCCTGCTGCTTGTGTCTCCTCACCTTTGGCTGTAATAATGTTTACCACCCCCATATAAGCGTCTGCTCCATACAGGGCAGAGGCAGGTCCCAATATAATTTCTACTCGTTTGGCATAACGTACGCCATAATTTTCCATCAGGGCATATTGGGTATTGACCATACTATTAAATCGGTGCCCATCTTTTAGAATTAATAGTTTATCATTGCCATAAACACCTCTAGCAGAAACGAGATTATTGTTTTGAGGATTATTTCTATACTGTATTTCAAACTCAGGAATGTCTTCCAAAATTTCATTCAAACTCATGTAGCCATTATCTTCAATGTCTTCTGCTGTAATCACATAAATAGTTGCAGGAGCATCTTCCAACGTTTCTTGAGTAGCGGTACTAGTTTCCGTTGTTGCTTTTTGCTTGGCTTCTAGTGCTGCATAAGTAAAAATTTCGTTGATTTCAGCAGCAGAACCACGCTCCATTTTGAAATAAGCCAATTTGGTGCGATCTTCTCGAATTTGGACACCTACCAATCGGGTGGTCTTAAAACCAAAAGCACTACACTCTAAGTCATATAAACCTGGGGCTATATTATCAAATAAAAACTCTCCTGCATTTTGTGAGAACGATTTTTCCATAAACTTATTCTGACTCTCATTAAAGATGACCAGTTTAATCGTTGCGCCTCTAATCACTTGCCCTGATTCTTGATTCGTAACAATGCCACGAATATTACCAGTTAATTCTGTCCAAGCTTGTGTTATTTGAATACCAGTTAGGACAATAAAAAGTGTTAGTACAAGTCTCATCATAATTTTATTAAATGTAGTTGGAGATAAAAAAGAGGGATAGGGATGATGGTTTCATGGAACAAAGGACTTGAAATATGACCAGCATCTTTTACAAGCTTGAAAACAAGATGCTGCAAAAGATGCTGGTAATGTTTAATAGCAATTTATCAATTAATTTTATAAAGATGCTTTAACAGATTCTAACTCGGTATAGATAGCTGCCAATGAATTAATAGCCGCATCAATTTTTGGAATAGTAACATTGTACAGATTAGCATTGAGCGGATTTGCACTGCCTGCTAGATTTTCTAGAATAGTATTCAAATCTGCTGTATTAATCTTTGGATTAGGGCCATATTGGATGCCCATTGCAAAGGCATAAGCCTCTGTTAAGTAATGGTAACAAGCGGCCATATCACTACCAGCATCTTTGGCATCATTAAAATATGAAATGGCAACCGCTGCTAAGATCAATTCCCATTCTTCGCGTACGACATCAATCATTCTATCACGAGCATCATAATCTTCGGCTGAAATAGCTGCTCTACCTTCTAAGAACGCATTCATGATTTTGGTATTAGAACCAATAGTTGGGCTTACTTTATTAGAATATTTTGCCCACAAATCAAGATTAGTAGTATTGGCAGGAAAATCTATAGGTGCACCAAAATAACCAAAAGCTTCATCCCAGTGGTGTTCCATATTCGTGCCCTTGCCATCAATAACTGCTTGGTTATCAACATTCATCTTGGTAGGCCCCAAATAAATATTAACACTTTGATAGTACATACATGACGTAGCTAACCCTTTTTCAATCAATTGAGCCAATTCTAAGCCATTGGCATTGAATAAGTAAGTATTGCCATTATTATCTGTTCCTATACCAGCCTGTCCTGCACTTGCTACCATATTAGTATATTGACTGGCATTCTCCAAAGCAATCATATAACTAGAATATGCTGCTTGTGTAGAAGCTTCTACTTTGTTTTTGATTTGTTTGGTAGAGGTAGCCAAAGCTGGATTAGAGAAAGGATTACCATTAGTGGTGTTATTTTCATACATCGCCTCCATTGTTGCAGCACTCAACTGGGGCTGATTGGGAGTATTGGCCGATTTGGCATAAGTAGCCAACTCTTTTAGCATTATAACTCGCTCAGTTTGTCCAGAGTAGTCTACATTAGCAAAATTATAAGTGGTAGGAATACTATAATCTTGGTTGATTTCTTTTTGGCAAGCTGTCAATACTAGGGATACCGCCAAAAGATTTGTTGTAAAATTTTTAATGTTGTTCATTTTTTATGAATATTTATTTAATAGCCAATAGCTATTGAGGGGCAAAAATTATTCTTTGAATAAAAAATTGAAGTTTTGGGGTCGTCTCTTGGAAAAAAAATGATGTATTTATTGTAAGAATATGTTCATGATATATACTAAGTGTAATAAAGTTATTTAACTTTTTGATCCTAATAAGGATACAGTTTTAAAGTTGATATTGAGATTGTTTTGAAATTTTGCTAAGATAAAAAAAAAGGATATTATTTGAAGCCTGTTCTTGTGGTTTTGATGAAATTGGTCGTTCTAATAGCTTTTTATCAAAAAAAATGTCACATGATTATAGATAGGCAAAATTAGAGTATATTTTTTTATTTAAAAAATCATAGAAGTTAATAGTCACTTTTTTTGAGCATTTTAAATGCTTAAAGCAGGTCTTGGAAAATTCTATTGAACTATTATTTTATATTTAAATTTGTTTTTTAATAAAATTTGTTGATACTCATACAAAAAAAGATTAAATAGGATGTTTTATTTGATGGATGAAGTCAGTAATTGACTCCACAAATGTAGGTTATAATATAGAATTGCAGGAGAATAAGTTTGCCATTTAGGTGTTGAAAACTGCCAAAAGAGGCAAAAGAGAATTCAGTAGGCAAGAAAAAAATGAGCCAGCGGCTTTCTCATAAGCAAAGCGTACTAACCCAGCTTGCTAGTTGATGAGCAAAACGAACGAATTACACTGTAGCGGCGTTGAGTCTGGCTACTCAATACACGGGCATCAAGTAGATGGTCAAATGGTTTTGCGAGTATCTGTCTCTAGATCTAGTACAAACAGAGGTGTTGCTTAGATGAGTGGGAGAGCAGAAAAAAATAGGTTTGTCATATGAAGTATGACAAACCTATTTTAGTAACCTTATAAATTGGCTAATGCGAGCTGCATTTAATATTTGTTGCTAAAATTATTTGGAAGAAGGAGCAGAGGCCGTTGGTGCTTGTTCCTTGACATCTTGAGAGAACATATCATTCATTTTATGTTCGTAAAGCACACTTGTTTTAAGCATCTTTTTACGCAATTGATTGGAATTTTCCAACATTAGGGTAATATTCTCTGCTTTTGGATTTTCGCAGGCACTTTTCATCCAAGTCCATTCTTCCTTACAACTCTCCAATAATTTTTTGAGTGCCGTACTGTTTAAATCTGAGCTGCTTAATTTTTGGTAGTATTTATCAAATTCATTGATTGTTTCTGATAGGCGTTTGCAAGATAAGTTGTAATCTACATCAGCCACTTTCATCATGTAATACAGAGAAGTACGTTCAGACAATCCTGCCATATTACTAGCAGCACGTGTGAGATAAGTAATATCTTCGGATGAACCAACTTGCACTCCATCTTTGATCGACAATTCCATGTAAGCAGGGATACTTTTAGCATAATCTTCGACTTTGTCGGTCACTTGATCGCAAGAAGCCATAACTACATAACACAATTCCATGAGCCTGATCTTACTCATTTCATTGATGTTATCAAGGTCTGTGACCAGTCTTTGGTAGTTTTTCCACATAATCTGAACTACATTGAGTGCTTCTGTAATATCCTCGGTTTGTGCAGTATGAAGCATAGAGTTGATGCGTTTTTCAAAAGCTTCTACACCATCCATTACTTCTTTGCGGTACTCATAGCTCAATGCCTCATTGGCATGGCTTGCAATGTAGGCTTTAGAAATTTGTTGAACTAAGATAGTTTGACTAATAGCTTCATTAAGAGAATAACTCAAATTAAGTTTTACAGCAAGATCTTTGTAGTTTTTGGAAATGTGTTTTAACAATGCTTTTATTTTATTAGCACTGTAAAACATTTCCTTCATGTAATTTTGTTCATTGTTGATGTTGTCAAAATGTATTTCTAGTATTCCCCATTGTTGGCGAATGGTAGCAATATCTTGACGAATAGAAGCAGAACTAATTTCAGCTCTTGCTAAAATATTCAACATGCGTAAAAATATTTTTTGAGCCTCTTTGAACGTAGCATTAGTTCCCTGTGCTTCAATACCTTGTTTTTCTGCCAAATAGTACATCATAGTACGCTCTACCAATACTTGTTGATCGACATTACGTTTGAGATACTCATTGATAGTGACCAAATCACTGTTGGCTTGTGTGGTTGTTTGTGAACGTTGATACTCTACATAAGAATTATATAGTGCATTGCTTGATTGGAGCATACCTGTAGAAAGCTTAAGCAATTTGGAACCAGCATCTTTTTTGATAGACCAACCTGCAATTTTTTTATATTCAATCCAGAACTTTTTTACGCGCTCCAAGCTAAATTTAATCTCTTCCGTAGGTGCAAATAAGCTTAGTTTTCTTAATTGTGTATCAAAAAGTGCTATGGCTACATCGCGCTCTTGATAAAAACTAGGCTCCATCATATTATTACAGAGAGACATGTATATTCTTGCTACGCGTTGCGATTGTATTTTTTGATCTGCGGCAAGAGATAAAGCTTCACCAATAGTTAGTTGTAAATCGTTGGCTCTGCTCTCTACAAAATATCCTAAACAAGCTAGTAGTGTTATGTATATTTTTGTTTTCATAATTTATGGCTTGATAGATAGTGTGTTTGTGACAATCAAATATGTGTTAATCAATGGTATTGATTTCTTAGGCAAACACATTGTTTAATGTTTCAATACTAAGATACAACAAATTATTCTAACAAATAAAGGTATCTACACGGAATTTTTGTTTACTTTTTACTTGAAAAAGGAAATAATATTATAAATAAAACAAAAACAACTGTTTTGATTGGTGTAATTTTATGACTATCAGGTGTTTAATAAGTTTTTAGGTTGTTTTGTAATTTTTTTTTTGCTTTGTAATTTAAATTACTTTTTAAAAATCAATTAGTAGGCTGCTTATTCTGACTATTGTTGTGTAAGTTTTTGAAAAACAAGGTTTTGAAGTTGTATTTAAAGCAAGTCTTTAAAAGAGATTTTTTTTCATTAAAATGCGGTAATTTTGGTTGAAATTGTTGCTTGTAGATCAGAAAACAAGCAAATTATTATTGCTTTAGATGATTCTAAATCGTTGTTTTTTTCTAAAGAGAAGAAAAATAAGTTGGGGGTTATTTGTTTTTATCTGTTTATTTTGAATAAGATAAGTGAATAATGAGGTTGTTTGTCATAATTTTTTAGGGGGGGGGAATAAATAATTATGACAAAAAAGATTATTATTGGTAGAGCAGCGTATGCGAGTTTCCCAGAGCTGGGCTTACATAGAAGTTGTTTAAAAATCTCTCAATAGTTGCTCTGCTTTTGCCCCCATAGCTTCCAACTACAGGGGCAAAACCGAGACTGATTATTGGATACACTGTATCCAATAATCAGATCGCTTAAGCGAGTGTATTGGATTCCAGGTACTTACCAATCATTAGTTCGCCATAGGCTCATGAACTAGCAAGCTAGGTTCTACCAGCCATCTTTAAACAACTTCATAATATTAATACCAAAATAGATACAGGAGCCTACAATTCTAATTCAGTATTGATTGGTTGTATATTTTAAAAAAAAACAATTTTTGGTGAATGTTGCTTCTATTAATAAATTAAAACATAGACATGAAAAATAAGTTAAGAATGGCTATATTGTCTAGAAATCCTAATCTTTATTCTACGAAACGTATTAGAGAAGCAGGAGAACAACGAGGGCATGAAATGTTAGTTATTGATCATACTAAGTGTGATCTTGTTATTGAACAAAAGAAGCCCCAAATTTATTATAGAGGCACATCACTGAAAGGCATTGATGCTATTATTCCTCGCATAGGTGCTTCGGTTACCTTTTATGGCGCAGCAGTTATACGCCAGTTTGAGACCATGAATGTGTTTTCAGCGACTAGTTCTCAGGCGTTGGTAGGCTCTAGAGATAAATTAAGAAGCTTGCAATTGTTGTCTAGTGCAGGTTTGGCGATGCCTACTACTGTTTTTACCAATTATTCCAAAGATGTAGGCAGTGTTATTGATAAAGTGGGTGGTGCTCCTTGTGTGCTCAAATTATTGGAAGGCACCCAAGGGGTAGGCGTGGTATTGGCCGAAACAACAAGTGCAGCACGTTCTGTTTTAGAAGCATTTAATGGATTGCAAGCCCGTGTAATTGTTCAAGATTTTATTGCAGAGGCCAAAGGCGCAGATTTGCGTGTCTTGGTAGTGGATGGTATAGTTATAGGTGCTATGAAACGCCAAGGAAAAGAAGGCGAATTTCGCTCCAATTTGCATCGTGGTGGAAGTGCTAGTATTATAGAGTTGAGTGAAGAAGAGGAAAACGCAGCTCTCAAAGCAACCAACATACTAGGATTGGGTATTGCAGGGGTAGATATGTTGCAATCTGATGATGGCCCTTTAATTTTGGAAGTGAACTCTTCGCCTGGCTTAGAAGGTATAGAAAGTGCTACTGGAAAGAATATTGCAAAATCAATCATACGGTACATAGAGAGAAACATAAATTAATTGTTGATAAACTGTAGCTCTTTGTGATAAATAGAACCTAGTTGAAGTCTTAGGGGAGTTCATAAACGAGGGGCATAATTTGCATAACCATTATTAAAAACAAGGAAAAAATTCTTATTAATATGAGAATGTTGGATGTAGATATTGCAAAGGGCGAGCATAAGATTGTTAATTTGGATATTGCACGCTTACATACAGGGACAACACTGAATGTGCCCGTTATCATAGAGCGAGGCTTGGAAGATGGCCCTTGTGTCCTGCTGACAGCTGGAATTCATGGAGATGAAATGAATGGAGTAGAAATTGTTCGGCAAATTGTGGCCAAAGGATACAATCGCCCCCAAAAAGGAACCGTCATTTGTATTCCCGTGGTGAATGTTTTTGGTTTTCTAAATAAAACAAGAGAGTTTCCTGATGGGCGCGATCTCAACCGTGTGTTTCCTGGCTCCAAAAAAGGCTCCTTAGCCAGTCGTTTTGCTTATCACCTTATTGCCTATATAGCCCCACATATCGATTATTGTATAGATTATCATACTGGAGGTGATGCCCGCTTCAATTATTCTCAAATTCGTTTAGATGCTAGCGATCAGGATACACTAGAATTGGCCAAGGTATTTGGAGCAAAATTCATTGTAGATGCTGCCAATCGCGATAAATCATTTCGTAAAACACTCTCCAAAATGGGCAAACAAGTTTTGCTTTATGAAGGAGGGCAATCCTTGACGTTGGACAGAACGGTAACTAAGGTAGGTATATTAGGAGCATTGCGAGTCATGCAGCATTTGGGTATGCGCGATTTCTCACAAGAAATAGAAAAATATGCCGCCCATTCTACCACACCATTGGTGTTTATTAATAAATCTGCTTGGATTCGCGCCAAGCATTCAGGCATGTTTAGAACAGAGGTGAAATTGGGGAGTTGGGTAGAACAAGGCACCAAACTAGGTTCTATTAGTAATCCTTATGGTAATTTTGAAGCAGACGTAAAGGCTAGTAGTAGTGGTTATGTTATTTGTACCAACCATGCTTCTATTGTCAATCAAGGAGATGCCTTACTACACATTAGTAAGGAGTGTACGGGAAATTTTTAGGAGAGACCCAC
Source organism: Aureispira sp. (assembly GCA_045105775.1). GTDB lineage: Bacteria > Bacteroidota > Bacteroidia > Chitinophagales > Saprospiraceae > Aureispira. Next base: position 44,559 of record JBGCDW010000053.1, read on the forward strand.
ATCGTGCATCTCTCCTAAAATAACTCAGGAGCGTTCTATTATTTCCCTCCTTGGGCTTGTTGTTGTGCTTGCTGTTGCGCCTGAATTTGGCGTTGCCATTGCCCATAGATATAATTGTGATAATGCTTAAATTCTTCTCCTGCAAAGAAAATTAAATTACCCAGCAATGGTTCTGGCTGTTTGTAGCCTTTGAGAATGTGCAAACGATTAAAGTTCGCATCCAAAATAGCATAAGAAGGATAACTCAATTGGCCTTCTAATAAGGAATAAGCAAGAATATGAACTTTGCCTCTAGCCCCTGTTTTTTTGAAAGTTGGCTCAGAATTCATAAAAGTAGTGCCATTAAACACAATCGTATCCATGCCTTCTGCATCAAACTTAATGGCGTAATAATTGGCATTCATATAATCCACTACCGAAGGATTTACGAAAGTAGAAGCATCCATGCGCTTGCACCAGCCACACCAATCTGTATAAAAATCAATAAAGACTTTTTTGGGCTTTTCATCTGATTTAGAACGGGCTACAGCCTCCTCCCAAGTCATCCAATTGATTGTTTTGCCAGCAGCAGGAGCGGCATTTTGTGCCTGTGCCCAGCCACAGCTTACCAAAAATATAGTTAGTAATAATAGTTGTTTCATAATGATAATAGTTTTAACAAGTACTGTTCTAAATCGAAAATACAATAATTGTTTGCAAAGCTTGTTATTGCTCGGTCATCTTAACGTTGTTTTAAACGTCTTTATAGGCTTGTCAATTATGAACGTCTAGTAATTTTAACATTTACACCCTCACTAGGGCACAAGGTGAGCAAGGGTTTGAAGGCTATTTCATTGGTAGACGTTAATGTAAATTTGTAACGTCTTATGAGCATAGCGAGCATGAATTGCATTTCCATTTGGGCAAAGTTTTTTCCAATACAAAGCCTTGGACCTCCACCAAAAGGCATATAAGAAAAGGGAACCTGTTTTTTCTTGTTTGCGCGAGAGAAGCGTTCAGGATCAAATTGATTGGGATTTTTCCAATACTTAGGATTGCGATGCAAACTGTAAATCGAAGCCGCAATATCCTCGCCCTTCTTAATTGGAATGCCATCAATCGCATCATTTTCTAATGGTTCCCGATCAAGAAACCAAACGGCAGGGTATAAACGCATGGTTTCCTCTATGACTTGTAGGGGATAAGCCATGCTGCGTACATCGGCAAAAGTCGGATTTCGATTGCCTAGTGTTTCTTCTACCGATTGTAGCACGTTTTGCTCAATATCAGGATGCCTAGCCAATAAATACCAAGCCCAAGCCATTGTAATGGCAGAAGTATCGTGACCTGCTATAAACAAAACAATAACTTCATCTAATAATTGTTGGTCGGTCATAGCAGAACCATCCTCATATCGAATATTCAGAAGCATATCCAAGAGATCATCTCCTTGTTTGCCAGATTTTCTGCGTTCCTCTATCAGCCCCAAAATGATTTCATTTCTAATGTTTTTTTGCTTCTTATTTTGAGCGTGCATACCATTTAAACGATACCAAAGTTTGAGATAGGGCTTTCTGGTTTCATTGAGTATATAATAACGTGCAAAATCTACAGAATCTCCAAAGGCATTGATCTTATCTTCTGCAAAATCTTGACCAAATAGGGTTTTGGTAAGTACCTTGAGTGCTAGAGTAATCATCTCCTCTACCAAGTCAATTTCCTGTTGCTGATCGGCATAGACATCTAAGACATTGGTCATGTAAAGATCAATTTCTTGAACCATAACATCGGCAATTTTTTCTAACTTCTTTCTGTGAAAACCAGGTTGTATAGCTCGTCGTTGTTTGAGCCAATAAGAACCATTGGAGGTAAAGAGCCCATGCCCAATTTGGTCGCGCACATTTTCTCGAACCACCTTTGTTTTGATGTAATTTTTCTGATTTTTTCTGAACACATGCTCCACAATCTCTGCTCGGTCGGTCAATACCAAACTATAAGGGAGTTTAACCTTGACCAAACCATCGTGTTCGGCTAGTAATTGCTGAAAATAAGTGACTAAATTCTTATTAATATGCTCATAGTTCATCAGCATAGTGGTCAATTTGACCTGGGGAATTTCTTTTTTGTTACTCATCAGTGTTTAATTTTACAATTTTTTTTAAAAAAAATAAATAAAAACACTACCTGTTTTCGCCGAATTATGGGTAAAAATATTCTACTTCTATCTGATAATCAATTTTATAAAGTCTATTACAACTAAGTTAGATGTAAACAACATTACTCAAAATAGATCATAGATCTATGAAAGGCACAAAAAGCATTAAATTGCAATAGTAAATAATATATTAAATATTATCAATAAAATGAGGAGTAACTATGGGTTTTTATATCAATAATATAAAATAATATAAAGCATGTTTACATTTTGGTGCTACAAGGTTAGTGTTTGTTTTAGAGCACCAAAAAAGTAGCCAAAAAGTTATTCTATTAGTTTATTAGCAAAAAAAAACTAATAAAAACTAAAATAAATGCTCAATAAAGTTTAAACTAAAAAAAATAGCTATAAAAAAATGCTGCTCTGATTTTTCAGAGCAGCATTTTGAAATGATTTGTATTTAAATTAGTAACTGTTGTTACGCTTTTGTTGCTTCATCACGCAAAGCACGACGCAAGATTTTACCCACATTGGTTTTGGGCAATTCATCGCGGAATTCGACATGTTTTGGTTTTTTGTAGCCCGTGAAATTATCCTTGCAGAAGGCTCTTACTTCCTCTTCTGTTAAAGAATCATCTGATTTGACAATAAATACTTTAACAGCTTCTGTAGATTTAGGATCAGGCACGCCAACTGCTGCCACCTCTAATACTTTGGGGTGTGCAGCAATGACATCCTCAATCTCATTGGGGTAAACATTAAAACCAGACACTAAAATCATGTCCTTTATTCTGTCCACAATCTTAAAAGCACCATCTTCTAGCATAATGCCCACATCACCTGTTTTGAGCCAGCCATCTTCTGTAAATGTTTTGGCCGTAGCTTCTGGGCGGTTGTAATAGCCTTTCATTACTTGAGGGCCTTGGATTTGAATTTCACCACGGCCTTCTCCTGGCCCCTGAACCACACCGTCTTCACTCATGACACGTATATAAGTAGAAGGCATGGGCAAGCCAATTGTTCCTACGGTAACATTGCCCACAGGGTTGGCACTCACAACAGGAGAGGTTTCTGTCATTCCGTATCCTTCCAACAAATCATTGTTGGTCACTTCTCTCCAACGTTTGGCTACAGCACCTTGAATAGCCATAGCACCCCCAATTGCAAACTTGAGGTTAGAAAAATCTAGTTTGGTAAACGCTTCATTTTGAAGCATAGCATTATACAAGGTATTTACACCCGTCATCAAACTTGGCTTGGTTTTTTTAATCACCTCAACCATAGCTGGAATATCTCGTGGATTTGGAATCAACACATTCAATGCACCAAAATTGGACATACACAAACAATTCACCGTAAAGGAGAAGATATGATACATCGGCAATGGTGTCAGCATGGCCTCTTTTCCTGGTTTCATATCTACATTGGACAACCAAGCCGTCATTTGAGCCATATTAAAAAGCAGATTCTTGTGAGTAAGAACGGCTCCTTTTGCTACGCCCGTTGTTCCACCAGTATACTGTATACACAACATATCTTCTAGCCCAACAGGATGCGATTTTACGGGTTTTCCTTGTCCCACTTTAACCGCTTTGGTAAACGGGACAGGGTTGGGTAGATTATATTTAGGAACCATTCCTTTGTACTTCAGTACCGTATTAACCAACCAACCTTTTAGTCCCCCAAACATGCCCCCAATAGAAGCGGTGACGATGTGTTTGACAGGAGTTTCTTTTACTACTTTTTCTAACTCAGAAGCAAAGTTTTCGGCAATAATCACTGCTTTAACCCCTGCATCATTAAACTGGTGTTTAATTTCTCGCGCGGTATACAATGGATTGGTATTAACCGCAATCAAACCAGCACGCATCACTCCAAAAAGTGCTACAGGATATTGTACAATATTGGGCAGCATTATAGCTACTCGATCACCACGCTCCAAACCCAAGGATTGCAAGTAGGCAGCCATAGCCATAGAACGCTGGTCTACCTCACCATAGGTAAGGGTAGCTTGATTGCTTCCTGCAAAACAAGTGTAAGCAGGACAATCTTTGTATTTTTTGAAATTAATGTCTAAGAAATCCAGTAAAGAGGAGTATTGATCAATAGATACATCATGCGGAACTCCTTCTGCATAACTAGAGAGCCAAATACGATCATTGGTATTCATTGGTAGATTGTTTTGTATGGTGAACTTATATTCTTTGTTCTAAAAATACTTCAGGAGAAAATACTCTATTAGACAAAAAATCTAATCAATTAGAGGTGGTTTTTCAAGAAGTAGTGTGGATAAGCTCAAAGTTTGGTAATAGCAATAAAAAAGTGTCTAGAGAGATTTTATCCATAAATAATTTGGTGATATCCTCTAAATAGCGAAAAAAGATACACAAAAATCCTGCTTTACAAATACTTTACTTAGAATTTATTTAGAAAAAATCTTACGAAGGTATTGATGAGCCAATTGGTTTTGTGGATTCATACGCAAGACCATTTCAAAATCTGCTTTGGCAGCAGGATATTGTTGGAGTTCATAATAGGAAAGCCCTCTGTTGAGATAGGCATCACTTACCTGTTGTGGGTTGTTTTGTATGAAAACAGTATAATCAGCAATGGCCTTGGCGTGATCTCTTATAATACTATAAGTCACCCCTCTATTAAAATATGCCTCTACACTTTCTTGAGGATTAATTTGCATGACTTTGGTGTAATACCCAATAGCCTTTTGAAAATCTTGTTGGGCCTGTTGGAGTAGGCGTTGAGATTGGGCCGTATTGCCTTGTTGTTGCAATTGGCGTGCTTGTGCTTGTTTGGAATTGCCTGCCATACCATAACTATTGCCCAAGCCTTTGTACACATTCACATCATTGCTGCCCAATTGTGCTGCTAGATTAAAATCTTCAAAGGATTGCTGAAGGTATTTTTGCTGTTCGGCGAGTGATTGGCTGGCTTGTGCCCGCTTGCCATAATAGCCGCCACGAATATTGAGAGGTTGCACCATATTGGCCAGTAGGGGGTGGCCATCTTTGGTCTGCTGTGCAATCGCGGTTGTCCACAAGGTTTCACTGTTTTGCCAAACTTCTATTTGCTGTATGGTTTGAACACTCCCCAATAGCGCCAAAAATGTAAGCCCTGCTAATACGGTCGTTTGTTGGGCTGGGGCTATGTATTGTTGGACTAAGAATGCAAGAGCCATAGCTACCCCAATATAGGCCAAGTAAGTGTATCGATCTGCCATCACCACCCCCCCCACAGAAATAAACTGCAAGACCAAAACAATCGTAAAAAAGTAAAACCCAATACCCATAGCCACTGCTTTGGTTTTCTTTAGACTGAACACGCTCCCTATCAAGACCAATAGCATCAACAAAGGAGCTATTTTGAAGAGTACTCCTTCAAAACTTTCTCGGTCTGGGTATGGATAATAAGGAGAAAGATCTACCGGCCAGAAAAAATGAACTAGATATTGCACAAAACCATAGCCTGCAAATTGTAGACGTTCGCCAATAGTAAAGGTGTCCATATCGGCCAATGCCCCTGTAGTGGTGCTGGGCGCAATTAGACCATAAAAATCGCCTCCTGCTTGAATATTAATAGCCATTATTCCAAAAAATAGAGCGGTTGCAAAGAATGGCCATAAAGGAAGCCATGTTTTGCTCGAAAGTATTGCCTTGAAGGCGTTTAATGGCTCTTCTTCATGCTTCCAGAAATGCAATAGCAGCAATACCAAAGGAAAAACAACAGCCATTGCTTTGGACAAACAAGCCATTACAAATAAACCAAAGGCGCGCCAAAACCACTTTTTAGCAGTCGTTTCCAAGTATTTCCAATAACTCAACAAGCCCAATAAAAAGAAAAAGCTATACAACACATCTTTGCGTTCCGAAACCCAAACTACAGACTCTACATGTGCTGGGTGTAGGGCAAAAGTAGTTGCAACAAAAACACTTATCCAGATATTTTTTTTACTCAGACAATAAATTAGTAGTAGTACTAAAATAGTGTTTAATACATGCAAAATAATATTCCAGAGAATAAAGGGGCGGGCACTAATACCTTCAAAACTAGCAGGATCAGCATTGTTGTTCCAGCGTAAGGTAAGCATGGTTAGGGGGTGATAATTCAAGGCCACAGAACGGCTAAAAATATCACCAATATTTGTTTGATGGGGGCTCGTCGTTTGTTTAAGAATCCGTCCACTTCCTTTGAGTACCGTGCTCGATTCTATATCAATACTAGAGCGTACCAAGTCATTATTAATAACATACTTATAATCGTCCCAATCTACAAACTCATTATTCAATGCACCCCGATAGACAAAGGCCGTGAGCAAGACCAAAATAAGGGCTGCCCCCCAAAACTGGGTAGGAAGCTTGGAAGAAGAAGCTGTTGGCGTAGGAGCTGGAGCCTTTTTCTTTGTCTTGTTTGTTTTTTTAGAACCTTTAGAATGTTTTTTAGGAGCCATATGCCAATAAACAATGATGAAAAGGATAAGGAAAGTAGACGAAAAATAACGAAGTACAACTTATTAGTAAAGAAATCTTGGAACTTATTTTTTATCTGTATGTTTGTTGCAAGGTAAGAATCTAGTTTTGTAAAGTTCCTTTTCATACAAAACAACATTGCAATATTCAGTATTACTAAAAAACATTCATCGCTTTTAGTAATACCTAGTGAGTACTTTTAGCGCACCTAAAATCTACACTAACAGACTAATATTGCAGTAAGAATAGATTTGGAATGAGAACGTCTAACAACACAAAAAGTCTATGAATTGGGATCGAGAGAGCCAGCGTTTGGCAGCACAAATGGAACAAGGAAACCTTATATTATACCCTACAGAAACGATCTGGGGCATTGGCTGTGATGCGACCAATGAAGCAGCAATAGCCAAGATAGACCAACTAAAAAAGCGAAAGGAAGGCAAAAACTACATCTTATTGGTAGACAACATAGAGCGTTTAGAAGAGTATGTACGTTACATTCCACCCAAAGCCAGCAAATTAATTGCTTATCATACGCGCCCTTTGACCATTATTTATGAGCAAGTGCAAAATCTACCTGCCAGTCTTTTGGCAGAAGATGGAAGCATTGCTATTCGAGTAACCCAAGATCCTTTTTGTCAGGCACTAGTGGCCCATTTGGGCAAACCCATCGTTTCTACTTCTGCCAACATAAGCGGAGAACCTTATCCCAAACAATTTTCGGAAATAGCGGAGGCAATCATCAAAGGTGTAGGTGCTGTGGCACAATATCGTCAAGAAGAGATTAGTGACCAATCACCATCTACGGTGGTTAAGGTGGTAGATGGTGAAGATTTGACTTTTATTAGAAAATAAATCAAATACTTCTTGTAGGAGCTAAAAGCATGTTTTTCTCTTAGAAATATTTATCTTTGCGCCCCATTAAAGCTTATTGCTATCCATACTTTTAGAAAGTGGCCAATTTTATGCAAATTGAAATAAAAGCAAACGAAAAAAAACTGTTTGAACAATTGCGCGATGCAGGCGAACAGTTGACATATCCTACCTATGTGATTGGAGGATATGTACGCGATAAAATCCTAAACCGCCCTTCCAAAGATATTGACATTGTTTGTGTTGGAAGTGGAATCAAATTGGCTCAACAACTAGCCAAACAGCTCAA
>JBGCDW010000054.1:0-61279 GCA_045105775.1 Aureispira sp.
TGCATCGACACCCAAACTATCCGTTGGGTTGTTTCGCCCAAAATCAACACTTATCCTTATGTAGAAGATTTTGAAAATTCTGCTGGAAATTGGTTTGCAGAAAGCAGGGACTCTAGCCATCGTTTGCTTTGGGAATGGGGAGTAGATAGCGATCAAAGAGGCATTCCTAGTGACAATAGCAATCATATTTGGACAACACAGGGTAATGATGCTTATAAAGCAGGTGAAAGCGCGTGGGTATATAGCCCCTGCTTTGATATCAGTTCCCTTGATCGTCCTATGATTAGTTTAGATTACTGGAACCATACACGTTTACCCTTTGATGGTGCCGTCATCGAATACCAAATGGCAGATGGGTCTTGGGCACCCTTAGGGTCAGAAAATAGAGGTATTGATTGGTTTAATACCTCTTTTATTGCTGGAGAACCAGGAGGAGATAGCAATCGTGTATTTCATTTGGGGTGGTCTGGTGAAAGTGATCATTGGCAAAATGGTCGTTACAAATTAGATGACTTTAGAGGAAATAATGATGTTTTAAGAATGAGAGTAGCCTTTGCTTCTCTAAACAACATCCCACAATACTTTTTTGATGGTTTTGCCTTTGATAATGTTGTTGTAAAAAATAGAACACGCAATGTACTTTTGGAAACAACCATACATGATCGACACACAAATATGCTGGATATTAATAATAAAACCTATGGCTTAGTTTATAGCTTAAGGCACAACATATTTAAGGATGTAATATTACTCCAGCACCCTATTGAGTATAGCAAAGAAATACCATCTGTTAATAATGCTAATACAATTAGAGATTTCTTTTTTGAGCAAAATGAGACCCTCAGTAGAAATAATATAGCGTACGAAAATCTAGGAGAAACCAGAGTGTTTGAATATGGAAACGAAAAAGCGGGACGGGCTTATATAAATGGAGACAATCCTATTTACTTGGCAGATAGTTTATCTGAAAGTACATTTGACAAAGACATGTTACAAGACCCCAAATTTGAAATCAAAATTAATCATTTCATACACAATAATAGCAAATTTAAGGTTGAAGCTAGCATCAAAGCACTGGAGCCATTCGACAGTACTGTAAGGGTTTATGTTGTTATTTCAGAAGATCAACTCTACTATCCTGCCAATCGTTATTATGGCGCCAATAATGCTCTTAATGCCATGGCACGGATAAGTAGTACAAGTCTAAATAGGAGTAGTAACAATCCAAATACCTTCATGCAATCTTGGAGTGTAGGACAGTTGGAGAACATTGATTTTGAATGGGATTATACACTTTCTCCGATCATTAACTATCGCCCCAATAAATTCCATGCAGTAGTTTTTGCTCAAAATATCAGTACCAAAGAAATATATCAAGTAGCTACTAGTCGAGTAAATAGCGGTTATTGGGTGGGCATCAATCCCATCCAAGCAGAAGAGGAATTGAACGAGTTGCAAAGCCTTAAACTCTTCCCCAATCCAGCACACGATTATTTCAATCTACAGTTTGATCAAGCACTAAAACATGATTATGAATGGAAATTGGTCAATATGCAGGGCGTAGAAGTGCAGCAAGGGCATATCCAAATGGGCACCGATCAAGTTCGTATCGATGGCTTAGATTATCCTTCGGGGGCATATATCTTGCTCTTGTATAATAACAATGTTTTTGTGCAACGAAAAGTGATACTGGGTAGACCTTAGACAAGTATTGCAATACTAAATAACATAGAAGCACTCCTACTTGGTGGGAGTGCTTTTTTTTGTGGAGGAGGTTAATGAATGACACTGCTGTAAAACATATTCAAAAGATTCGATACCCCTTTACTAGAACCTATCCTAAATGCTTGAACCAATCTTGGAACATCAAAGGTATCTACACTTCCGCGTCTACGGATTTTACTTTTCCATAAAACGCCTAATTCTAAACGCGAATGATGTGTTGAAACCGATGACATATTTAACACATAACACCATATTTTATCGACCAATTTAGTAGCCAAGCCCTTTATTTCTAAAACTGGTTTTTCGGCCAATACTTCGGCTACCTGTACAATCGTTCTACAATCTTGCTCCTTTAGACGGAAGTACTGCCAATACAAATTAAGATAATGGTTTAGGCGATTAATAGGCATCGTCTCTAACCTTCCTCCTCTTTGGTCCCATGCCCACATAGTTGCCAGTACATTATCAATCAACTGTACAAAAAATTGACTAGGCTTATCTTTATTCACCGCTTCAGTAGCAACATCATAAGTATAAAAATACTCATACCACATCGCCCATACTACACTTTGATAATCTGAACTTTCAATCAATTTAGAAAAATTTTCTGCCTCCTTATTAACCATTTCATTCCAACCATTTTTCCAAAAATGTACACTCTTGTAAAAAAGCAACAAGCGTACAGCCCTAAACAATTGCTTCTCATCATCGTTTAGCAATTTTTTAAGCCTAAACCACAACAGTGCGCCTACCTCCCATGTTCTTTCTTCCTCCTCAAAGTTAAAATCTACTATTCCTGAATCAACAGCAAAATGACTCTCCCACAACAATGTTTTCCCAATAACAGGTAAATGCTGCCAAAGATAAAACTGAAAATATTTCTTAGCTGACTTCAACGCTTTGGGCCAAGAGTCCAACCAATCTCTTTTTTCTTCCAATCGCTCTATAAAACGTTGCAATTCGCCCCAATGCGCTTCTTCAAATCTCTTTTTTTCTGCTGCAATACCTTGTTGCTCCTTTTTAGTCAATATCAATACTTCATGGAGTGGTTGTCCTATTTTAAGCACAGGTATATAGGGCTGTTCGGCCTGTCTATCATACTGATACAATTGAATAATAGGCTGCACATTGGCACTAATTTTAGTTCCCAACAAAAAAGCCAAGCCTACAGGCACTGTTGTTATCAAATGAATAATTCCTATTTTGGGTAGATTATTTGCTACGTGATTGAGCATCTCTGTAAATTCATCTACCAATTGATATACGACATCGACAGTAGCTAAATCTTGAGCAAAAGGCTTCAAACAAAGCTGAATTTCCTTTGCAATATCATCAATGGCTAATTGACTCAAATCTACACCATAAGAGGTTTCGACTGTAATAGAAATATCTTGGCTGGTCTTATTTATCTCTTTTGGAATTCCTACACACTCTATTTCAAGGTCTATTACTTTGGCTAATTTACCTGTAGGATTGTGTAGATACCACTCTTGCGCTCCTTTATGATTCAATAAAAACACCTCTACATTAACCCATGTCCCCAGCAAACTACCCAGATAAGTTGCCAAAGCAACAGGTGCCGCACCAAAATAAACCACCTTGTGATCGGGATATTTTTTTAATAAGGGTTGGAGTTGCTGCGCCACTACTTGCTGGTGTTGCTTTGCCTCTAACTCCCATTGCAATTCTTTTTGCTGGTTATTGGCTATAACTCCTTTGGTAGTAGAAGTAATTTCTACATGCTGAAAAGAATGAACGTTATCACTAGTTCTTCTAATAGCTGCCTCCGCCTCTTCTAAAGTAATTTTTTTTAAGATAGAATGTCGAATAATAATATACCCTTGGGTCGTCTGCATGATAATGGAATAAAAGTAATTAGATAGGAAAATCTGTCCCAAACTGCCCACGTAATAATTGAGCCGCCTCAGAAACATTAGAACACTGGTAGGCTTGCTTAACAATACGGCACAGCTGCTTCATCTTTTTTAAATATTTTTCTCGATGCTTGGGCGATTGATTGATAGCTGTGAACAAAGCATTTTGTGGCCGCACTGGCAATTTTACCCCTAACCCATATTGATGCTGTTTGCATTTTTCTAAAAATAAATACAATGCCTTCAAATCATCTGCTTTCTGCTTTCTAACTTGCGGAGCAAACCATTGATACGCCATTACAGTAAGGGCAATGCCCGTTGGAGCCTCATTCGTTCTTGCCTTAAAATGCACATCTTTCCAACGTTTGAGATAGCAAATAATTCGTTTGTACTGTGCTCTTTGCGCTCCATTGCTAAACTGCTTATTCAATTTTTGCTTGAGCTTCACAGGTTCAGAAGGCTCCCATTTTTTGTTCTGAGCTTGCGAGCCTCTTCTACCTTTTGCAATATGCTTGACATTATTACAATAACCATAAATAGCCAAATCCACATGATAATGTACGCGACCATTCTTTTTAAATTCTACCCGCACACAAGGCGTTCGCATTTCTGGCTGCCCATGCGAATAATGCCTAATGGCATTAACCACCCATTGCTTCACGTCTGTCGGGTCATTATAATCCCTAGTTTGTAAATCAAAGACCAAGGCAATGTCAATGTCAAAATCACGCTTTCCCAAGGGCTTGATGCCCGTATCTAAGGCATAACTTCCCTGATTGTACACCTGAATAGAAGGTTTTCCCTCCTCCTTGAGATAACGTTGTATTTCGTTAACCAATTGGTCGCGCTTCTCATTGAGGTATTGATTGTTATCTTGTTGGCTAAATTTTATCTTATTATAAAATTTGATAAAATTACTTTGGCTATTCATGGTCATAAGGTTTAAGCTGGAAAATCGTCGCCAAATTGGGCTTGTAGGAGTTGGATGGCTGTATCGTTATTATAAGCATTATTAGCACTAGATACATCATCGCAAAGTTGCTGCATTTTCTGCTTGTAATGTTCCTTGTGCTTATTACTATTTTTTAATTTCTCAAATAGATCATTCTTGGGCTGAACAGGCAGTTTAGTATTCAAGCCATAATCATTGTAATACGATGAAACCTTTGCCAACAAATTATTCAGTGCTTCCAAATCATTGACTGAACTGTTCCACCTCCCCAATACAGGCTGAAACCATTCATACGCCATTGCAGTAAGCGCAATTCCTGTAGGAGCACCATCCCCACTTGCACTAAAATTCACATCTTTCCATCTTTTGAGATAGCAGATAATTCGTTTGAACTGTGCCTTAGCTTCAGCATCAGAAAATTTGTTGTTAATTAAATCCTTCAATTCCAAAGGCGCTGATACTTCCCACTTTTTGTAATGTTCAGCAGATCCTACAAAGCCCTTTGCGATATTTAGTTGATTGCTCCAACGACTCTTGCCATACACTGCTAAATCTACATGATAATGCTCTGAACCTTTTCTGCTATACTGAACCCGTACACAGGGTCGCTTCATGTCCACCGTTCTATTACTATACCCACTCATAGCATCCTTTACCCACTTCTTCACCGCCGTAGGTTCATAGTCATTAATATTCAAATCAAACACTAGAGCCACATCAATATCAAAATCTCTATCGCCTACTGGCTTTATCCCTGTTCCCATCGCATAACTCCCTTGGTTGTATGCCTTCACACTAGGTAGATTATTCTTACGAAGCCACGTCTGTAGCTCTCCAACCAACATGTCTCTTTTCTCAGTCAACCATTTTTTATTTTCTTCTTTGTCAAACTTAATGGCATCATGAAACTTTCTAAAATTGCTTTGCAAATTCAAACTCATTGTTTTTTAAATTAAAGTTAATTATTAAAATCTATTAAAATTCAAATACAACAACCAACCTTAGTTAACAAAAGTTCAAATCAAGCTTTATTTTTTTATTATTTAATAATTAAAATAATAAAAAATAAAATAAATAAACATAAAAAAAGCCATCCCGAATGGACAGCTGCACTAAAGAATTCATTATCAATCTCTAAGCCCGATCACAAGCCTCAAAAGCCGTAAAATTATCAATCAACAAATTGCCTCGATAATAATCCAGCACAGGCGTTCGGTAATAACATTCAATGATGATGTAATCGTAATTTTGGAGGGGAGCAAAAATAAATTCATAGGTTTTCCACTCATAATGATCTACCGCAGGAGATACGGCTAATAGTTCATCGCGACTGCAAGCATTTTTGCAGCCCCAAATACGTAGACAAGTAGGTTTGTTGTAGCCCGCATAAGCAGGAGAGCGTGCCAAGTCTACTTTAATTTTGTAACAATTATCTTTTTGGAGAGGTTTGGAAAGTTGTTGGCCTGCTGCTTCCCAGGAGTTGTTTTCTCTAGTAATCAATCCCATAAAGCTCTTGCCGTGGGTAGGTTTTTGGTACACCCCCCAAGGGCCAGGCAAAATATCGGGCGACGAATCCAGTCCACAAGCTTGCCACTGGGCTGGAGTTACGGCATCGTGTGGAACACCTTCAAAAGAAGCATTACGCAAGGTTAAAGGATCGGGTTGTGCTTGTACCATTATTGCCAAAACAACAAAGTACAGGCCGATCGTTAGACGAAAAAAGGTCATACTACATAGATTAATTTTTTATGGCTATTTACCAATAGGATCAACCAACCACAAAATAATAATGATAGCTATTAGACATTATTACGAATGGAGTTGTATAGAGATTAAAAAGTGAGATTTTTTCATCAATCAAGGCAAAAATTTAGTTCATAGCAGCGCTATGGAATTAATTTTTAACGATGAGTGAGGGGAAAAGATGCTTTTTTCGCTGCAAAGCTATTCGTAATAATGTCTATTATACTGCAATAAAAAGATCATAAGCTATAGCCAATGAACCTATCACAAAACAGTAAAGCGAAAAGTAGACCAATTGCCCACGCTTCACCAAATTAATCATCCAAGTACAAGCAAACAGTCCTACCAAGAAAGCTGCCACAAAACCCAAACCCATAGGCAACAATGCATCTGCCTGCAAGGCAAACTTAGCATCTAAAGCATCTTTGGCCACCTTGGCTACAATCAATGGCATTACCATCAAAAAAGAAAAACGAGCAGCACGCTCCTTGTCAATATTTAATAAAACACAAGTAGAAATGGTTGCTCCAGAACGAGAAATCCCTGGGGCAAGGGCTACCGCCTGAGCCAGTCCTACCAAAATAGCCTCTTTAATGCCTACTTTGCCCATACTAGGTTTGGCTTTATCCGCCAAGAACAACAAAGCCCCTGTTAGCAAAAGCATTAGGCCTACCAATAAGGCAGAACCTGTAAACGCTGCATCTATCTCATCCACAAACAAAATTCCAATTACCGCAGCAGGAATCATAGACACTACAATCTTAACCGCATACCAAAACTCCTCATTCAATTTAAACTGCAACAAACCCTTGAATAAATCGGCAATTTCTTTGCGCAAAACCACCCAAGTACTCAAAACCGTAGCCAAATGCAGCACTACATTAAAAGTAATTCCAAACGGATCGTTCTCATCCTGTAATTCAATACCCATCATGATTTTTGCCAGTTCCAAATGGCCACTGCTGCTGACAGGCAAATACTCTGTCAAGCCTTGAATAATGCCCAAAATCAATGCCTCTAACCAATCCATAGTTGTTGTCTAAATTTAAATAATGCCTAGTAGATTTCGATTATTACTTTGCTTCCAAATTGGTCATTTCTTCGTTGCCAGAAGATTTGAAAATAGCGATCACCACCACGCCTAAGCCACCTAAAATCACCAATGGAGCTAGTGTAATTCTTCTAAAGCTGTAAATTTCATCCGCCGCCCACTCATCTGGTCCGTTCTGTCCACCAGACATCAAAAATAGTCCTATAATAACCAATGCCAACCCCACACCAATAATAATGTAGTTTTGCTTAGAAAATAATAACTCTTTGGGAGCAGCACTCGTATGACGAGTTGCTTTTTTGTTGTCTCCTTTTGCCATGTTGTTGATTTATTCTGTTTTAAAAAGTTCTTTGTAAGAACACGAACCCTTAGGTATCTATAACTTAATTTATTTCTCTGCAATTAAAGTCCCACGCGCCGCTAACCAAGGCAGCACCAATCCCCCCAATAAAAGCAAGCCCGAAATGAGACTGGTCCAAAATTCTAATTGGCTGATAGCCAAATTTTGCCAATCCTTTTCCAACCAAAATCGAGTGCCCCATAGAGCCACTATTGCCACCAATGCACTGACCAATCCCTTGCGCCAACTCTGCCGTTGATAAGCGGTTTGCAATTCTTGGAGCGTTGCTTTTTTCTGAGCCAATGCCTCTCGAAGCGCCAATTTACTATTGTTTCTTAACAATACATACACCACTGCTACCAAAAGACATAACAACAGTATTAGAAAACCCTCTGCTTGGCGAATGCTTTGTTGCCATGCTTGTAAAGGCAAATCATTGTAGGCCAATTCTTGCACCACTATTGTTTCTTTCCAAGGGCCAACCACTGTGTTTAATTCCCCCTCATAATCTCCCGACAAGGCCCATACCAGTACATTGGGCAAGGGATTTTGCCCTGCTATGAGCAAATCCTCTTTGGCAATGCCCGTTTCTTCCTCCTCCCAATCCTTCAATGCTTGCACCTTATCAATATACTGCACACTCCCCTGCTGCACGGCTGGATGTTCTTCTAAGCTTTTCTGAAAAGCAAAAACATCCCCCTGCTTGGCCCTATCTTTTAATTCGGCATAAAAAGACACCGATTGCCTTGCCTGCACCAACCAATTTTGTGCATACACCCCCAACAAAGCAGCCACGCCCAAGCCGTATAACAACACGGCCAAACTCATCCAAACCATAGGCTGGCGAAATTTGGTAAAACTAGAGGAAGCGGTAGTAGCAGTTGGCATAAAACAAGAAATGCAAAACAAATCAATAAATCGGAGTGGATAAGCACTGCCAAGATAGCAGATTTTCACAACCCGTGCAAACAGAGGACTTATTGTTAACGTTGTTTTAGAGTTTTATTAGAATTGGGAGGATAGGTAATAACCCACCGTACGGTTACTTATCTAAAAATTCAACAAATCTTCGGTCTTGGTCAATTCTGCCCAACGTGCCGATAAAAATTTAGCATACGATATGGGCCAAGTGCCATAGGTTCCCAAACTATGTCCATCATTGACCTCCACCAAGTAATGTTCCCCTTGTGCATCTACGCCAAAATCTAATCCATAAGCAGCAGGTTGCTCCTTATAGGCGGCAATGGCCGCTTTTACGATTTCTAAATCTAGCCGACTGTCCCAGTCCCCTGCATAACGTCTTACATCCAAGAGTTCGCCATATCGAACAAAACAACGCCACTCGGTTACCAATTCTACCACCTCCGAGCACCATACAGGCACTTCTTCTTCGTATTTAAGGCCAATAAAATCTCCAAACCGTCGGATTACCTTTCCTTTAAAAAGTTTGGTCTGTACAGGCTTAATAAAAATATCCTTTTGCCCTTGTTGAATCACTTCTTGCAAGGTAGATTGCCACACTTTTCTTTTTAAGAAAGGCTGTAATGCGGCTGGATATTCTATTTCATAACCATGTGCTATACCCAATTGCTGCAAGCGTTTTCGCACTATCCCAATGCCTCCCACCAATATGGCAGCAGGATCGGCAGTGGTTAAAGCTTCTACTTTTTCAAATTTGATAACCTCCCATCCTAATTGCCGAAAGCCATCTGCTGCGACATAAGCATTCACATTAAAATAATCTCCTTCGGGTGTTGTTTGGATATAGGCTTGCATCTGTCTATTTTTGTTGGTACACTTACAAAGAAAAGAAAATTCTCAAACAATAATCCCTTGCCTAAACCCAAGACTTATTCTGTTGTTATAAAACCCAATGCTATATTTTTAATTAAGTACGTGGGCATTGAAGTTGTTTAAATTTATTGACATGAACTCGCGTTGCTCGGTTAGCCTAATGTCGCTAATGAGCACAATTCCATTTTCAAGTAGTCTTAAAAAAGTTTTCGTACTAAAAAACGATTCTTTTTTGCACCTACTTAAACAACTTCATTTCTTGAATCACTACTTACTACTCAACCACCAACATGTTTGTCAAGTATCCCAAGTTCATCCTCCCTTCTTTTATTTTGCTCAGTATTTTAGGTGCATTCTTAGCGGTCAATCGCTTACAATTTGAATTTGATTTCGAGCAATTTTTTCCACAAGGAGATGAAGATTTAGAGTTCTTTTTGGAATTCAAAGAGCAATTTGAGCCCGACGACATTTATTTGTTGGTGGCCTTACCCAAAGAAGATGGAGTCTTTGATCAACCTTATTTGCAACGAGTACTTGATTTTTCGTTGGCAGCACGACGCATGTCTATAGAGGCTGGCCCCAAGGCAGCGAGTACCAAAGTATTGGACAGCCTCACAGGCGATTCCATTACGGTGGTTAATCCTGTGATTTCTGCCCAATCATTGTTGCAGGTAGAATACCCCGTCAAAAACCCCTTTACAGGTTTCACGGCTATTCCTGCCCTGCACTTGGAAGACACCAGCCGCTATGCCCGCGATAAGCAACGCATTCTCAACGATGAACGTTTAGTCAACAATCTCATTTCGGAAGATGCCAAGACATTGGTGGTCGTGCTCAAAACAGTAGACAATTTGGGACAAACAGGGGCTACTGCATTGATTGATAATGTGCGACGTTTATTGGCCGAGCATGAATTTGAGGACTATCACTTGCTAGGTAGAACCTACTTTCAAACAGAAATTGTACGCCTACAGATTCGCGAATTCATCCTAGCCACCATTATTTCTATTCTTTTGGTTTTTCTCACCATGTTGGTGCTATTTCGTCGGGTCTGGGGTATTGCTATTGCTTTGATTTCCATCTTGGTAGGCTTGTTAATTTTTATTGGAATATTGGGCGCTTGGGGCCGACCATTAGATACCTTGGCCTTGTTGTATCCTATTATCATGATCATTGTAGCTACCTCCGATGTGGTGCATGTCATGTCCAAATATATTGATGAATTGCAGAAGGGGAAACCCCGTTTTGAAGCCATTCAAATCACCATTCGAGAGATTGGACTGTCTATTTTTCTGACCTCTACCACTACCGCAATAGGTTTTTTATCCTTGGTTACCAGTCGCCTAATTCCCATTCGTAGTTTTGGCGTGAATGCTGCTCTTGGGGTGATGATTGCTTATGGTTGTGTCTTGATATTTACCACTACGTTCTTAGCTATTTTTCACAAGGACAAGATTATTCGGCCAGAAGAAAAACCTAGTATTTTTATTGGCTTAATGCAATGGGTGCAAGGTATTACGATTAGTCATAAAAAGCCGATTCTAGTTGGTTTTGTGGCCTTATTTGCCCTTTGTGGTTGGGGCATTAGTTTGGTTTCTACCAATACCCAATTGATAAAAATACTACCCAAAGGCCAAGCGGTAACGGAAGATTTTTTATTCTTTGAACGCGAGTTTAGTGGTTTTCGCCCCTTTGAGATTGCTGTTAATATTCAAGGGGATTACACCGTCAATGATTATGAGGTACTCAAGGAAATGGACAAAATCGAAACCTTTTTTAAGCAATATGCTGCGGTCAAATCTATGACTTCTATTACCAGCCTATACAAATCTATCAATCAAGCCTACAACAGCAATCGACAAGAGGCTTATGTTTTTCCTAAGAATGAAAAAACCTTTAACAGCTATCGAAAATTTGCCAAACGACTGAGCAAGCGCGATGATTTTGGAGTTTTGGTAAGTCGTGACAAGAAACAAGCGCGAATTTCGGCCAAGGTATTGGATGTGGGTGCCAACAAAATTACAGAAATCAGAGCAGCAAGCGAGGATTGGATGGCCGAAAACATTGATCCATCTATCATTCAAACCCGTTTTACAGGAACAGGAATTATTATTGATAAAAACTCCGAGTACATCCGAGATTCTTTATTGCAAGGGTTGTTTTTTGCCATTTTGCTCATTAGCATCATCATTGCTTTTATTTACAGGAATATGAAAATGCTGTTTATCACACTTATACCCAATGTTTTACCTTTGATGATTGCAGCGGCTATTTTGGGCTTTTCAGGTACGCCTCTAGAGGGTGGAGTGGCTATTGTTTTTGCTATTATTTTTGGCATTGCTGTCGATGACACCATTCATTTGTTGAGCAAGTTTAAGCTGTGCAAAGAGCGAGGCATGGATACCGAAGCGGCCATTGGAATCACCTTGGTAGAAACAGGAAAGGCCATCTGCCTCACCACCATCATTTTATTCTTTGGCTTCCTCAGTCTTCTGGTGTCTGTCAATCCGCCTGCCATTACCATTGGTATACTCATCAGTTCTACCTTAATTTCTGCTTTAGTTTGTGACTTGCTGATTATTCCAATCATGCTTCGTCAATGGATTAAATAGATCTTCTATTAGACATTATTGCGAAACGAATGGTATCAAGTTCTTAGAGCTTGTTAACCATATACTCCTACTAGATTTTAGGTACATGAGCCCCGAAGGGGTTCATGTAAACGCAGTTTTTGAAGCAAGATTATCCGTATTTTTATTGGCGTACATTGCATTTTGCGATAACCTCTATTGTAGTTGTTTTAGTTGATAACCAACTCCATGTTAGTGATCTACCAAAACAACTCTTCAAAAACAACCAAACTTTTACGTGCAGCAGATCACATCAAATATCCTCACACACTTTTGAGCGATCTTTTAGGGCGAGTTTCAACTCCTCCTTGACCATATATTGAGCATCCAATGTTATCATTTCATCGGTCGAAAGCCCCCGTTCTTTGGCCTTGGCAGTTATAGCAGCCAGCCAAGCGGCATCGCCTCGTATCTTTTTTTCCATACGCTCCACATAAATATTATCAATGGTATTGTAATGGTTTCTAAGATCGCTCAAGGCTCCCCAACCAAAATTTGGAATATTGCCTGTGGTGACTTCTATGATGATAACATCTTGTTCGTCAAATGCAGCTCTATCATTCTCTTGCCGAGTATTGCCACTCGGAAACATCGTTTTGTAATAATACCAATACTCAGGATTGGTAAAGCACGCTTTGGATAACTGTTCTCTAAAGCTATACGTACCCCAAAAACTATCTCCAATAGCCAATAAACGGGGCTTAAAGGTTTGTTCATTCATCTCAAAATGTGCCTTGTAATAGGGCATTGGTGCCGCAGGCAATGGGCAAGCTACATTGAGCAATTCGCCTAAATCATTGTCAGGCTCTTGGAGTTCCGCGCTCATCCAGAGGCTATCTATGACCAATTGTGCCACAGGGCGATTGGTTTTGTCTCCAATATAATGGACCAAACTATCTACAAACAAGGCCATTCCATAAACGCTCCAATGGGTGCCATACGCTGGAAACAAGGGATATTCGGCGGTTGCTCTAGCCTCCATAAACCAAGCTTCTACATCCAGTACATTTACTTGTTGGGCTTTTAACTTCTGCCGCAGCACCTTGTAATTGGTCACCACCTCTTCGACCTGCACCCCTTCAGGAAGATAATCGGGATAGTAACGGGCTTTGTTGGGAGCCAGAACGGTCACTAATAACTGGCCTCTTTCTGCCATTTTTTGCTGAATAAACGCCAAATAATTGGCTGTCATTTGCAATGCCGCATCTCCTACATAGTTTTTTCCTTCTACTTCATCAATGTATATCTTCTCAAAAATGTAATTATCCTTTCCCAACACCAAGTTGGTATTGGTCGCCATTCCCAAAAGGCTATACCAATACTGGTTGTGCCAACGTACCGCCCAAGTGCTGCCCCCAAACTGCTGCCGAAGCTGTGCATCCTTCGCGCTTTGATAATCCCCCGATAACCAATCTTCGACTGACCAATCTATCGCTTCCTTTTTTTCAAAGGCTCCCTGAAGTGGTGCCTCCTTCCAAAATCCAAAAAAACCTTGCAATAAGGGCAAGAATAAAATGACCAGCATACTTCCTGATAGCATCCCTAAATACTTGTTGTTGTCCATAGCCTATTTGTTTTTAGAACAGAACAGCAAGATACAACTCTTTCAATCTCTGAACAATTTCTATTCTGAAAATACCAAAGCTACGTGCAGTATCTATGTGGTAATAAAGTTGCTTTACTCTTTTTTTTGTACTTTGCAGATTGACAAAATGAATCATTAATTGTTTTCTGAGAATTGGTATGGCAAGAATAAAAGTAAAACATGTAGGGCCTATTAAAGAGGGGTTGACAGGAGAAAATGAATTTATTGAATTCAAGGGTGTGACCTTGTTTATTGGAGATCAGGGTTCGGGCAAAAGTACCATAGCCAAATTGTATTCGACCTTAGCATGGTTAGAAAAAGTACTCATGCGTGGTGATTTCTCCATTGCCCAATTCAATAGTCGCAATGGCTTCAAAAACAATCTTGCCTATTACGGAATAGAGCGTTACTTATCCGAAAAATCGGAAATAGAATATCAAGGAACCGCCTACCATATCAAATACAATGGTCAAGAAAATCAGACCGAAGCAATATTACAAGAAACAACTGTTTATCATTATCCCAAGATCATGTATGTGCCTGCCGAGCGCAATTTTGTAAGTGCAATAGATAAGGCTGATACCATCAATTTGCTCCCTGCTCCACTTTTTACTTTTTTGGTAGAATATAGTGCTGCCAAAAAGAGTATTAGAGCAGAAATCAAGCTTCCTGTTAGTGACATTAAGTTTCGTTACAATCCTAATTCCGATACGTCTTATATTGTTGGACAGGATTACGAAATTGATTTACTAAATGCTTCGAGTGGTTTTCAGTCTATGACTCCATTGTACTTGGTTACGCGTTATTTGGCCAGTGAAATTGACAAAGAAGTGAATGTTGCTACCACTAGAATAAGCTTAAGACAAAAAGCACAATTGGAGAAAATCATAGACCAATCTCCTATAACATGGCAAAAGGAATGGGCAACAACCAAAGTTCAGGATCAATTGCAATACAATAGTTTTATCAATGTGGTCGAAGAATTGGAACAAAATCTTTATCCTAGTTCTCAAAAACAATTGCTCTTTTCTTTGATTGGCTACAAAAACCAACACCCTCAAGATCGCCTAGTATTAACCACCCATAGTCTTTATTTATTGGGATACTTAGGACTTGCTATCAAGGGGCATCAAATCCAACAATTGATTACACAACTACCCAAGGAAAAAGCTACAGTTGCACAACAACAACTCCAACAACTAATTCCACTAGAGGCAACTATTGCCGCTGAGGAGCTTTCTTTGTACCAAATGGGTACAGATGGAAGTATTCGCAATATCCAAAGCCAACGAGGTTTTCCAACGGAAGATAATGACCTCAATGAAGCCATGATGGAGGCTAATGATTTATTTACGGACTTATTAGAATTGCAGCAAAAATGGCAATAGACTTTTTTATCTCTGAATGTCACGAGCAATCTGCTGCAAAAGTTTTTGGCATTTGCGATGATCCACCTCCCTCTGAGGTGCCTGCCTATCTCTCGGAAGATGGAAATAATGAAGCCAACTGGATTGCTACTGTATTTAATAAAGATGAAAAGAACGTAGATTTTTATGCTATAGATCATTGTATTGAAATACAAAAAACCAGTGATGCTCAAAAAGAAGAAAGTCGTTGTGATGGCTTATTAGTTGTAAATAATTATTACAAATTTGTAGAATTGAAAGATTGTAAGTTAATCAATAAAGATTGGCGCAAAAAAGGCAAGCAACAATTGGCAACAACCATTGCTATTTTTAAAAACGACAATCCAACTATTAATTCTAAAAATATCAATGCACAAATCTGCAACAAAAAACATCGTGCAGCAATTATTTACCAAGAATCTCAAGATGAGTTCTTTGATAAAACAGGAATAATTCTAAAAATTGATCGCCAAATTATTCTTTAATCCACATCGTAAACGAATCCAACACCTTTGAATTGGAGTGTACAAGACCTATTTTAATAAAATTCTTAGATTAAAATCGGTAATAAATAAACGGATTAAAATCACCAGCAGCAATAGAAGCGATCGAGCAGAAAAGGAGTGCCAGTGCCACCAAATACAGCACCAAAATTTGTTGGGTAGAATATGTGCCAAAGAAAAACCAATCGTGAAAACGTTTGAAAGGCGGCACCAAAGTCCAGAAAGCAAAAATAAGGGCCACCACTAATACCATATAAAACTCCCTAGTATAAGGCAGCTCCAAACGGCAATCAAAGGCAAATAATTGCTCATAAAACAAGCCTACAGCACTCAAATCTTCTATAAAAAACAAGACCCAGCCCATCATCACAATAAAGAAGCAGTAAACCAAGCTCCAAACATTGCCAAAAGCTCCCAACTTAGCAAAGGTTTTAAGCAAAAACACCCGTTCTATAATCAAAAAGAAACCGTGATACGCTCCCCACAATACAAAATTCCAAGAAGCTCCATGCCACCAACCAGACATCAAAAATACGAACCACAAATTGAAGTACATACGACCTGTTGATACTCTAGATCCACCCAAAGGAATATACAAATACTCCCGCATAAATGCCCCCAAGGTGATATGCCAACGCCTCCAAAATTCGGTAATATTTCGCGAAACATAGGGGTTGTCAAAATTCTCAGGAAAGCTAAAACCCATCATGCGCCCCAATCCTATAGCCATATCCGAATAGCCCGAAAAATCAAAATACAACTGAAAGGTGTAGGCCAATAAGCAGTACCAAGCAATTGGCGTATCAATCGTATGCCAAGCAATCAAGGTTGGGTCAGTGCCCAACACATCGGTTACGGCAGCACCTAGTACATTGGCAATCAATACTTTTTTGGCCAATCCAATACAAAATCGAATAAAACCTAACAAACGGTCATCATAACTGGATGTTCGATCTACCAATTCATCTGCAATGGTATTAAAACGGACAATAGGCCCTGCAATAAGCTGTGGAAACATGATGATATACAGGACATAATCCTGTACGCGTTGTAGTGGTGCATGTACCTTTCTATACACATCTATGGAGTACGTCAATGTCTGAAAGGTATAAAAAGAGATCCCAATAGGCAGTAAGATTGTTTCCCAACTAATGGCCGTCTGCCCAAAACTATCTAGCACAACATTGGTGTTCTCCAAAAAGAAATTGGCATACTTAAAATAAGCCAACAGACCCAAATTGAGGGAAATAGACAGCCCCAATAACAGTTTTCTTTTTTGAGGGGCTTCTGTATGGTGTAGATGATGCACCAAGTAGAAATCTACAATAGTAGAAGCCAAGAGTATGCCTATAAATTGCGGTGCCCCCCAACTGTAAAACAAGAGGCTAAACAATAATAGTATGGTATTCTTATGCTCTTTACTACTGATAAAGTAGAAGAGTAAAAAGACAGGAAGGAAATACAGTAAAAAGGTAATACTGCTAAAAATCATGGGTTAGGACGATAGAAAGACGGTCAATGCCAGCAGCATCTACTGCATACCATTGCTGTGTTAAGATTTTTTGTTGGTCGTTTTTTTAGAATTGGATGCTTTGTTGGTTCCCTTAACTTTCATATCATTTTTCTTTAATACCTCTTGAGCCAAATTCAGAAAATTAATCGCCCCTTTTGAGGAAGCATCATACATTGCTACGGGCATTCCTTCGCCTGGTGCTTCGGCAATACGTGAATTTCTATGAATAATCGTATTAAATACACGCGTACTAAAGAAACGACGCGCCTCTTGCACCACTTCCTTGGCCAAACGCAAACGGGCATCATACATAGAGAGTAAAATACCCTCAATATCCAATTCGGGGTTTAATTGTGATTTTACTTGGCGAATGGTGTTCATCAATTTACCCAATCCCTCCAAGGCAAAATACTCGCACTGAACGGGAATTAATACAGAATCAGCAGCCGTCAAAGCATTAACGGTTACCAAACCCAAAGAAGGCAAACAATCAATGATTATAAAATCATAGGCATCCTCTACCCCCTTGAGTAATTCTCTGAGTACAAACTCTCTTCTAAAACGATTAATCAATTCAATTTCAGCACCCACCAAATTGATGTGTGCTGGAACGAGTTCTAGGCCCGGTGTTTTGGTCGTTACGATGGCATCTTTTAGAGGCACTTCATTGATGAGACAATCGTATAGATTGTGTTCAGAAGCATTTTCTGGAATACCAATTCCTGTAGTTGCATTAGCCTGAGGGTCAGCATCTATCAGCAAAATTTTGTAATCCAAAATTGCTAAACTAGCCGATAAATTAATAGCTGTTGTTGTTTTTCCTACCCCACCTTTTTGGTTGGCAATTGCAATTATTTTTCCCATTATCTTATCTTGTCTAAGTTGTTTGGTGTTCAATAATTTATTGCATATGAATAGCCCAAAACACATTGGCTAGAGCGATAAATCTCCGCAAATTTACGAAAATTATACCAAATAGTTCCTTAGAAATGGGGTTATTATTATAACAACTAGGATAGCTCTTGTGACCACTGTATCCAAGCACCTTGGTGGGTAGAGTAGGCTCGGTTGTTGGTTAGAAAATCTAAAAAAGAAGCACGGGGTATAAAATCAGCTCCCATACTAGCCAAATGCTTGGTTTCTGCTTGGCAATCAATCAGTTCAAACCCACGCTTATCCAATTGTTGGGCCAAGGTAATCAAAGCAACCTTAGAGGCATTAGAAACTTTAGCAAACATGGATTCTCCAAAAAAACAACGCCCCAAAGACACCCCATATAGGCCGCCAACCAACTCCCCGTTTTGCCAAGTCTCTACCGAATGTGCATAGCCATACTCATGCAATTTTTGGTAAGCCATCTGCATTTCAGGAATAAGCCATGTTCCATTTTGCCCTTCTCGTTCAATAGCAGCACAATTTTGGAGCACCAAATCAAATGCCGTATCAAATCGCACTTCAAATGTTCCCTTACGCAGTATACGCCGCATACTTTTGGAAACCTTAATCGCACTTGGGTATAGCACAAATCGGGGATTAGGCGACCACCACAAGATAGGCTCTCCCTCATTATACCAAGGAAAAATACCGTACTGGTAGGCCATTAATAGACGCTGTGGCGAAAGGTCTCCACCTGCAGCTAACAATCCTTCTTCTGGGGCGTATCTAGGATCAGGAAAAACTAATTCTGTATTCAACCAGTACATAAATTTAGTTGATGTATTGCGTTAGAATTCGGTAAAGTTCAGCTGGTTTAAACGGCTTGACCACAATATCATTCATACCCGCATCATAAACTTTTTCTTTGTTATCCATTAGAGCAGAAGCAGTGAGGGCAATGATAGGAATGCGTTGATAGTAAGAACTGTCTCGTTTTCGAATGGCTTTGGATGCTTCATAACCATCCATATTGGGCATATGGATATCCATTAAAATCAAATCAAAGAAATATTCATCAATTTTCTTGAGTGCTTCTAGTCCATCTGCTGCATGTACAAATTTGACCCCCCATTTTTGCAAAAAGCGTTTGACCACCAATACGTTAACGGTATTGTCTTCTACCACCAAAATATGTTTTCCAGATAAGTCGCGTTTCTCATTTTTGACCGTACTTCCACCCAGTGGATTTTGTTCTACGATAGCCCCTTTGCCAAATTTTAGCACAAATGAAAACGTAGAACCCTCTCCTACTATACTTTCCAACTCTATTTCCGAATCCTGTAATTGCAACAAACGTCTTGTAATCGCCAAGCCCAACCCTGTACCACCATACTTTCTGGTTGTATCAGATGCAGCTTGTGTAAACATATTAAAAATATACAATTTTTGTTCTGGCGAAATACCAATACCTGTATCTTGAACGGCAAAATTCAGGGTGATACTACCCTCGCTGTCCTCTAACAACTGCAATCGTAACTTTACCCAGCCTTTGTCAGTAAACTTAATCGCATTACTAATAAGGTTGTTGAGGATTTGTGTCAATCGATTGGGATCGCCCACCAGCATATTGGACAGTTTGATATCGGTCTCCAACATAAAATTAATGTTCTTTTTACGAGCATTAACGGCCATGCTGTATCGTATACTATCCAGTAACTTTAGCAAATCAAAATCAATAGCTTCAAACTCTACTTTTCCCGATTCTATTTTATTAAAATCCAGTACATCATTAATAATTGCCAATAAGTTGTTGGCTGAAAATTTTAAGATATTGAGGTTTTCGACTTGGCGCACCGCAGGGCTATCTTCCAACAAGAAATTAGTTAGATTGACCACTGCATTCATAGGTGTCCGAATCTCATGCGACATGATGGACAAGAATTCAGCCTTGGCATGAGATGATTTTTCGGCTTCTTCCTTGGCTTTGAGCAAATCTTGTTCGCGCTCCAATAATTTCTGGGTTCTATTGGCAATTTCACGCTCCAAGTACAATTTCTTACGCCTATTATTAATAACATAAATCCGCGCCCCTCCTATCACAATGGCAAATAATAGAAAAGCCATTAAAGTATTAAATAGAATGGTTTTGTAAAATGGAGCAGGCACGTTTATAGGAATAACAATGGTGTTCTTAGTCCACCTGTCATAAGGCCCCTTTGCCTTGATGATTAGTTTATAATTTCCAAAGGGCAGTTTATTAATTCTCAGTTCATTGCCCGACATTTTTTGCATCCCTTGACCAGTTCCCTCAATCATGTAATAATATTTATTCTGATCGGGGTTGCGATAATCTAACAAAGAGAAACTAACCCTAAAAAATAAGTCTTGTGGTTGAAGCAGTATTCTTCCTCTATTAACCAAATCTGCTGTTCTATCCTGCATTTCTTTGTCAGCATCTGTCAGGCACTCATACTTTAGAACATGAAATGGAATGCCACTAGAATCGGAATCTTCAAAATCCTGTGGATAAAACGCGACCACCCCATTCTCACTACCAAAATAAAAACGCCCATCTTTGGCCTTGTGATAAGCAGCTCTTGTAAACTGTTCGGTAGTAATGCCCTCTCTAGAGAGGTAACGAATACAGGTGTGATCTCTTTTGTGAAAACACATTAAGCCGTGATTACTACTCATCCACAATTGATCGCGATCATCTTCTAGAATGCCGTATATGGTGTTGTCTGGCAAATCATTAGCTACTGTAAAATGCTCATAGTCGCCGGTATTCGGCTCCCATTTTATTAAGCCGCCTTCTAAGGTACCTAACCACAAAACATTGCGTTCTTTTTCTTTGTGTAAGGCATAAATATGATCTGCTGGCAAATAATAGGGTGTTGCCAAGGCCGTACTATAATGGTAGGTAAAATGACCTAGTGTATAATCATATTGGTACAGTCCAGTACTACTTCCCACCCAAAGCATACTACTACTCGTATCTTCCAAAATTGTATAAACAGCACTTCGATTGAGTTCGGCACATTGAGAATAAGCATGAAACTTGATAAAAGCTTGATGCAAGGTATCTAAATAATACAATCCTTTTTGAGTCCCTAACCAAACCCGAGCTTGTCTGTCCTCATACAAAATCAGGTTCTTATCTTCATAATCTGTAACGGTTGTTGGAATAGCATGTTTGCAAGGAATATTAATTATGCTATCGGTTACAGGGTCGTATTTTTGGACACTATTTTGACTCCCGCAAAACCATATATTCCCTTTGCTATCCTTCATAGAAGTCTCTTCGGGCAATCGCCCAAAATCTTCTTCTACCATATAATGCTCCAATAACTCTACTTCTTCCGTATATAAATTGATGCGTTTGCGTCCTGATTTGGTATTGGTATACAAATAATCATTGTGCTCAATAATGCCATGTACAACATGTCGTTCACTATCTGGCAAAAACTCATTCTCATCCAAATAACTATAAAAACGATTGTTGCTTATCGTAAGAATATAAACACCATCTGTAGTTCCTATCCAAGCATTGTTATTATTATCAAAGAATATATGAAAGATTCCTTGAAGCACAGAGGGGTCAAAATGATCTACAAAATCATAAATTAATTCTCCTTTGGAGTTGTATATACACGATCGGTAAAAGTCATGGTACCAAAGCAATCTATTGGGAGCTTGCCAAATATTACTAGTAGGATTAAGCGTCTGTATTTTAGTAGAGACATACTTAGGGGAGCCATACTCTACTGATTTTTGGGCTTTCTTAGAAAAATAAAACAAACTATCGTTCTGCAAATAACGGGCAAAACCCTCCAAGTGCCCTCCTTCATCGTTCTGGTGTATACTCAGTACCGATTGAAAAGGCACCAATTCCTCTTCCTGCAAATTCCCCTGACGATCATACTCCAAAATATACCCTACTCCAACCACCCAAATTGCTTCTGGTGATACTTTTATACTGGTAAGAGTATAATTGGGATAAGGCAAAATAAATCGTAAAACCAACCGTTTGCCTTTCTGATATTCGTAAACTTGGCGTGACTTGGTTACAATAAAAATAGAAGAAGGAGCTACCTGATAAATCTCAAAAATATCTTGTTGCTGTATAGGGAATGTCTCTGCAAATTTTTCCTCAAAAGATAAGATCTCTAATGTATTGAGATTGATAATACTAATCTCTGGCAATGGAGCTTTACCCTCATTAGAAAACCGTACCCACATGCAAGTATCTGCATCTTCATACATCTGAAAAATTCGATTGCTGGGTAAATTCTGATTTTCTTTGGTAAACAAACGAAAATTGTATCCATCATAACGATTGAGCCCATAATTGGTTCCCAACCAAATAAACCCTTTGGAGTCTTGAAAGGTACGCCTAACAAAGCGATTAGACAAGCCATCCTCTACAGAAATTTTTCTCAATTTTGCAGAAAACGATTGTCCTGTTACATTACCAACAACACCCCATACGAGTAGTACTATTATAAACACATATTTTATCATGTGGTGATAGATTCATTCAAGTCTTTCCCCCAACTGTTGGAGTACACAGTTAATGATGACCTGATTATGGCCTCAACGGCAAAATAGTAAGATAATAAATTATTACAATGAAATCATTTTCTTTTTGGCAGAAACATCTTGCGATAAACATCAAAATTATTTAGATAAATAAATCGCAGCCATCTAAAAGCCTGTCGCACGCAATATTTTTAACATCAATTAATAGAACAACAAAATAAACAGAATTGATGTCAATCAAAAATTAATCTTTCTTTATTCATCATACTACTTCATAAGAAAATTCTATCTAGCTGATTTCAATGATTATATAGAAAATTAAGCTATTTTATTTTGTATCTATTTTTTTTGTAAAAAAGAAGCAAATGCTAACGTTTTACCTTTACCAATTAGGGACTCTATCGATACTTTATACTCCAATAAAATCTCCTTAC
Source organism: Aureispira sp. (assembly GCA_045105775.1). Taxonomy (GTDB): domain Bacteria; phylum Bacteroidota; class Bacteroidia; order Chitinophagales; family Saprospiraceae; genus Aureispira. The sequence goes on from JBGCDW010000054.1 coordinate 22,966, forward strand.
AAAACAGTGTATACGTCCTCAAAAGGAAGGCGCAATCTGGGGCCATATATTCCTTTTGGAAGCCGTTTACCAACAGCCACTAGCATAGAAATTTCGGCTTTGGGGGGCAATCGAAGTAGTTTTTTAGCTCGGTTCTCATCATAACCCTCCATTGGGCAAGTATCGTAGCCCTCCGCAGCAATACTCCACATAAATGTCTGTGCAGCCAAGGCTGCCGAACGATGAGCAGAAAGGCGCATGGCACGACTAGTAACCGAACGCATAGTAGGTTTTTGCAAACCTACACTCCAAGTAAGGAGTTGTTTGGCCATATCCCAAATTCCCAGTCCACTCTTGTGCAAACGCGGAATATTTACTTCCCAATATTTTAATAATTTTTTGTGTTTAGCCGTTAAAATTCCATTTCCCTCTTTCCTAAACACTTCCTTTTGTTGAGCAATAACAGCAGCACAACGCTCTGGCCACAAATCTCTTCGGACAACAATAGCCACAATAGATCTAGCAGTTCTAGCAGCTTGTTGATGAAGGCAAATAGGTGCCAATGCTTTTAGTACGTTGGGATCTTGTACATGCACAAACTCCCACAACTGCATGTTGCTACTATTGGGCGACAAGATAGCTCGTTCCAAACTACGACGCACTACCGCTTGATCAAAAGGTTCTTCTTGATTAAAAACACGCACCGCGCGACGATGGTGCACCAACGCATCAAAAATAATAGAAGACGTTTCATTTTCCATTTATTATATACATTTTAACAGTTTTCATATAGAAATAATAACCAACTACTTGTACTAAGCGATTTGAATTAATTGGTATTCTATCCTCTTCTAATCCGTCGTCTTTCTGTATCTACTATACCCATATGCCACTCCAATCAACAACCATACAATACCGACGATCGCCCATTTGTAATACGCCCAATAACTTTGGAGTATAATCGGCTCTGCATTGCCCAATTGTATAAAAGGTGCCCAAAAAAACGGATGAGCACTCAGGCCACTTGCTCCCCTTAAGTATGCCAACTTGGTTTGTTGCAAAGCAATATCTTTGGGAACCCCTTCATGGAGGGCTTTGTAAAAAGCAGAAATCATGGGTACACTAGCCGCATCATTTAACGGCCAAAGTGTCAACAACAAAGAAGGGGCACCTGCATACATAAAGCCCCGACCAATACTAACCACCCCCTCGCCTCGGTCATAACGTCCAAAACCTGTCTCACAAGCTGATAAAACCACCAAATCTGTTTTTAAAGACAATAAACTCAATTCATAGGCATGCAACATATCATCTTGTTCTTTATCATAAGAATATGTAAACAACAAGCCTGAATAATCGGGCTGCCCCTCATCAACCAAACCGTGCATAGCCAAATGAATCACACTGTATCCGTTTTGCTTCACTTGTTGCTTAAACTGTGCTTCATTGGCAGCATTGCGATAATAATAATCGCCCACAAATTGTGCTTCCAAAAACTCTACCTCTTTTATGGTGCCTGGCAAATCTTTCATCACACGTCTAATGCGCTGCTGGCGACTCGAAAGGCTGGTATCATTGGCCAAACTAGGATCATAAGAAGAAGCCAAAGCCAGTATTCCACCTGTAGTCGGAACGGCCCGTTGTGTCAACAAATGCAAACTAGCCGAATAATGGTAACTCACACTGTATGTTCTCAACAAATAAGGCAACGTTGACAATTGCAATTGTTCATAATTGGGCTTCTGGGTCAATAATACCTCAAAAGGAATGTACGTCAACAAACCATCAGGTATCACCACCAACCGTTTTAAAGGAGTAGCTGGCAGGGCTGGCTCTACATATTGCTGATAAACTCGGCGCGCACATCGTGCCAAGATAGCGACTTGTTGCTCTTCTTGTCCTTCCCACTCATCCGCATTTGCCAATAATGTTCTCAAAGCCTTGACCGCCACTTCAAAACTGTTTTCTTTTTTTAGAATAGTACTCCAAGTCTTACCTTGGGTTATACTAAATATATACAATGCTTTCTCCCCCACAAAATACTCCACCAAAATGGTCTCCTTATCCAATGCTTGTTGTACTTCCTTTATAGAAGCCGTTTGGTCGTTGTATTTTAACTGATAATAATCCGAATAATTTTTCTCAAACTGCTCCTGCAATTTCTCCAACGCTCGTTTGGCATCCAACAAACGCTGTTGGTGCAAACTCGTGGCTTTTTTGTCGCGCTTTCTACTCGCTTCCGACAACTGTTTTTTGTGATACACTACAGCACGATTCCAGTAGCGTTCTTTTTGAAGCAAAGAATCAGGTACTTGCCCAAATTGACGCGCTTTTTCTACCCGCAAAGCATCCAGCAATAATAATGCTTTGCTGCGCTCCGATGCGGCAAAAGCAGTTTCTAAGTAACGCCTTTCTTGCGTTTTTTGATGCAGTTGCAAGGCGGTTTCAATCACCACTTCATACGTAGGCAGCATGGTTTGAAGCAAGAATAGTTTTGAATCTTTCTCCTGCAATTGTTGGCGTTGAGCTTCTAATAATAATAAGGCATTCTGAGCCGTTTGATAAGCGGCTTCCAGCGCATTGTTTTTTAACAATAAATCGGCTTGTTGTTGCAAAATTTCTAACCAAATGCCTGCATGGGCATCTACTTGGTGATAAATCTCTGCCGTCCCCCATTGTGCTAATGTAAGGCTATCCCCTGCCTGCAAGGACTGTGCAGCGGCCTCCAGTTGTTGTACACAAGCACTATTATTTCCTTGCTGCTGATACGATTTTGCCAAACTCAAATGTGCCTGTGCTATTCGAGGATGTGCCATTCCATGCAAACTTTGATGGCTTTCTAAGGCTTTTTCATAATAATTAATGGCCTTATGATAATTGCGTTGCTGGGTATAATAATCGCCCAAAATGGTCAAGGTTTCTTCTTTTTTGGGGGCATCCTGCTCATGCAATTTCAAGTTTTGGGTCAACGCCTCCAAGGCTATTGGATAATTTTTTAATTGTATGGCACAAAAAGCAATCCCATTGTTCAAGCTCACCAACGCTCTGTTAATTCTATCCTTTCGGTTGGTTTTACTTTTTTTCAAAGAAACCTTTCCTCTTTTGTAATAACGCAATGCTTGTTCATGCTCCCCTTGGCGATCAAAAAATTCTCCCAAATTCAAATAGGTAGTCGCTGCCTCAATATATTTTTCTTGTTGTTGGTACAATTGCAACGCACTATTACAATAATCTTTTGCCTTGTAGATATCGCCCAATTCCATATAATACAAACCCAAGTTATTATACGACTGTGCCAATATTTGCTTGTTTTGCTGCTCCATAGGTTGCTGCAAGTTCGTTTCTATCGCTTGTAACGTTCGCTGGGCCGCTTTTTCATAATCTCCTGTTTCATAATAAACGATACCATATAAATTCATAATATTTTGCAAGGAACCCAAATTATCTCTCAAATGCGCCTGTTGCCACTGAAAAGCTTGATCCAGAAAAGCTTCCATTGGTTGATAATCCCCTTGATAATAGGCAACCGTTGCTTGAGTTGTCTTGGCCCGAATGGCTTGCAACCACGCTTGCTGGGCCTCTTGTATGGTAGCGGATTGTTGTGCCAGTAGATTAGCCGTCTCCCAATCGCGTTGAACAATGGCGGCCTTGCTTCCCAGCAACCACAATCGCCCCTTGAAAATGGCTTGCTCTTTATCTTTAGGCTGTGCATTAGCCACAAGTAACTGCTTATAATAAGTATTAAAGGCATTAAAATCGCCTTTGGAGAAATCTGTACGCAGTACATTTCGCTGCAACCAGCGCGTCTGTTCCAAACAAGGCAAATCTTGAGAAGCCTGAATAGCTTCTAAAAAATAACGCTTGGCAGGCTCCCAATCTTTTTGTTGGTAAGCTTCCAATGCTTTTTTTATGGTTTCTTGAATCGGTGCAGCAGCTGGAGCATCACAAACAGGAAAAACTTGTGCCTTGGAGGCTCTACAAAAACAGCAATACAGTGCTAACAATCCTATGATTCTAATCATGTGGCTAAAAGTTCTAGCAAGTGACCCATTGGTCGATTTTATTTATTCTTATACAAAAGACAAAAAATTGAGCACAAAGATAAGCATTTGTAGCAGCTAATGAAATATCTATTTCCTTACAAAGCACCTCCCAAAGCCCTAAAAGTTGGCCTAAAATTATTATTTTGTCTAGTAAAATCCATTTTTCTAAAAAACAAAGCAAAATTATGAAATACCTTGTTCTTGTGCTGACTCTACTAAACAGTTGTACCCTATGGGGACAATACAATATCAAACCCAAATACGACGTGGCTTGCACTGCCGTCAAAGATCAACAGAAGACAGGAACTTGTTGGAGTTTTGCCACCTCTTCTTTTTTAGAATCAGAAGTATTGCGTACCAAAAAAATAGAAGTCGATCTCTCCGAGATGTTTAATGTTCATGCGACCTATATGGACAAAGCTCAAAATTACTTATTGCGTCAGGGCAAAGCCAACTTTAGCCAAGGTTCTTTATCTCATGATGTGATTAGAGCAGTGGCTCATGCTGGCATAGTTCCCGAAACAACTTATTCGGGTCGTCCTCAAGGTATGAACAAGCACGACCACGGAGAATTGGTTGCTGCTGTCAAAGGCTTGTTGGATGGACTCAACAAACGCCGTGTACTGAGTCCGCGCTGGCGTTCTGCTGTACAAGCAGTGTTAGACATCTATCTTGGTGCCACTCCCGAAGAATTTACATACCAGGGCAAACGGTATTCCCCTAAGTCCTTTGCACAATATCTAGGCATCAATAGTAGTGATTACATAAGTTTGAGTTCTTACACACATCATCCTTTTTATGAGAATTTCATTTTAGAAATTCCTGATAATTATTCTAATGGACATTATCAAAATGTGCCGCTAACAGAATTGGAGCAAATTGTAGATCATGCCCTAGAAAATGGATTTACCATTGCTTGGGATGGTGATGTGAGTGAGAAAACGTTTAATCATAGCAAAGGCTTGGCCATCTTACCAGCAGATGATACGCGCAAAGATCTCTGGGAAAAACCAGATGCGGAGCAAAAAGTCAGTCAAGAAATGCGTCAATCTACCTTTGAAAGCAAACTTACTACCGATGACCATTTGATGCACTTGGTGGGATTGGCATATGATGATAAAGGCACCAAATACTACAAAATCAAGAATTCTTGGGGCGATGGCAACAAAATGGAGGGCTATCTGTATATGTCGCAAGCTTATTTCCAACTCAAAACAGTGGGTATTTTGCTGCACAAAGATGGCATTCCAAAAGGCATTCAAAAAAAGTTTCAATAAAACTTAAATCATAGTTGTTGGGTATACATACACATGGCCCAACAACTATGTATTCTACCGTTACGTTTTCTTATGGACAACACACCACAATACTTTGAGGCAAACCGCCAACTCTGGAACCACAAAGCAAGCCTGCACCCCGATTCTGACTTCTACGATCAAGCTTCCTTTGAACAAGGCAGAAACAGCCTAAATACTATTGAACTAGAATTATTAGGCCCCGTGCAACAAACTTCAACCCTACATATACAGTGTCATTTTGGACAAGATAGCTTATCCTTGGTGCGTATGGGTGCCCAAGTAACAGGGGTTGATTTTTCTTCTCAGGCTATTGCAACTGCTCAAGAATTATCTCAACGCCTCAGCTTGCCTGCTCAATTTGTTTGTTGCAATGTATTGGACATGGATCAACATATTGAAGAGCAGTTTGAACTAGTATTTGCTTCTTATGGTATTTGTGGCTGGTTTCCTGACTTTGGAGCTTGGGCACAGCAAGCTGCCCAGCGTGTTGCGGTTGGTGGCCGCTTAATTTTGGTAGATTTTCATCCTACTTTATGGATGTTTGACCATGAATTTACCTTCTTACAACATTCTTATTTTAATAAGGAATTGATTGAGGAAGTAGAAACCACCACTTATACAGGGCAAGCACAGAAAAAGCTTTCTTCTTATGGCTGGAACCACAGTTTGGCTGCCATCATAACGGCTTTCTTGGATCAAGGGCTCACACTTCAGCAATTCAAGGAGTATGATTATTCGCCTTATCCTTGTTTTTCCAAGGTTGTGGCATGTCCCAATGGCGGTTATTATATACAGGGTTTGGAAGGTAAATTGCCGATGATTTATGGCTTGGAATTTGTCAAACTTCCTGAATAAGAGTACTATTTTACAACAACAATCGCTCTATTTTTGTTAGTGAATAAGTTATTCATTGGCTACTAATTCTAAAAACTATAACATGACCTTAGAAGAATACAGACAATTATTTACCAACATATTAGAAGGCCGTTATACCCAAGTTCCCTACGACAATCCTGCTTATCACAATTATGTTAAGCTCAACCTATCGAGAATGAAGCGTTGGACAAAACGATCCAAAATTGGCAAAGAATTGGGGGATTTGATTAAACAAATCAATAAACCTCAATACTGGATTATCATTACAGAGCCTTGGTGTGGAGATGCTGCCAACTTGATTCCTTATTTTGAGAAAATGGCTGCTATCAATCCTATGATTGATGTATCCGTACAATTGCGAGATTCTAACAGCGAGATTGACCAATACCTGACCAATGGTGGACGCTCTATTCCGATTGTAATAGCTAGAGGCCAGCGAGGCAAAGATTTGTTTGTTTGGGGGCCACGTCCTGCCCCTGCCCAAGCTTTGGTAATCGCTCAAAAAGAATCGGATGCGCCCAAAGATGAAAAATATGCAGAAATTTTGCAGTGGTATAAGGAGGATGATGGGGCTACTTTACAAGCAGAAATTATGACCTTGTTGCAGGAGGTGCTTTTACAAGAATAAATGATAATAGTTGGGTGTTGATAAAATTTAGCTCTGTCTAGACAGATTTTAGGTACTTAAGCAAAGTTTGTGTCTTATTATTTTATGAAGCATTGAATACATATGCAAAGGAAAAAGTTAGACTTCAAAAAGAAGGCAATTTAATTCCTGATTTTGACTTATTGATAGGAACAACAGCTACGAACAACCATTTAATTTTGGTTACGAATAATGAAAAACACATGAACAGAATTAGTAACATCTGCATCAAAAATTGGAAAAAAGATTCTGATATAAATTTCTCATAATATCTACTCCTACAATACCACAAAAAAACAAAAACATGAGTATAGAAATATCAGGAGAAGCAGACAGGTGTATAAGGAGAGGGTATTTTTAAGAAAATCACAATTGCTTGCATTTTTAATGAGAACTAAAAAATTAGAACACTCATTAGTTTGTGGTAATCATTGTATTAAGTTGTATAACTGTGTGCAGAGATGGGCATATGAATTCTAAGGGTAAGCAAATTGGTTTTTCAGGAGCTGTTTTTTGCTGGCAAAAAACAAAACTTTTATTGTTTGAGCGATAGCGAGTTTAAAAGTTTTAGCGGATGAAAAGGCTGTTTGCCCCTTAGAAGTCATCAAGCCCTAGCGTTTTTTTGCTTACTTTTTTGGGGCAATTGCCAAAAAAGTAAGACCACTAAAGCCAAATACAAGGTATAAGATTTTGATTACCAAAGCTTTGAAAAGCCAAGAGTACATCAATATTAAAGAATCATAACTTACAATAAAAAAACATGAGTCACCCCCAACTTAAGGGATGACTCATATTCCACTATCTGATAATGGGGACTATTTCTTGAATGAAATAGACATGCTAGAACCTTTAGCCATTTCTTCGATGTTCATTCCCTCTGTGCCTCTTAGTGCATCTGGGTACTTTTCTTTTACTTGTGCTAAGATTTCCTCTGCGGTCATAGAAACCGTGAATTTGTCTCCACTTACTTCAGAAATAGTAAGATCAACATCCACTTTTTCGCCTTCCATATCACCACTTAGATTCAATTTTGAACCATCAAAGGTGTAATTCATCTCTTCTGTTTTTTCTTCTCCTACTTTAGAAAGAATGACCTTACCAGCTTCTGTAAACTCGATGGTAACATCGTCTGATTGTTCTTCACCTTGCTTCACTAAGCCATCTTTTTGGCCTTCTACCATAGCTTTCATAGGTGCAGGCACCCCATCTCCCAATACTAAGTCCAAAGAGCTTAGATCTACATGCCACTTACCTACTAGTCCAGCACCCGATCCGCCACAAGAAACTATTAATAAAGCAGCAATAGAAACAATTGTTAATAATTTGAATACACTTTTCATGTTTTTGTTTTATTTGGTTATTCAGTAGCTGCTATTTTAGCCTATTTTTTTGAAGATTGCAATTTTTAGGTCATAAACTTGCCCAAAAATCATTCTATTTTCTTAACTAATAAAAGTTATCACGTATACCGTTTCATTCGTGATAAGGTCTAATGTATGCTATATAATAGGAAGTGTTCGGCGAAATGTATTTAAACTCCTGTGAAATGTTTAGGTGATTCTTTTTTGCAGCCACTACTTTTGTAGTATCAATTTATTTAAACAACTTCAATAAACAAATATGGCAAAGACAAAATGGGATGCCAATAATATCCCCAATCAAGAAGGAAAAATTATTGTTATTACTGGTGCAAGCAGTGGCTTAGGCAAAGAAGCTGCTAGAGTATTGGCTGGCAAAAAAGCCAAAGTAATTATGGCGGTTAGAAACATAGAAAAAACAGCCAAAGTAGCACAAGCGATCAAACAGGAATTTCCTGATGCACAATTGGATATTCGGAAATTAGATCTAAGTAGCCTAGCATCGGTCAAAAATTTTGCGGATGGTATTCTTGCTGATTATACTCGTTTGGATGTTTTAATCAACAATGCAGGAGTTATGCTTACCCCTGATAACAAAACAGTAGATGGCTTTGAATTACAAATGGGGGTGAATCATTTTGGACATTTTGCACTCACAGGACATCTATTGCCCTTGTTGCAACAAACCAAGGACGCTAGAATAATAGCCACTTCTAGTGTAGCGCATCGATACGGAGACATCAATTTTGAAGACATCAATTGGGAAAAACGTTCACACAACAGTGCCAAAGCCTATAGTGATAGTAAATTGGCCAATTTGTACTTTGCTTATGAGTTGGTCCATCGTTTGCAAAATACCCCTAATGCACCCTTGGTGGTAGCGGCACACCCTGGGTATACCAACACTGACTTGCAACAAAATAGTTTGTTTTGGAGAGCATTAAATCCTATTGTAGCACAAAGTGTAGCGATGGGCACACTACCAACACTACGGGCAGCCATTGATCCCAATGCTAAAGCGGGGGAATTTTATGCTCCTACAGGTTTCTTAGAAATAAAAGGTTATCCTGTGGTGGTAAAATCTAATAATAGATCGTATAATAAGACCCATGCAAAACAACTCTGGGAATTATCAGAAACGCTAACAGGTGTTCAGTATTCATTCTAATTCACTCAACTAATATATTATGTCTAACTTTCTTCACATTGAGAGTATTGCACAAGTGCATCATTTGTTTAACTTAGGCAAACCATTACATCCTCTCATTACTATTATACGAGAATGGCCTACTATTGATTTTGATTTTTCCTCTGCCAAAATGACCAGTCATTTGTATCTCATTGGTATGAAGGGAAATGTCCAGGGCACTTTTCATTATGGTAAAAACACCTATGACTACGAAGAGGGAACACTGGCTTTTTTGGCTCCTAATCAGGTAACGGCTTTTGAAAATACCAGCAATAATCCTGAAATCGAGAAAGGTGGTTGGAACATTATTTTTCACCCCGATCTCATCCGAAAATCTGCATTGGGCAAAACCATTAAGGACTATTCTTTTTTTGATTATAGTCTAAATGAGGCGTTGCATGTGGCCGACAAGGAAAAACAAACGCTCAACAGCTTGGTCAATTCCATCGAATTAGAACTTGACCAAAACATTGACCAACATTCGCAAGATATTATTATTGCTAATCTGGAAACACTTCTTAAATATTGTAAACGGTATTACAACCGCCAATTCTATACTAGAACAAATTTGCACAAAGATCACATTATCAAATTTGAACAATACCTCAAAGATTATTTTGCTTCGGATGAATTGCTCGAAAAGGGTTTGCCAACACTCACCCAATGTGGCAATGCCTTAAACATGTCGGGAAGTTACCTGAGTGATTTGCTCAAGGTAGAAACAGGCAGAAGTGCCAAAGATCATATTCACAGTTATATCATAGAACAAGCCAAAACACTACTGCTGACCTCCAATACTTCTGTTAGCAACATCGCTTACGATTTAGGTTTTGAGTACCCACAACATTTTTCCAAGTTATTTAAGAACAAAGTAGGAACAACCCCTTCGGCTTTTCGCAAATTAAATTAAATAACGCAATGCTTAACACGGTGTGTTTTTCAAACAACTTCTAAGAATGTCTAATAAAATCAACGATTTTTTAAGTTTTTTTTGCACATTACTGCCCAATTATCTACAGACAACTACTTATGAAAGACTGGACAGAAATATTGTTGCATCTAGGAGAAGATACACCTTTTAACTCCAAACCCATTGTTCCTCCTATTGTACAATCTTCTAATTTTGGTTTTAGCTCTGTGGGGGAATTTAGAGCCGCCTTCAAAAACGAGCAAGCAGCACACTTATATACCAGAGGCAACAACCCTACGGTAGAAATTGTACGCAAAAAAATTGCGGCCTTAGAGGGCAGTGAAGATGCCTTGTTGTTTGCCAGTGGTTCGGCGGCCATTGCTGCGGCCATTATGGGGCAGGTTGCTAGTGGCGATCATGTAGTTTGTGTGCAAAAGCCTTACAACTGGACCTATCTGTTATTACAAGATTACTTGGCGCGTTTTCAGGTGACGGTTACGTTTGTGGATGGGCGTAGCATAGAAGAGATAGCCCAAGCCATTCAACCCAATACCAAGGTCTTGATGTTGGAAAGCCCCAATTCTTTGACCTTTGAATTGCAAGACTTAAACGCTTGTGCGGCATTGGCCCAACAACAGGGTTTGGTGAGTATTATTGACAATAGTTACTGTAGTCCTTTTTATCAAAATCCTATTGATTATGGGATTGATTTGGTCGTCCATTCTGGTACAAAGTATTTGGGAGGGCACAGTGATGTGGTTTTTGGAGTGGTCTGTGGTTCCAAAGCATTGATTAAGCCTTTGTTTCATGCCGAATACATGACCTTAGGAGCCTGCCTATCGCCCCATGATGCTTGGCTGGTTTTGCGTAGTTTGAGAACCTTGCCCTTGCGTATGCGACAAATTTCGGCCACGACCCAGCAGGTCATTGCCTTTCTAAAGCAACATCCCAAAGTAGATTATATTTTGTACCCACTGGATGAGAATTTTCCTCAATACGAATTGGCAAAAGCACAAATGCGTGGTGCTGGCGGCTTATTCTCGGTCAATTACAAAGGAAAATCCATTGAACAAATGGAAAAATTCTGTGATGCCTTGAGTGCTATTTTCCAAATGGCAGTTTCTTGGGGTGGGCATGAAGCTCTACAAATTCCCACTTGTACCTTTTATAATATTGAAGGCAAAACTCCTCCTCCTCTGCCCTTTACCTTTGTCCGCTATTACATTGGTTTAGAGGAGCCTGAATACTTAATCAAACATCTAGACAACGCCTTAAAGTTATTGTAAAAGGTGTAGTGCCAATTGCTAACTTTCACTCCAAAGTACATTTGTAATCTTCTTACAAAAAGTGTATATTGTTGTATGGATAAAACAAGGATTATGACATCTTAAGCCTTATTATTATAACTAAATAACATTGAAGCACTATGTGGAGAGATTTAAAATATTTGGGGGCTTATAGCATTCCCTTGGCTACAGCCCATGCCCTGTATGCACAAGGTTTTTGGTCGTTTAATGGCCTTCTTGTAGCGTTTGTATTGGTTCCCTTGTTAGAGTTCTTTTTTAAAGGCAATACGGATAATTTAGAAGAGGAAGAAGAACAAAACCAAAACAATAAATGGGTGTTTGATTTGATTTTGTATTTGAATGTGCCCATGCTAATGACCATTGCTATCGGTTATTTTTATGTCTTATCAACCGCCTCACTAGAGCTGTATGAAACCATAGGACTAACGATTACCACAGGTATTTATTTGGGTGGCGTTGGTATCAATGTAGCACACGAATTGGGACATCGCCAAGAGTGGTTTCCGCGCCTAATGTCCAACGCACTGCTCTTACCCAACTTGTATTTGCATTTTAGTATTGAGCACAACAACGGGCATCATGTGAATATTGCTACCCCCAAAGATCCTGCTTCTTCTCGCTACAACGAACCCATTTACACCTTTTGGCTTCGTTCAGTCATTTTCAGTTATTTATCTGCTTGGAGTATAGAGGCACGTCGCTTACGCCAACAAGGCCACGCTCCTTTTTCTTGGCGCAATAGAATGATTTACTTACAATTGATTCAATTGGTTTATGTGGTTGGTATTTGCATGGTCTTTAGTTGGGCCATGTTCCCTTTTATTATCATCGTTGCCATCATTGGCTTTTTGATGTTAGAAACCGTAAATTACATTGAGCACTATGGGCTACAGCGTCGCCAATTGGATTCTGGCCGTTATGAACCTGTGCAACCTTGGCATTCTTGGAATTGCAACCACGATATTGGCCGTATCTTGTTGTATGAACTAACACGCCATTCTGACCACCATTACAAAGCCAGCCGAAAATATCAAGTCTTGCGCCACTTTGAAGAAGCCCCACTCCTTCCTTGGGGCTACCCAACCGCTATGCTTATTGCTTTGGTTCCGCCCTTGTGGTTTCGTTTGATGAACCCTAAAGTCGATCAGTTCAATCAACAATTGGCACAACACTTAGCAGATTAGATAATAATGGCTACCAAGCACTTTTAGAGCGTTTGATAGCCATTTAGCTTAGGGCTTGCTTTGTCTTGATCCTCCAGTGCTAAAACATTATCCATAAATACCTGACATTTTTATACTTAATTCCCACTAAAAGAAAGATATTTACAGGCAATTTTCACATCACCTAGTTTTCTTACCAATTATGATCAACGCCACTGAGCAAGCCTATTTGAGTAAATTATTGGCCGAGTCCGAGCAACAATTTCGTTACTATCTGACGATGGCTGCTGTTATCATTATTTTAAGCTGGGGTTTGTACTTTGCCTTGCGCCGTCCAGGGGCGATGATTATTGCCCTTATTTTGTCTGTGGGCTTGTGGTATTATCCTTGGCGTTATTTTCAGAAAGCGCAACTCTTGCGTTTAGATTTAGAAGAACAGGAAAAAATTACCCTTACAACCACTATTTATGATAAAAAAATTAGTAAAATCAATCGTTTACAACCCTATTATTATTGCTATACCGATGAAGAGGATTTTGAAGTGAATCAAGCCCTTTACAACAGCATTCAAGTACCACAACAAGCCACGATTACCTACGCCCCCAACTCTGGCACCATCCTTCACATTGCTCCAGCCAACGCTCCTTCTTAATGAATTCTACCAAAAACAGTTTACTTTGGGAAGTCACTCCCCCACAACAAAACAGACCGTCTTATCTATTTGGCACCATGCACGTACGCGATAAACGGGTATTTGCCTCTATGGATAAATTGACTACTTATTTGCATCAATGTGATGCCTTTGCGGCTGAATTTGACTTTCAAGAAATTGATATACAAGCATTTGAACAAGCTTCTAGTCTTCCAGATTCAATTTCTTTGTCCACAGCGTTATCGCCCAAAGTTTATAAAAAACTAGAAAAAATTGTTGCCAGAGAAACGCAGCAATCCTTGGAGCTATTTGAGCATCGCTCCCCTATGTTTTTGCTCAATCTACTAGCAGAAGTCCAACTGAGTGCCGAGCAGCAAGTCGCCTTAGACAAAGTGTTGTATAATTTAGCACAACAAGCGGACAAAACAATACTGGGTTTGGAAACATTTGAGGAACAATTGGCCGTTTTTCAGCATATCAATTTGAAGGAACAATACAGAAGCTTGAAGCAAGTGGCTACTAATTTTAAACGCTATAGATGTAGTTTGCACAAAGTAACTCAATCTTACTTTGAAGGCAACATTAATAAACTGTATCAACAAAGTAAACGTTCTATTGGTAGTTTACGAAGGGTTTTGTTGTATGAACGCAATCTTGTTATGGCAACAAGATTTGAGGCATACACACAGGAACAAACCCTATTTGCAGCTATTGGGTCAGGGCATTTGGCTGGTGCCAAGGGGGTGTTGCGTTTGCTCAAACACAGGGGCTATCGCTTGCGTCCGTTGTCCTATCAGCTTTAATGATTGAAGAGCTATCTTTTTTACAAATTTTAAAAATTAATTTTTATAATATTTTTTTCTATGAACAACTTACCGCTCGAATCTTACTTCCAAAACTTAGGCATTCAACAACTCAATGCCATGCAGCAATCGTTCTTAGAAACAACGGCCTTGCAAAAGGATGTTATCTTGCACGCGCCTACAGGTTCGGGCAAAACACTGGCTTTTCTGCTGGGCTTATTGCAACAGTTAAACATTACGGATACCAATACCACACAAGCCCTCATCTTAGTGCCTTCTAGAGAACTTGCCTTACAAATTGACCAAGTTTTTAGAAGCTTAAAAACGGGCTACAAAATCAATTGCTGCTATGGTGGGCATCCTATTGCCATAGAACTTCAAAACCTACAAACACCCCCTACTATACTGGTGGGTACTCCAGGTAGAATTGCCGATCACTTGCGCCGCGAAAGCATCACCACCGATAGTATTACCCATTTGGTCTTAGATGAATTTGATAAATCCTTGGAATTGGGCTTTGAGAAAGAAATGGCGGCTATTATTGAGGCTTTGCCCAATATCCAACAACACTTCTTAACCTCGGCAACCAATGCGATTACCCTACCCGAATTTTTATCCCTACAGCAACCGATTCGCCTAGATTTTGTCCCCCGACACCTTCGCAAAAACGGGCTGGGCATCAAAGCTATTCTCACCAAAGGCAAACAGCGAAAAGAAGATTTCTTACAACTGGTGCAATGGGTAGGAAACGAGGCCACTTTGATTTTTTGCAATCAAAAGGCAATTGTAGAACAAGTCAGTCAATGGCTGCACCAACTCCAAATTACACACGGCACCTTTCATGGCGACTTGGATCAAAAAGACCGAGAATTGGCCTTAATTCGCTTGAGAAATGGGAGTTATAATATATTGGTAACAACAGATTTGGCCGCTCGTGGATTAGACATCCCCAGCATTCAACACATCATTCATTACCAATTGCCTCACTCCGAACCCGAATTCATTCATCGCAATGGTCGTACGGCTCGTATGGAGGCCACAGGTACCGCTTATGTCCTTCTGGAAGAGGACAAACCTTGGCGTACTTATTTGGACGATAGCCTAGAGTACATCGAATTGCCCCAACAAGTCGCCCCACTCCCCCAACCGTCTTGGGCCACGCTCTACATCAGCGCAGGCAAAAAAGACAAAGTAAATAAATTTGACTTAGTAGGCGCGCTCTTCAAAAAAGCCCAACTCAAAAAAGAGGAACTAGGCTTGGTCGTCGTCAAGGAACATCACGCCTATGCCGCCGTCAAACGCACTTGTGTTAAACAGGTTATTAATGCCTTGCACAAAAAGCGCATCAAGAAGCAGCAGGTAGTGGTGGAATTGGCTCGGTAGGATTGGAGGGTCTCAGAAATCGGAAGGGTTTTACTTCTTCCTACCTAGTATGTCGTCCCTTCAGGACTTAATCCAAGTCCCAACGGGACGACATAACAAAAGAAAGGACGACAGGGCTGACTCCTCATCCCAAACATACCGCTCATCCTATTCCACTTCATACTTCTCAAGCAGCCCTCGATACTCCTCCTTAAAATCTGTTCTACGGTGATGCGCATGTTGATTCTTAATGCAATTCATAACAACATCTACTTGATGTCGATTAACAGAAAAAGCCCCATAACCATTCTGCCAAAAAAAATGAGCAAGGCTTTCATCATTCGTCGTCATCCGC
Source organism: Aureispira sp. (assembly GCA_045105775.1). Taxonomy (GTDB): domain Bacteria; phylum Bacteroidota; class Bacteroidia; order Chitinophagales; family Saprospiraceae; genus Aureispira. Next base: position 38,907 of record JBGCDW010000054.1, read on the forward strand.
TTAGAGGAATAAGACGTTACCTTTTGAACTAAAGTCATCAAAGGTATCTTTTGAGACAATCGGCACAAAATATGAATATGGTCAACATACCCTCCAACAATTAACGCAGGACACTCATAATCCTGACAAATCCGTGCCATATAAGCATGTAAGTCTTGTTCATAAGGAACATAAATAAGAGCTTCTCGATACTTTGTACTAAAGGCAATGTGAATATAATTTTGCACGAGTGACTGTCCCATAGTCATTAATTTTCTTTTAGCCGATTACTTTAAAACTTACTCACAATTTCACTAAAAACGTATAATAATTTCATTACGAACACCTCTATTTTAGAAGCCCAACCACCATAAAAGCCCCAACTTTTCGTTAAAAGATTGTATATTGTTTGAACTGCCTAATGAGGTCAGTGAGAGAATAAGGTATAATAGATACCCAACTTTGCTTTATAAAGAAAGAAACAAACGCTTATGTGGAATCATAGACCACTTTTACTACTTGGCCTTTTAGCTGCTTTACTCACTCTTGGAAGCACCCTAACTGCCCAAGTTACCTTAACAGTAAGAATAACCAGTGGAAGCTCTACCACCACTTGTACAGATGGTTTTTTTGGCGGTGCGCCAGAACCACACTGGCGGGTAGAAATAGATGGACAAGGTTACACCACCTACCCCAGACGTGGACTTTGTTTTACCAATGCTCCCAATACACAATATTCCGAAGTATTTAATTGTAGCAATCGTTATCCCGTTGACTTGCCTATTTGCCTAAGAGCATTTGAAGACGATGGTGGAGCCTGTATTGTAAATGAAAGTTGCTTGGAACAAATCTGCCAAAATTTTGCCACGCCTGCCCCAGGAAACACCCTCAATTACACCCTCTCTGTCAATGGTTCCAGTTCGGCCACGGTCAACTTTAGCATCACTGCCACAGGAAGTTTCAATCTCCCAGGAGCCGCTTACAATACGATTTGTAATGCCGTAAACTTGGGCACACTCAATTCTAGCAGCACCATTGGCAATAGCAATTTGAGTAATTATGGTAATTTTTGTGCAGACAATCTAGGGGAGCCTAATCCTTGGGGCAACAACAACGATCAAGGCGTTTGGTTTCAATTTACCACCAGTGCCAGCCCTGCTGCGGTCATTGATATAGAAGCAGAAAGCGATCCACAAAACATTGGTAATGATATAGATTTACAAATAGCCATTTACGAATCCAGCAATGGTACTTGTTCGGGCACCCTCAGCCTATTAGAAGACAGTTACACAGGTTTTGGATTGCTCAATGATGAAGATTTATCGGTCAATTGTCTACAACCCAATACCACCTATTTTATTCTAGTAGATGGAGAAAGAACAAACCTTATTAACAATGGCGGACAAGAAGGATTTTTTGGTTTACAAATCGTAGATGCAGGCGTATTGCAAGCAGCCGATGAAATTTGTGATGCAGAATTCTTAGGGCTAGTTCCTGCTGGTGGTGCTGTAGCCACCCCCAATCTTAGCCGTTCCAATGTTTGTGCCACCAACACCAATGACCCCAATCCAGGGGCATGGGCTTCGGATCAAACCGTTTGGTTTCGTTTCCAAGCTCCCCCTACAGGACATGTTATTATAGAAGCAGATAGCGACCCCTTACTCCCCTTATCCAATGATCCTATTGATTTACAATTAGCCCTTTATGGTACAAATAACAATACTTGTACAGGCACCTTAGATTTTATTGCCTCAGAATACACCCCTGGTTTATTTGGAGAAGACCTTGATGTGCGTTGTCTCACCCCAGGGCAAAATTACTGGATTTTGGTAGATGGTTCCCCACTCAATGTCGATGGTATTTTTGATATAACGGTACGAGATGGCGGTATTCCACCTGCCCCCAATGACTTGAGTTGTGATGCCATTCCATTGGGCGCACCGGGCAATGGCGGAACCGTAGGTCTCAACAATCAAAACAATTACTGTGCGGACAACATTTTTGAGCCCATTCCCAGCAATTGGGGAAATGACCAAGGTGTTTGGTATACCTTTATTGCACCACCTTCGGGTAAGGTCGAAGTTCGCTTGGACAATGGCAATATTATCACAGGTGATAACATAGATTTGCAAGTAGCTGTATACGATCTTACGGGAGCTGTTTGTACAGGAGTACCCAATGAAATACGCTCCCAGCACAATGGTATTGGAATACTATGGGATGAAACCATGGAAGTAGAATGCCTAGAGCCAGGGCGTGAATATTGGATTTTGGTAGATGGGGAAGGTTCTTTGATTGATCCTGACCTACAAGAAGGCACCTTTGATATTGAAGTCTTTGGCGATCCGCGCGATTTGGCCTCGCCTTATGATGCCCCTTGCAATGCCTTGGCATTGGGCGATCCTACTGGAGGTTCTATAGGCACCAGCCCCATTACCAACCACGGCTCGCAAAATAATTTCTGCGCCGATGCCGCAGGTGAACCCCAACCCTCAGGTTTTACAGCCGATCAAACGGTTTGGTATACCTTTGTCGCGCCTTCTACGGGAAATGTCAACATTGATTTGAACTCGGATGCTGTTCTCGGAGGCGTTGATCCTATCAATTTGCAAATTGCCGTGTGGGAAAGCCCCAGTTGTAATGGGCCTTGGCGCGAGGAAGTGAGTGGTGACGATTTGATTTATGATGTGGATTTGGATGTTTTCTGTCTTACGCCAGGACAAGTGTATTATGTGCAAGTAGATGGAGCTCCCCCTGCAATTTTGGGTGGCGAAGAGGGGTATTTTGATCTTACCATTTCAGAAATTCCTTCTATTCCAGTGGCACCCAATGATTCTATTTGTAATGCCATTGCCTTGGGCAATCCCTTTGCAGGAACCGTGGGAGTGACCAATCAACAAAATTTATGTGCCGATGATTTGGGTGATCCCAATCCTTCGGCCTTTGGCACCGATCAAACCGTTTGGTACAGCTTTACCACACCAGCCACAGGCGGGCCTTTTGCGGTAGATATTGATGCCAACTCTAGTTTGCCTTGGCCTTTTGGCAATAGAGATGCCATTGATTTACAAATTGCTGTTTTTCAGTCTAGTAATAACACCTGTACAGGCGTACTGACCGAAGTAGAAAGCAGCTATTCGCTTCTAGATTTATTTGACGAGCAATTGAATGTGGCTTGCTTAGAAGAAAATCGAACCTATTTTGTAATGGTAGATGGATCTTTCTTGGACGTACAAGGCTACTTTGATATTTCTATATCTGCCGCTACCCCTGTTCCCATTCCAACCAATGACCTTATTTGTCAACACGAAGATTTGGGCACCGTACCTATTGGCGGAAGCCTAAACAACGGGGTCAATTATTACAATTTTTGTGCTGATGTAGAACCTGGTGAGCCGAGTCCTTTTGGCATTGAACAAACGGTGTGGTTCTCATTTATTGCCCCCAACCACCCTGGCCTCAATGCTACAGCCAATGTGACCATTTCGGTAGAGTCTGACCCTGCCAATGTGGGCAACAGTGTGGATTTGCAATTGGCGGTTTATGAATCGAGTAATAATACTTGTACGGGTGCCATGACTCTATTGGAAGAGGGCTCGGACGATCCTACTTTTAGTTTTGATGCAGAAGTCAATGTAACCTGTCTCTACCCTGGTAGACGATATTGGGTACAAGTAGATGGTTCTATTATCAACCAAGAAGGCTATTTCCAAATAGAAGTAGAAGACGATGGGGCTGGTTTCCGTCCGCCTTATAATTTAATTTGTAATGCCGAGCCTCTAGGGGTTGTTCCCAATGGTGGAAACATCAACAATGGGGTCAATTATACCAATTTATGTTCGGATACAGAACCTGGTGAACCCAATCCCAATGCCTTTTCTATTGACAAAACCGTGTGGTTTACCTTTACGGCTCCTGCCTCTGGTAATGTTACCATCAATGCAGAAAATGACCCCAACAACATTGGTGACGAAATTGATTTACAATTGGCCTTGTATTACTCGGTCAACAATACCTGCTCTGGCCCTTTCTTAGAAGTAGATAGCGATCATGATATTTTTAATAAAGATGAATCCCTAACCGTAGATTGCTTGGAAGGAGGTCGTTTATATTTCTTGCAAGTAGATGGCTCCAATGGAGCATTTGGGGATGAAGATGGATGGTTTACCCTCGAAGTGACAGATGATGGTGGAACCAGTAGCTTCCCTTACAACAACAATATATGTGCTGCACGCAATTTTGGAATACCACTCGCTCCACAAACCCTCAACAATGAATCCAATGAATGTGCAAATGTAGAGTTAGGCGAACCAGGAGCAGGCAGTTATGCCACCCACACCGTTTGGTACGAATTTGTAGCGCCCCCTTCTGGACGCGTAGAAATTGAGGTGACTTCTAGTAATATTTTCTTAGGAATGGATCCTGAAGTACGCCTGTTTTCTTCTAGTAATAATACGTGTACAGGCAATTTATCCCAAATCGAACGTTCCAACTTACCTACTGCACTGATTCCAGAGAATATTGAGGCCAATTGCTTAATCCCAGGCAACACCTATTTCATTCAAGTAGATGGCTCTGGTTTGGTCATTGAGGGGCAATTTAACATTACCATCGAAGCCATCTTCCCCAATTATGGGACAGGGCTGGCAGGCGACCCAGAACCAAGCAACAATGCTTGTGATAGTGCAATTACATTAGCGGTTCAGTCACAATCTTGCCTCAATGCTTCGGGCACCTTTACCAATCTCAATTATGGCTATCCCACCATCACTTACAATCCTGCCTTTGCACAAGGCTGTGGAGGCAATTGTGGGGCTACTTGGTATCAATTTACCATGCCTGCTTCGGGCAATGCTGTTATTGAAGGCAATGATGATAATATTGGTGGGGGAATTATTGGAGATTTCTCTGATTTGGTCGTGGCCGCGTATACAGGTACTTGTAACAACCTCACGCCTATTGATTGTGACCAAGGTGGCTTCACCAGCGATGTTTCCTTCCAAGTAGCCGCCGCTCCAGGCACCACTATTTGGCTGCAAGTGTTTAATGATGATGGTGATGACGAAGGCGAAGAATACCAATTGTGTATTTCCGAAGGTTGTGGTTTTGATGATTGTTTGAATGCTTTGGCTGTGCCCATGCTGCCCAATGTGCCTTACTGTTTTAATACAGCAGGAGCCAATGGCGAAGATGTAGCAGGCGGAAGTGCGGGCTATTTTGAATGTTCAGAAGGTGACAACCCCGAAAACTCCGTTTATTATTACTTTGTATCCGATTGTAATGGTAGCGATGTGACCTTAAGCGTCATCAATGCCGTTTCTAATGGTAATTGTATTTTGGGTATTACCCCTACCGATGGTTTTAATATTTCTTTGTTCCAAGATGCAACGCCTTGTGATAACAACCCCGATACCTTGGTAGATTGCCAGACCTTTACATCCTGTGATGTACAACCCGTCAACTGGTCACAAACCTACACAGGACTCTCACCCAACACCCCTTATATCATTCAAATTGATGGTGGTTTTGGTGCCTTAGGTGGTGACAATGTGGGTGAAATTATGATTACAACTACCACCGACCCTGTCGTCGCTCCTGTTTCTACGCCACTCTCTTGTTCTGGGTTGAATAATGGAACCGCTTCGGCAGTTACACAGGGAGGTGTTGGCCCTTTCACCTTCTTATGGAGCAACAACAGTACAGATTCTACCGCCACCAACCTAGCCGCAGGTACTTATTTTGTTACTGTTACAGGTAGTAATGGTTGTTTTGATACCGCTAGTGTAGTGGTAGGCAATAGCACGCCTTTGATCGCCACTATTACCAATGCCTCGGATGCTACTTGTGGTAATAATTGCAATGGACAAGCTTCCGTAACTGCTTTGGGAGGTTCTGTAGCAACCAATTATACCTATTTGTGGAATGATCCCAATGCCCAAACTACGGCTACTGCTACCAATTTATGTGCAGGAACATACACCGTGACGGTTTATGATGATAATGCTTGTTTTGATACCACTAGTGTAGTCATTAATGCTCCACCTCCTATCCTTATTCAAGTAGATTCTATTAGAAATATTGCTTGTGGGGGTACTTGTGATGGGCAAATTAGCTTGTCTGCTTCTGGTGGAACGGCTCCTAATGGTTATCAATACAATTGGTCTACAGGAGCAACAACGGCACAAATCAGCAACTTATGTGCGGGCAATTATACCGTTACTGTAGCAGATGATAACGGCTGTACAGATACCTTAACCATTGTATTAACGCAGCCTAGCAGTGTCACACTGGCCTTGACCCAACAAAGTAATATTGATTGTAATGGAGATAGTACAGGCAGCATTGCTGTTATTGCCAACAATGGAACACCCAATTATACCTATAATTTATACAACAATACAGGATTGCTCTCCAGCAACACCACAGGAAGTTTTGGTAATTTACCTGCTCAAGCTTATGGTATTTTGGTGCAAGATGACTTAGGTTGTACCGATTCTATTGCGGTAGTATTGACCGAGCCACTGGCATTGACACTTAACTTGGTAAGTTCTAGCAATAGCAGTTGTTTTGGAGCCAATGACGGTGCTATTACGGTACAAGGCAATGGAGGAACAGCTCCTTATAGTTATGCTTTGGATGGTATTAATTTTAGTGTTAATAATGCCTTTAATAACCTAGTAGCTGGTTCTTATACCATAACCGTCCGCGACAGCCTCAATTGTAACACAACTCTTGCACTCAATCTTACCGAACCAGCCGCAATTGTTCTCACCAACAACAACCAAACAAATGCGAGTTGTGGGGCTTGTGATGGTACCGCTACGGTGGGTGCTAGTGGTGGCGCGGGTTCATTTAGTTATCTTTGGACAAGTGGCGAAACCACCCCAACAGCTACGGCTTTGTGTGCTGGAAATAATACGGTAACTGTAACCGATGCCAATGGCTGTACCGCTACCGCTGCTTTTATTATTGGTAATGCTAGTGGATTTACGGCTAGTGCCAGTATAGATCAAGCTATTAGTTGTTTTGGCAATTGCAATGGTGCCGTAAGTATAGATGCACCTACTGGTGGAGGCAGTTTTACCACACTCTGGAATACAGGAGCTACAACAGATAGCATTAATAACTTATGTGCAGGTAACTATACCGCTACTGTCACAGATGCCAATGGCTGTTTTGTTATTCAAACCATCAATTTGGTAGCCCCCGACAGCCTCACGGCTCTTGCAGCTACTTTGCAAGATGTTTCTTGTGTAGGCAATACAGATGGGCAAGCTACGGTGACTATTAATGGCGGTACAGGGCCTTACACTATTTTGTGGGATGATAACAACGCCAATGCTACCAATACGGCCCTAACGGCAGGGCTACACACAGTGACCGTTACCGATGCAAGAGGGTGTGTGGCTACGGCTAGTACCACTATTGGCAGTCCAACACCACTCAACATTAGCATACAAAACACCACCGCCTCCAATTGTGGCACCTCAGGCTGTGATGGCACGGCTACCGTTGTGGTAACAGGCGGCCAAGGCTCTTATACCTACTTGTGGAATAATGGCAACACCAGTCCTACTCCTAATGATTTGTGCCCCAACTTCAATGGCGTTACCGTAACCGATGCCAACGGCTGTACGATTACGGCTAGTGTACTCATTCCAGCCAACAGTTCGCTCAATCTAAGCCTTAGCAACTCAACCGAACCAAGTTGCCACCGTGCTTGTGATGGCAGCCTAACGGTGGTTGCTGCTGGGGGAAATAACAGCAGCCCTTATACCTTCCAATGGGATGATCCTAGCAACCAAAATACCGCTACAGCCAGCAACTTATGTGCAGGAACATATCGAGTAACCGTTAGTGATATTGATGGCTGTACAGCAGCAGCAGCCTTTACATTGGGGCAGCCCGACAGCATAACCATAAACTTAAGCCCAACAGCCGCGAGTTGTGCTGGGGTTAATAATGGTCGTATCAGCAGCCTAGCACAAGGAGGCACCATTCCTTACAGCTATCAGTGGAGTTCGGGAGCGACTACAGCTACCCTATCCAATGTTGGAGCAGGCAATTACACCCTAACGCTTACCGATGCCAATGGCTGTACGGCTATTGCCAATGCTGCTGTATTGGATGCAGATTCGCTGATTACCAATACTAATATTCCTACGCCTTATAATGGCCAGCAAATTTCCTGTGCCAATGGCAATGATGGACAAGCTTCTGTCACGGTTACAGGGGGCACCGCTCCTTATAGCTATTTGTGGATTAATGGAGACACAACAGCCACAACTACAGGTTTGCAAGCCAGCACCTATCCTATTACCATCACCGATGCCAATGGCTGCTCTACAATAGATAGTGTTACGCTCATGCATCCTCCTCAAATTATAGCCAACACACAAATCATTTCTTCTTACAATGGTTATAATACCAGTTGTTATAGTAGCAATGATGGGGTTATTGTTGCGACAGCAACAGGGGGCACAGGCAGTTATACTTATCTCTGGTCGGATGGCCAAACAGGAGATACAGCCACGGCACTCAATGGCGGTACTTATGCCCTAACGGTTACAGACATCAATGGATGTTTTATTGTGGTTACCGATTCCCTCACCGCCCCTGATCGTTTGGAAGATACGATTGTGATCAGCCAAACGGTAAGTTGCTTTGGGGGCAATGATGGCAATGCAACCGTTATTCCAACAGGTGGTATTGCCCCTTACACTTATACTTGGAGTACAGGAAGCACAACGGCCACTGCTAACAACTTGGCTTTGGGCTGGCACTATGTTACAATTACGGATCTTAATACCTGCTTCTTGATAGACAGTGTTTATATAACCGAACCAGATGCGATTGAACCCAATTTGAGTGCAACCCCAATCAATTGTGCCAATAGTGCGGATGGCTCGGCTACCGCCACAGCAACAGGAGGAACCGCACCCTATCAATTCTTATGGTCTAATAATGGGACTACAGCTACCATTAATAATTTAACAGCAGGAACCTATGTGGTTACAATTACTGATGATAATTCTTGTACCATCGTAGATAGTATTGTGGTTGCTGCACCTACAGCTATAATTGCAACCGCCCAACAAACACAAGCCATTAGTTGCCCTGTAACAGCCGATGCAGCCGCTACGGCTACCGCCACAGGAGGCACGATTCCCTATCGTTTCGTGTGGTCTACAGGGGCCACTACAGCCACCATTCAGACCCTAACGGCAGGCAGCTATCAAGTGACCATTACTGATAATAATGGCTGTTCGGATACGGCTAGTATAGTGATTAGTGATCCAGCACCATTACAGGTAACAGTTGCCGCAGATTTGATTTATAATGGGCAAGCTATTAGTTGTGCAGGGGCTGTTGATGGGCAAGCGACAGTTACAGCTACAGGCGGCACGGGTTCGTACACCTATTTGTGGCCCGATGGACAAACCACTGCTACGGCTACAGGCTTAGGCCCTCAACTGTATTGGGTATCTGTTACCGATGCCAATGGCTGTTCGGACACCGCTCAAGTACAATTGGCTGCACCAACTCCCTTACAAGGATCGGCCAGTGTTACGGGTACGATTGATTGTGCTGGGGGCAATGATGGCAGTGCAGCAGCGACCGCCTCAGGGGGCACCCTTCCTTATAGTTATGCTTGGAGTACAGGCGACACCACTGCCACAACGACAACCTTGACGGTAGGCAGCCACCAAGTTACCATTACAGATGCCAATGGCTGTTCAGTCACGGCTAGTGTCAACTTGGGCGAACCCAATCCAATTGTGCTCATTAGTTCAGCGACTAATGTGAGTTGTTTTGGGGGCAATAATGGTACAGCCAATGTCATTGCTCAAGCAGGCACCTTGCCCTATTCTTACTTGTGGTCCAATGGCCAAACAAACAGTACAGCCACAACACTAACGGCTGGCATCCATTATGTCACAGTTACCGATGCCAATGGTTGTTCTCAAATAGATTCTCAACTCATCACACAACCTAGCCCAATTGCCATTACATTTAGTAATATCATTGATATTGATTGTGTTAACCATCTAACAGGCACTGCGACAGCTACTGTAACGGGAGGAGTGGGTGTTTATCGTTACCAATGGAATGGAGTCCCCAATGCTACGGCTACGGCCACCAACCTACTGTATGGTTGGAATGAATTGGTCGTCTCGGATGCCAATGGTTGCACACAGTTGGATTCGGTCTTTATCAATACGCCCAATCCTATGACCACCACTGCTATTGGTTTAGATGCAGGTTGTTTTGGGGCTACAGATGGTGAAGGAGCCGTAACCGTTGCAGGCGGAACACCCCCCTATCAATACTTGTGGTCTACAGGAGCGACCAGCTCTGCTATCAACAATTTAGGAGCAGGTATTTATACCGTCACGGTTACAGATAGTATAGGTTGCTTTACAATAGAAACGGTTGTAATTGGTCAAAATGATCCTTTACAAGCTTTATTCTCACAGGTCACTGCACCTGATTGTAATAATGGAACAGAAGGTTCTATTACGGCCATTGTACAAGGAGGTTTGTCGCCTTACCAATTCATTTGGAGCACAGGGCAGCAGCTTATTGATAGCAGTACTTCTACGATTAATAATCTTGGAGCGGGCAACTATTTCTTGACCATTACCGATCAAGAAAATTGTTCTACCACCTTGGATACAAGCATTCTTGATCCTGCACGTTTGTCAGCTACGGCCAAAGGTTCTAGGTTGCAATGTTTTGGAGATAGTAGTGGTACGATCACAGTGGTCGCTTCTGGAGGAACAGCCCCCTACTTCTACAGCTTGAACGGCGGGCCTATTCAAAGCAGTGGCAGCTTTACCAACCTAAGCGCAGGTGCATACAATATTGTGGTGAATGATGCTGGAGGTTGTATATTTACAACTTCTGCAGCCGTTACACAAGCTGATTCGGTGCTACTAGATGTTACAGCTGACCAAAGTATTCGATTTGGAGAAACCGTTCAATTGTATGTTCGTTTACCCATCAACGCGCCCATCAATCCTGTCATTACTTGGACACCAGCCAATGGATTGAGTTGTACCAATTGTTTCCAGCCTATTGCACAGCCTTCGCGCTCTACTTTGTATACGGTAACGGTGACAGGAGATAATGGTTGTATCAGTACAGCCGATGTTTTTGTGGAGGTGGATAATGATAAAGGGGTATTTGTACCTGATGCTTTTTCTCCCAATGGCGACCGCACCAATGATGTATTTATGCTGTACAGTGCTGGATCCGTAGAAGCTATTGAAGAATTTATGATCTTTGATCGTTGGGGCGAATTGGTTTGCTTGCACAACAATGTACAACCCAATTATCCAGCTTATGGTTGGGATGGCACCTTCTTGGGCCAACCTCTGAATGCAGGCGTATTTATTTACTACATCAAGGTGCGTTACTTTGATGGTACCACAGAGATTCTCAAAGGGGATGTGACCTTGATCCGATAAACACACAGATAATTATTATATATATTAATGGTTATCACAAAATAAAAACCATCAACATCATCAACATGTGGGTGGCGCGGCAGTACAAAACACGTTTTTTGTGCTGCCGTTTTTGTATAACTAAGCATAAGCATCTAGTTTTGCCAGCCTTGATATCACCAATACAATAAATTGCTTAGAAGTTTTTCCTCCAACCATTATTCGCCTATTCTAAGCTTATTTCAACAATACAATAATGAAAAAATGTTTCAAAACGGAATCAAATCCGCCCTTTGTTTTCATTTTGAAAACAAAGTTCTTTTTTAAAAATTCATAAAACATTAACCATCATTCATTCTTCATTTTTGGCACTTTATTGGCATAGTGTAAAGCAACTTAACAAGTAAATAACTAAAAATTGAGTTTTATTGGGAAGTAAAATTCAATGGAAAGATAATAAATTTGGGTTTTAATTGGGGTGATTAAAGACTTAGAAAGTCGGGAAGCTTTCTAAGTCTAACTTCAAAAAATCCAAACAAATTTTAAAAAAAGATCTAAAAAGTCGGGAAACTTTTTAGATCTTTTTTTTTGTCCCTATTCCAACTGTAAATTTTCAGCTTTTTAACTACTTCCTAATAAATACCAGTCCCCTACAACTGGTGAATTATCTTTACATTAGTTATACGTACTGTTTTTATAAAAATCTAACTTGTACTTTTAGCTCAAAAAACTTACTTTTGGAGACATCATTATCTGACCCCAACGTACACTCTATTCCATGAAAGTATTTTTTCTCTCCTTTTGTTTATTAATTATTGCCACAATCACCCAAGCACAGCAAGAGCCTGTCTTGGACACCGTAGCCGTGCTCAACGCCCAAAAAGCACTAGAAGAAGCAGAAATTTTGTATAGCATAGAACATATCAATTATGCCAAGGCTGCCCTAGAATTGAGTGTACTGTACATGCAAGTGCCTGATTTGGTATATGAATGGGAAGACATTGCTTTAGAATCCTTGTCCAAAATTCGACAAGAAGAAGGGGCAGAAAGCAGTGTTTACAAAGCATCTATTGCCAAGCTTCCCAAGCCACTCGATCAGCTATTTGATAGCCAATTGGCACTAGAAGAAGCCGAAGCCACTAAAAACGAAAACCCTGCTTTGTACGTCGAAAAGCTTTTCTGGCGAGCCAAGATTTTTATAGACAATGATGATTTAGAATCTTATGAATTGACCACCTTGGGCATGAAACTTCTTGTAAATCTGCCCGCCAATCAACAACAAAAACTGCTCAAATATGCCAAAAAACACATCAATCCTTATAAAATTGATATTGCCACCAGTCAAGCGGCAGTAGATATGGCTCTAGCTGCTCCCATTAACGATAGTCTAAAACTCGCTGAGTTGATGTGGCGTTATGGCGCAGCAGTTATCGCTCATGAAGAACAATTTCCCAAAGACTACTTGTATATGGATTCGGCTTACCTTCGTTTGACTCAAGCCTTGGGTATTTATGAGCAGAAACTTGGAAAAGAGAGTCCTGCTTATGAGCGAACGTACCAGACCTTTACCCCGCTCATGGCACGTTACTATGAGTTAGAATATGCCTACTTTGAACGAATTCGCAACAAGCAAACCAATAATGATGACTTTATTGTGCTTTTCAGAGAATTGTTGCAAATGCTCTACGATCACTATATACCTACTTATGAAGAGTTTCAACTGTTTAAATGGACACTCAGAGCCATCAAAAAACAGCATGGATCAGATAATCCCTATTACACGATTATTAAATCTATAAAAACCAATTGGGAACTGAGTGAGGAAGAACGTGAAATTGCCATTCAGAAAGACTTGGTTCAAGCGTATAAAACAGAATATGGTAGACAGGGAAAACCCTATTTGGAAGCCTTGATTAAGTTGGGAAATTTGTATGCCAATGATGGGGATGACCCTCCTGCTGAAGACGTGTTTCACCAAGCTTTTGACCAGTTAAATTTGATGAATAAACAGGGTATACTTCCTCCTACAGGTGATGGAAATCTGCTCCAATATTACTGGGCTACTGTTATTCCTACTTGGCGTGTCATTCTTATTCAAGAACACAATTTATACGTCATGCAGCAAATCTATGGTTTGCAAAGTCCACAGTATTGGGATGCCTATTTTAAATTAATGTATGAGCATTACCATCAAAATATTTTGGCTTCAGAACGAGGGGAAATTTACTTGACAAATGGCGTTGCCAAAATCCCCAAAGAGCATATAGAAGTAGCCATTACTTGGTTGGATTCCTTATTTAAATTAGACCCTGAATTTCATATTGATCCTATTCGCTACAACTTGCCCAAAAGACTTACCATCCCCCAACTAGAGACTTTGCTGGCCTTTTCAAGAGATAGCATACAACGCCAGTACAGTGCTATTAGTGTAGAAATGGGCAAGTTCTTGGAAATTATGGCCGATGCCTATTTTTATGATACCACTAGAATTAAACATGCCAATATATCATTTGAACGGTATCAAGAGGTGTTAGAAATCTATAAAAAGGTAGGAGATGATTATGCCTATACCGAATTGTTGGACCGACTTACGTTGAATCTCACACAATTTTCGCCTTGGAGCGAAGAGCGTGTAAGTGCTTTTTTTGAGAAATTAATCAAAATCAAAGAAGAAGACGAAGAAAAATACGCCCAATATTTCTTAAGATATATAGAACGCTATGCCAATTGGCTGTATGAAAGCGAGCAACTAGTGGCCTCTGAACAATATTTTGAACGGATTGCTCGCTATTTTGAAAAGGAACATCCCGAATATTTGACGGGTGCTACCAATGCAAAAGCCAATGATTGGTATTTGCGTACCTTGGATAGACTGGCCAGTATTTATCGCAAAACAGGCCGATATTACAAATCTAAAGGCTACTACCAAAAACTCTACACATTAGCCCCCAAATTAAGTTCTTCTTTTGAAGAGGGTATTTGGAAAGTGATTAATGCCATCAATAATATAGGTGATTTATTATACCGAGCACAATTGTATGATGATGCACTAGATGCCTTTGACTTGGCACTAGAGAATATGAAGAAATTCAAAACGGATTTGCCCATTTTTGACCGCTACAAAGAAAAAAAATCTGCTATTTTATATGTCAAGTTGTTACAAAACAAAGGAAGAGTGTATTTTGAATTGGAGGAATTTACACAGGCGCGTTTGTATTTTAATAAGGCACTAGATTTTGTTAATGATCCAAACTCCCCCATTACTTTAGAAGAGATGGGTACACTCCTAGCCAATTTAGCAGGGTTGGCCGTTTATGATTATGAAGATCAAAAAGCAGAGCTATATTATACACAAGCCTTGGCTATGCTCACCGACAAAGAAGCCCTAGCGCAAACCCACTTGGCTTTTGCCGATTATTACCAACTTATAGACCAAGATAGTCTAGCTAGTAGCCATTTGTTGCAGGCATTGGCTATTGATTTGAAACGCGTACAACAAAACTACACCACACTCTCTGAAAAAGAGCGACTTTTGTTCTTAAAACCCATTCTCAAACGTTTTGACATCTTTACTGAATTTGCTGTTCGATATGACAATCCCGATTTATTGCTCAAAGCATTTAATAGTCACTTGATTATCAAAGGACTTTCTTTGGAGACCACCAACAATTTGCAAAGTCTTTGTAATATGACAGAGAATATCCCGCTGCGCAACAAATGCCTAGAAATGCAAAGCCTACGCAAAGAATTATCGGCTTCTACCGATCTCCCATTAGCCGTGCAAAACAACTTGGATAATCGTATTACAGAGTTGGAAAAAGCGATTGGCTACTCTAGCAAGGATCTGCGTGCTGCTTATGATAAGAACAACCGAAACTTAGATTTTGTAGATGTTAAACGATTGCTCTACAATATGAGCAGTCCCACTAGTAAAGCAGTGGCAATTGAATTTTTGTTAGTTCCAGAAGAAGATGACAATGGCTTAAAACAAACCGTTTATTATGCCGCTGTTGTCATTCCTCGCCAGCCATATCCCCATTTTGTACGCCTAGCTACTACCAATGAATTGGCCGATGTACTAGCAGCCGATGTTAACCCAGCTGGTTTTAATTATATCACCTCCAAATCAGAAAGCCAATACCTTTACGAATTGGTTTGGGAACCCTTATTGCCCTATATCAAGGAGGTTCAATACCTACACCTCTGCCCTACGGGCTTGCTCAGTAGAATTGCCTTTGGCACCTTACAAACAGGTGATGTTCGCTATCCTCGTGTAATGGATCAATGGTCGATTCACTATTATGGTGCCTTGAGAGATTTGCTACAGCTCAAAGCTGATAATGGCCCTAGTGCCAATTCCAGTGTCCTATTGGTGGGTGGGGTAAAGTTTGATTTGACCAAAAACGAATGGAATAACTTAATTGCTGATAATCCTGTGCGTGCTAGTGTTCCCCTTACAGAAGATCCTGTTCTCAACATCGCTGCTCGTGGCGAAGATTTCAATTATCTACCAGGAACCCTAGAGGAAGTACTAGCCATTAGCAAATTATTCCCTAGCGATTGGGTGGTTAAATTATTGAGTGGTGTGGTGGCCACAGAAGAAAACTTAACGGATATTGCCAATGAGTCGCCCGATATTTTGCATATTGCTACACATGGCTACTTTTTTCCTACACCACCTGAGAATAGCTCAAAAGTTGGGGCTAGAAAAAATAAAAAAGGCATAGAAGACGATATTGCAGCCGCCTCTAACCCGCTCTTGCGTTCAGGATTGGCTCTAACAGGCATCAACCGCGTTTGGAAAGGAGGGGAAAATATCGATGGGGTGGAAGATGGCATTTTAACCGCCTTAGAGGTTTCCAACTTGGATTTATTCAACACCAAACTAGTCGTACTTTCTGCTTGTGAAACAGGGCGTGGTGATATTGATAATACCGAGGGGATTTTGGGTTTGCGTCGTGCCTTCAAAATTGCAGGCGCACAACAACTCATCATTAGCCTTTGGAAAGTACCCGATGCCCAAACCTCTGAATTAATGCAGTTATTTTATGCCAAATATCTATCGGGCACATCCGTACATACTGCCTTTGAATACGCACAAAAAGAAATGAGCAAACGCTACGACAATCCCTATTATTGGGCGGCCTTTTTATTAATAGAATAATTTTATGAACACTTGAAGTTATTTTAAAATGGAATTGTGTTGAACCGAGTCATAGGTGAGCTCATGCAAATAAATTTAAACAACTTCACTTCATTAACCAACACCACTATAAACACTATGAACAAACAATTTTTACTCCTTTGGGCGAGCATCGTTGTACTTCTCAGCCCCTCCAACTTGCAAGGGCAAGCCATTCACAGTGCCTTTGAATTGCGTACCTTCCTTACCGAAGACGGCACCTTAGAAGAGGGCACCACCCCTGAACGTATCAATGAATTTTACAGCATCTTGGCGAGTCATCTACCCGAAGCACTCGATTCAGTCAACAAGGTTGAAAAATTAACCCACAAACAAATACTAGAAGCCTACAACGACAATCCTTTCATTGCCCCATTCTTGACCGAGGATTTGCTCAAACGCTTGGGAGAGACCGCAGGTGGTGTCGTCGATTTGTCCAAATTGCGTGCGAGTGCGCGCGGAAGTTTGGATGCAGTAGGCACAGGTTTGGGGCTTCCAGGCTCTACCTTTCTATTGGGACTGACTGATTTCTTGGTCGAACGCACCAAGCAAGAATTGAACATTGCTTTCTTTATAGAATTGCGCAAAGCATTGGAAAAATCGGAAGAAATGCGCTACTTATTCCCAAAATCTAAAGAGGTCTTGATGCAGATTGATAATAATGTGTATCAATTCAAGGCATTTTGGGAATTGCTGCGCGAATCCTTCTTGAAGGATTTGGATAATTTGGTGTACAACTTGGATGATTATGTGCAGTTTTCGGATCGAATCAAAAACCCTGTGGCGCGCCACGTCATGAGCGATATTTTCAAAATCACAGAATTGATTTATGACGAAACCACTCCAGCCAATGTTATCACCTATCTAGCAGAAAAATCATACTTGCAAGTGTTGGACTCTACGGATGACAAAACAGGCCACATCAAGATTGTACAAGACCATCTAAAAGTACTAGGTCTTATTTCTAAATCGATTGAGAAAAAAGATGGCAGTGGCTATTGGGTGGACCCTGACGTAATGGTTGATATGGTTCGTGACCCTGTAATTGGGCTATTCTACTTAGGGTTTCTTTTTGAAGAGGGCAAATCTTTTACGGTGGGTAACAAAACCCTTGCTCAACATTTATCCGTTTTGGTTAATAATACGGACAAAATTCGCGACTTGTTCGCTACCTTCAAACTGTTCTTAAATGAAGCTGGCAAATTAGAACGCCTAGCCAATACCATGAGAACCCAAAACAACAGCAACCGTAGAAACCGCAACAGCACTCCCAAAACAGCAGCAGAAATAGAAACAGAACATCAGAACTACTTCAATTTTACACAAGGCATTTGCGATCTTATTTTGTATGCCAATACCTTCAAAATTGAATTAACAGGGCCTAGTGCAATGGACAGCGTTGTTACGCGTTACTTGGGTATTGCTGGTGATTTGAATACCGTAACGCTAGAAATCAGACGACAACAATACACGTCGGCCTTGGTGCATTCTCTATTTATCATCGAAAAACTGTTGCCTAAAGATGATTTTAAATGCGAACGCCAAACACTTCTAAAATACGGTACCTTCATTGCTACGGCTGTAGGTGCCAAAACACCAGAGGAAGTTTCTAGTGTTATTTCTGCCTTTGCCTTGCCTCCCGGTAGCTCTGCTATGAAAAAGTATTCCAAATTTAGCATTGCCCTCAATGCCTTTGTAGGCGTATCTGCTGGACAAGAAACCCTCAACAATAACTTGGGCACCAATCCTTATTATGCCATTGCCACCCCTATTGGAGTGAGTTTTAATATGGGTTTTGATAATTATGGCTCTGTGGGGGTATTGGCCTCCTTGATAGATATTGGAGCACTGACCGCCTTGCGTTTTCAAGATAATTCGGCAGGAGATTTGCCCGATTTGAAAATAGAAAATGTATTTGCACCAGGTGCCTATCTTGTCTATGCTGTTCCCAAATATCCTATTGCATTGGGTATTGGCGCACAATTGGGCCCTAACTTACGCAGTGTCACCGATAATAGCCTCAACATTGTAGAGGCCAGTGGCTGGCGTTGGGGAGCGTTCTTGGCAGTCGATATTCCAATTGTTAGTTTCTACAACAGCAACCGCCGTTACAAAACTTGTCCTAGAGACAAAAAGAAGAAGAAAAATAAAAACTAAGGCTCCAGCTTCCTTGTTGTTGTAATAATGATAATAATAGCAAGGAAGCCAGCTTGGTACAAAGGAGCTTTCTGAATTTAAATGCTTACTTTTTATGGATCAAAAAACAGCTGCATCTTTACAGGTAATTGGGTACGCTAGTTTTCCCCAGCGTTTTTATGCATTCTTAATTGACTGCTTTGTTTTTCTGCCAATTAATCTTTGGTCACAGCACAATTTATTCTACACCAAAAGTTTTGCGATTGCAACCTTTATTGTATTAATATGGTGTGTATACAAACCACTCATGGACTGGAAATTTGGAGGCTCTGTTGGCAAATTGGTTATGAAAATACGCGTTGTAAACGAAGTCGGCAAAGGCATTACACTCAATCAAGCCTTTTTGCGTTTCGCGCCTTATTTTGCCGTTAGTTTGAGTTCCCTTTTGTCTATGTATATGCTGTTTCATTCGCCTAATTTTGAGAAAGTGGTGGACTTGCAAACAGCGCAAGAATTTGAAAGCAATTCTGGTAGTGGAGTGGGTGTAATTCTCACGTATTTCATGTATATGTTCTCGGTTTCTTCCATATTCTTAGAAGAAAAAAAGCAAGCGGCACACGACAAAATTGCCCATTGTTATTGTGTTCTTATTCAGCCCTTAAGCAAAGAACAAAAAGCGGAGCAGTGATAGAGAACCCATATTTGTGGTGAAACAAAATCGAATCCAGTACCGTAAGTATGTTCAATTCATTTTTGGACCTTCTTATATTTACACCAATTTATGCAACAATCGACCGCCTTAACATTACTCAAAGCAGGAAGAAACGTTTTTTTGACAGGCTCCGCAGGTTCGGGCAAGACCTATGTTTTGCAACAATACATCCAATACCTCAAACGACGCAAAGTTGCCCTAGCCGTCACCGCCTCTACAGGCATTGCCGCTACCCACCTCAAGGGCATGACCATTCATGCTTGGTCGGGTATCGGCTTGCGCCAACAACTATCTACCGAGGAACTGGCCGCCATGAAAGCCAAAAAATACTTGCGCGAGCAAATCGAAAGTGTCAAAGTCTTGATTATTGATGAAATATCCATGCTGCACCAACAGCAATTGATGCTCGTAGATCAAGTATTGCAGTATTTTAAGAACAACCAATATGCCTTTGGAGGCATCCAAGTGGTTTTTTCGGGCGATTTTTTCCAATTGCCGCCCGTGGGTTTCCCAGGGGAAGCCAAGCGCGACAAATTTGCCTTTATGGCTCCCTGTTGGCTCAATGCCAATCTCAATATATGTTACCTCACCGAGCAACATCGCCAAGAACTCGGTGCCTTACAGCACATTCTCAATGACATTCGACAGGGGCAAGTCTCCCCTAGCAATTTGGCCTTGCTCCAACAAGCCCAACACAACCAATTTCCCACCGAGGAAATCCCTCCTGCCCTCTACAGCCACAACCACGATGTCAATCGTACCAACAACGCCCACTTGCGGGCCTTAGAGGGCAAAACCTTTACCTTTGAGGCCACCGTCAAGGGCAGCAAACGCCTAGCCGAAATGCTCAAAAGAGCCGTACAGGCCGATGAATTGTTATACCTCAAAAAAAGGGCTAAAGTCATCTTTGTCAAGAACAATCCCGAGCAACATTATATGAACGGTACATTGGGCGAGGTGTTAGATTTTGATGACAAAGGGCTGCCCATTGTCCAACTTCAAGATGGCAGTCAATTGGTGGTAGAGCCTGTAGATTGGACGGTAGAGGACGACACGGGGCGCGTATTGGCTTCGTACCAACAATTGCCCTTGCGCCTAGCTTGGGCCATCACGGTACACAAAAGCCAAGGCATGACCCTAGAGCGCGCCAAGGCCGACCTAAGCCGTTGTTTTGAAAAAGGGCAAGGCTATGTGGCCCTTTCTCGCCTCAAAAGCCTAGAAGGCTTGCAGTTGGTGGGCTTCAATACTATCGCCTTGCAAGTGGATTCCTTGGCTCTAAAGGCCGATCAACGGTTTCAGGAGCTTTCCCAAGAGATTGTAGCCAAAATAACAGACGAACATCTAAAAACCCTAGAAAAACGCGCCTTGGTTTTCTTGCGCCACTGTGGCGGCATTACCGATCCTGAGGCGATTGAGCGGTATAATAAACAGCTCAAAGATCGCAAAAAAAAGAAAAAACAGCCCACACACCTTCTTACCAAAGAGTTCATTGAGGCGGGCAAATCGCTGGACGAGATTGCCCAAACGCGCGGCCTCACTACGGGCACTATTATGAACCACTTGGCCAAGTTGCACAGCCTGTTCCCTCAGCTCGATTTGTCGGCCTATCGCCCCGATTCGCAATTGCTCCAGCAAATCCAAACGGCCAAAGAACAACTCTTGCAAAAGGATCCTTCTATCTTGCGCAGCGATGGGAGTATTTCGTCTAAGTTGTTGCACGATGCGCTGAATGGGCAGGTGGATTATACGACGATTAAGTTGGCTTTGTTGTTTGTGTAGGAACGTATAGCAATATAAGCCGTTACAACAAAACTCTACTTCTTACAACGATTCTATTCAAAAAATTATGTCTAATAATAACTTAAACGACTTCTTCCTCTTTGCTATTAATAAACACTCCCTTGCAGCAATCGAACAAATCATCTACCAGCATACCGACTTAGAAAACATTCTAGGAGAAGATACTTATGTAGAACTTGTATCCTTTAATTTTGAGCAAGCAGACGCAAGCCCAAAACTATTAGACTTCTTTCTAGCACATCTTTTTTCCCTAGAGGATTTGCAACAATGGTTAACCAACTATTATGCAGATACGATTGAAGAAATTTATCAATTTATTCTAAAGGTATTTTTTACAGTGCCAGCATTGGGCGATTCTACCGATCTATTAGAGCAAGATTCTAATTTCTCCAAAAAAGAAGGCCACAATCCACACTATAGATATAGCCAAGAATTGGGCGAAGCCGAGGATATTATGCTCTACTATGGCTATGATGCCAACAGCCAACAAATCAACCGCATTACCCTCATTTTTGAATCCATCCTGAATATTTACTCTGATGCGCTACACGGCAATGATGGCCTACTCGACCAAGCGCTCCAACAAAACAACACGCAACTATACACGATCATCCCCCATCAAGTTTGTATGCAATTCATTGATTATTGTAACTCCAAGCTGCTTGCCGCTCCTGTCCAATACAGCAATGGTGATGGCTTATTTGACCAAGCTCATCACCAATTTAGATGCTATACATGGCAGGCACCTAGTGGTGCTACCCTGCGTTTGATGCAGTATATTGATGATCGGGTTTGGAATCGGATAAATGCTTTTGTTAAAGTGGAGTTGGTGGGGTAATGCTTGGCTTTTTGGTACTTCTAGTTTTGCTCTATCGATTTGGTTGTTTTTGGAGGAGCGTGAAGTGGTTGTGCGCCCCTAGATGAGATAAATTGGTTTATCAGTAGTTTTGATAGCAATATTATTGTTTTTTTGTATTAAGTAGCCGTTCAAAATTACTACTACCAAAAAACGGCTATTTTCCTCCAGCTCATCGTTGAAAATACTCGCCTTAGCCCGCTAAGACTCCGTTTTTCGCCTTGACCTGAATGAAAATATTCCATTTTTTTAGTTAAC
>JBGCDW010000055.1:0-11034 GCA_045105775.1 Aureispira sp.
CATCCATGAATTCTAAATATACCTCAATTTTTGTAGTGGATTTCTATTTTTATCTGTTAGTTGTTATGGAATACACAAATATATAGTATTTATTTTAGATATGGATTACCCAATATTGGGTAATTTGGGGGTGTTTGGAGTCTTTTTGGAGGTCTTGCTTGTTTTTATGGAGGAGTTTGCGCTTTAGTGGAGCATCAAAACATCGGCATTTGATCGTTTGGGGGAGAGCTTAAATTAATACTTAAATAGCAGGAATATCTTTAATATTTGTAAAAAAAACATTATTTTTTTGGTCTTTTTTTAAAAAAAAACTTATTTTTGTCTAGCCAATATTGGTTATAAATTAATTTAAACTTATGAAAAATTTATTTTTAATTGTTTTTGTTTTCTTGGCCTTGTATGCTTGTGAGGAGCAAGAGGTATTGGAAGCTACAGAAACATCTACAACCGTATCAAGCCAAAAATCAGCATCTAGTGAATATGCCAATAATGCTGATTTTACGTATCCTATTACAAGCGAGCAGGATCTTGAAACAGTAGTCAATACCCTAAGTCCAAATGATATAGTAGTGGTGGAGCAGGGGACGGCGTATGTATTCGAAGGTTTGGCTCCTTTGTGGATGGACCCAACTACCATCAATGGCAAAAAGGTTTGCAAAGGTTTGGGAGGCATTGCTTTTGCTAAGTGTGTATACAAGCACATTAAAGCGGGCGAAAAGGTACTGATTTGGATGGATGAAAATGGAGGTTTTAACGCTTCGATATAAATTCCTTTGTTGGTCGCTACCAACTCCACAAAGCTACCTTTAATTCATTAGCCATAAAACATTCCGACTATGGTTGTAATCAATCCCAAACAAAAAACATTATTTTTATTCTTAAAAGAACAGGAAGTATTTTTTGATAAAAAGGCTGTTTTAAGGTAGAGCTGTTAATGATCTCAATGATGATTAACAGCTTCTGTTTTTTAATAGATAGGGCTTACTTTAGATTCCTTACTTCCTTTATAGTCAAGTTGGTACATTCAGCTATTTCCTTGGCGTTCATGCCCCGTTTTTTGAGTTGGATAGCGGTGCGGAATATGTTTTGTTGCGCCTCCTTTTTTATTCTTTCGATTTGTTTTTCTACAGATTCAGCGATCAGGGTCTGAATTCGTTGTGCCAAAGCATAACTGGGTACGTATTGAATACTTTTTTTTAGGAATTCCATCAACCCGATCTCTTCAAACGATAAATAACTGGTATCAGAAATAATGAGATGATCGACCACTGGCAAATTCACAATCAGCCCCACCTGAATAAGTCGATCCGTAATATCGTAGTCTTCTTCTGAGGGTTTGAGTGTGCCGCTTGGGTGGTTGTGACACAGCACGATTTTTACGGCTCTTCGGTGTATAGCTAGGCTGTATACTTCCATTGGTTCTACAATGGTTTTATTCACAGAGCCTAAGCTTACTAATTCTACAAATAGCAATTTATTATTGTTGGCCAAGCCCAAGACCCAGAAATGTTCTTTGTTTTGCTTTATTTTGTCCGCTTGCAATAGTATTTTTTGCATGATACTATACGTGTCCTTGGGGCGGAGTAGTGGTATTTTGTCGGCTTTGGATAATTTTATGTTCATTGGAGTAATAAATAAATGGAGTGGTTGGATGAATATTGGATGCAGGGGTAAAAAAAACTATTTTGGTAGTGTGTATGTAGTGGTACATAGAGCTGCACCACTACTACCACACATTAATACGAACGCCTATAAATATTTCTAGATATTATTGTTGTTATAGACCAATACGCATACAATGAATAAAAAAAGATTCGTTACCCATACCACAGAGTTGCAACAACTGAACGATAGTTGACAATGATGTGGTTTGAAGTTTTTTATACGAGCTAGTGCGGAAGCTGATTATTTGATACACTACTGTATCTAATAGATTAGATCGCTTTGTGAGTGCTTATGAAGCTTGCCGTAGGCTCGGGTAGTTTATCTATTTATTATTGATGACCTTACAAATATAGGATAACACATGGAGTTGTGCTGCTTTAAAAATGGGGAAATAATTTAGCCAATCTTAGGGGAATGCTGGCGGAGCGATGGAAAGGTTACTTAAGTCATTCTCTTTATGTAAAAGGTGTTATTCAAATCAGCCTATTTTGTTATTGATTGACTGGTGTGTGTTTGTATATATATGTGTAAAATTATTCCATCAATTTAAAATTCCCAAAAAAGTCCAAGGAATCTTGTGGTTGGATAGGCCCAATAGCAGAGTGTATGCCCAATTGGTAAAGACGTTGATTGACCAAGTAAAGATGATAATCCAAGTGCCAGTGTTGGCGTTTTGCCACGGCTTTAAACGCAATGCCTTGATGTCCTTCCTTCAAGGATAAGGTTTCCTCTTGGGTAGTTTGGGCATGAAGTGTAGATAGCAAACGCTCTTTGATGCCTTTTAGCAATTGTTTATCGGATCCTAAACGCAATACGGCCTTGGGATAATCGGCATAACTGACCACATAATATTGTCCAGCATTATCTTGGGCTACCCACTGGGTCATGGTTAATGCTCCAATATCGACCTCACGGCTTTGTTTAGATTTTTTTGGGGGGGTAGGAAAATAAATAGAAAACTTGCCTGCTGCATCGTCAAATAAGGGGAGCTCTTGCAAGGGCAAAGTCTGGCTACTATCAGGTTTTTGAGCAATCGATGGTGTGGTATTGTTGTTCAAATCATCATCAATAGGAGCAGTGCAAGCGCACAAAAGGACACAACAAAGAATTAAAAAAAACATAGTTAGGGACGTGTAGATGTGAATAAAAAAAGCATCCTAACATTGGTCAGGATGCTTTTACAAAGGGTATCAGAACACCATTAACGAGCAAAAGCTACCGCGCGTTTTTCGCGAATAACCGTCACCTTAATTTGTCCAGGATATTGCATTTCATTTTGAATTTGTTGAGAAATCTTGAAGGATAGATCTTCTGCTTTTTTATCAGAAACCTTTTCAGATTCTACAATAACGCGCAACTCGCGTCCTGCTTGCATGGCATAAACTTTTTGTACACCATCATGTGCCAAGGCCACTTGCTCCAGCTCTTTGATACGCTCAATATAGCTTTCTAGTATTTCGCGACGAGCACCAGGGCGCGCGCCCGAAATAGCATCACAAACCTGTACAATAGGAGAAATGATATATTTCATTTCGCGTTCGTCGTGGTGGGCACCAACCGCATTACAAACGGCTGCTTTTTCACCGTGGCGTTCGCACAGTTTCATACCCAACAAGGCATGTGACAATTCTGTTTCTTCTTCTCCAACTTTTCCTATATCGTGCAAAAGACCTGCGCGCTTGGCTAGTTTGACCTCCCGTGAGCTCAAGCCCAACTCTGCGGACATGATTGCACATAATTTGGCAGTTTCGATAGAGTGTTTGAGCAAGTTTTGCCCATAAGAGGAGCGGAAACGCATACGGCCTACCATACGAATCAGTGGTGTTTGTAAGCCGTGAATGTTGAGGTCAATTACTGTACGTTGACCAATTTCCATGATTTGCTCTTCGATTTGTTTTTTGGTCTTGGCTACAATCTCCTCAATACGTGCAGGGTGAATACGGCCATCTGCTACTAGGCGTTGAAGCGATAAGCGGCACACTTCGCGGCGAATAGGGTCAAAGCTTGAAATAATAACGGCTTCGGGGGTATCATCTACAATAATTTCTACGCCTGTTGCTGATTCTAGGGCACGGATATTACGGCCTTCACGACCAATGATTTGTCCTTTGAGGTCATCTGACTCCAGACGGAAAACAGACACGGTATTTTCAATAGTATGCTCGGCAGCCATACGTTGTATAGACTGGATGACAATCTTTTTGGCTTCTTTATTCGCATTGAGTTTTGCATCTTCAATGCGTTCTTTGACATAGGCCATTGCTTCTGTATCGGCTTTGTCTTGTACCGTTTTGATCAACTCCTCTTTGGCCTCTTGCGCGCTTAGTTTGGCAATTTTTTCTAGTTGAGCCAAGTACTCATTTTCTTTATTGTCGAGTGTTTCTAGTTTTACTTCTACCAATGCTAACTGCTGGTTGAGGTTTTCGCGAATTTTTTCTACTGCATTTTCTTTTTTGAGAATCTCGCGCTCGCGTGTCAACGATATTTTATCGCGTTCTAGTGCTTTGTCTTCATTACTTTTGAGTTTTGACTCACGGTTTTGACAGCTTTTATCAAATTCTTTTCTCTTATTATTGAAATGTTTTTTGGCTTCAGAAATTTTGTTGCTTTTGATTTTGTCTGCTTCTTTCTTGGCATCATCAACCATTTTACTGGCCTTGTTTTCTGCTTCAGAAAGTTTAGCATCGGCATTATTACGAGCCGTTTTAATAATGTCATCTGCTTTTTGGTCAAGCTCTAATTGGTATTTTTTGTTGATCTTTTCTAATAAAAAACGGCCCAATAAAAACCCAAATAGAAGACCTATGATCGCACCAACTAATATGGCTACAGGTATACTCATGATGTATTAAATTTATATATGCATAACAGGGTAGCATCACCCCAAATTAGTTTCTTAACAATTAGAGTAGATATAGAGCATCTATTCTAACCAATGCTGGTAGAATAGAGAGGAATGAAAAAACACAGAGAAAGTGCCTAAAACTCCTATAAGAAGTTTATTACGACAAGGAAAAGGAGAGAAAACAGTTTATTGATCAAAAACCTGTTCTAATAATTGTTCAATGGCTTCTACGCGTGCATTGACAGGAGTTAAGTCTGTTTTTTCCTGTGCTTCTGCAAGCTTGTTGGCATAGGTTAATAAAAGCATTGCTAATAAATCTTGGGTGTTCAGCTGATTGCTGTATCGACTTTGCAAGTCAGCTAATTCTTGTGTTAAGCGTTGATTAATAGTTTGAATACGGCCTAATTCGTCAGGCTTGACCAACACTGGATAAGTGCGACCAGCTAATACAACGGAAATGTTTTGGAAAGTATCTTCGTTCATAGCATTCTATTCTTACAAGGCTTGAAGCCATTTTATACTATTATCTATTGCTTGTATATATTGATCAATCTGTTGTTTTGTCTCTTCTTTATCTGCTGTATAAGTTTGGGCTAGTTGTTGGCTGTGTTTTACCAATGTTTGGCTGTGGTCTTTTTGTTGTGCCAATTGTTCCTTGAGTGCTGCATTCTCTTTTTCTAGTTGTCGTCTTGCACTCAACAAATCCTCACAAATTTCTTTAAATTGGAGATTTTGTTCTACTAGCTTCATCACTTTTATTTCAATCGCCTCTAATTTATCCTCTAAGGTACTCATTTTTACCAATTCTAAAAAATTATAAATAGAGTTAGTGTTTTCCTAACAATTTGGCCTGGGTGCAACATTGAATAGTACGTACTATTCAATGTTGCACCTAGACCCATGTTTATTTGCGAATCAATGCTTGTAGCTTGTTTTCATAAGTACCAATCAGTTTGGACATGATTTTATCAATATCCTTATCCTTCATGGTTTTGTTGTCATCTTGAAAAATAAAACTAATAGAGCAAGATTTTTTGTTTTTTCCTACTTGTTCCTCATTCTCATACACATCAAACAAATTGGTAGACCGCAATTGTTTACCACCTGCTTTGATAGCGATGCCCAACATGTCTTGGTAACTTACTCCTTTATCTACCACCAAAGCCAAGTCACGACGTACGGCAGGATATTTGGAAACGGCCTGATATTGGACTTTGTGTTTTTTGAGTATTAATAACAAGACATCGACATCAAAATCGGCATAAAAAACTTCTTGTTTACCTCCCATGCCTTGTGCAATGTGACCATCTACTCTACCAAATCGAACCACTGTTTGTTTGCCTCTATGATAGCGCAAGCCATAAGTAAAAGGGGCTTCCTCTAGAGGAGTCGTTTGTAATTTGGAAGAATTGATTCCAATGCGTTGGAGCACCTGCTCAACAGCTGCTTTTAGGCTGTAGAAACTAGTGCCTTGTTGTGCTTGGTGCCAATTTTCGGCTAGGCGTTTGCCTGTCATAAACAAGGATAGATGTTGTTGCTCTACATAATCGCGTTTTTCCTCTTTGCCGAGGCGCAATTTTTTGTAGGTTTTGCCAAATTCGTAGAGTTTTAAATCTTGTTGTTGGCGGTTTTGGTTGTGTACAATGGTTTCTAAGCCACTAAACAACATGCTCGGACGCATGAGATCTAAGTGCTGGTTGGAAGTATTGTTGACAAATACCAAGCTTTCTTCTTCTTGTGGCCAGTGTTTTTGATAATACTGAGAACGTGTCATCGACGTAGCCATCATTTCATTAAAACCTACACTAGTGAGCAATTCTGCTAGTAGATTTTTAACCTTGAAAGGGTTGGGGGTTGGGGCAAATGACAACACAGAATTTACCGTGTTGGGTGTTTCCACTTTGTTATAACCATAAATTCTCAAAATCTCCTCTATAACATCTGCATCTCTAGTCACATCTACCTTGTCTGTAGGCACAGCTACTGTAAATGCTTCTTCAGATTCTTCTACAATTGTCATATCCAGATAGCCCAAAATAGCTTTGATGTCTTCTTTGGGAATATCAGCCCCTATGAGTTGGGTTACTTTATCAAAACGAACACTTACTTGATTGCGTTCAATAGGCGAAGGATACCAGTCAATCAATGTTGAGGCGACAGTCGCACCTGCATATTCTTGCAATAGTAAAATAGCGCGTTGAAGGGCAAATACAGCCCCATTGGGATCTACGCCTTTTTCAAAACGTGTGGCGGCATCTGTACGCAATAGATGGCGCATACTGGTACGGCGAACAGCAATAGGATCAAAGTAAGCAGATTCTAGAAAAATACGCGTGGTTCCATCGGTTACCCCTGAATGAATGCCTCCAAATACACCAGCTATACACAAGCCATTGCCTTGGGCATCACAAATCATTAAATCTTCAGCACTCAATTTTCGTTCTTCCTCATCCAAGGTTGTGAATACCGTATCTTGTGGTAAATTCTTAACCACTATTCCTTGCCCATCAATTTTATCATAATCAAAAGCGTGCAAAGGCTGTCCCAATTCGTGCAAAACAAAATTGGTAATGTCTACTACATTGTTTTTGGGGGTAAGGCCAATACTCTTCAATCGGTGTTGCAACCACTCAGGTGATTCTTTAACCGTTATATGGTCTAGGCAAATACCTGCATAGCGTTTACACTGTTCTGTTTGTTCTACCGTTACATCAATGGATAAGCTATTGGTGTTATTCTCCAAAGAAGCCACCTCAGGACGTTTAAAATCCCCTTGGTTTTCGTAATTGGCGCGCAAGGCTGCTGATAAATCAAACGCTACGCCCAAGTGTCCTGTTGCGTCAGAACGGTTGGGGGTGAGACCAATATCAAAAACAGTATCACTAATTACTTGGTCGGCAAAATATTGAACAGCCGCCTGTCCAACAGGGGCATCTGCATCCAACACCATAATCCCATCATGGCCTTTGCCAAGCCCTAGTTCATCCTCGGCACAAATCATTCCCATAGAGACTTCGCCTCTAATCTTGCTTTTTTTGATTTTGAAGGGTTCGCCATCTTCAGGGTAGAGCATGGTTCCAATAGTAGCTACGACTACTTTTTGGCCAGCATCTACATTGGAGGCACCACATACAATAGGCAATAATTCGGGGCCTCCCACATCAACTGTGGTCAAGGATAATTTATCAGAATTGGGGTGGTCTTCCCTTGTTTTGACATGGCCAATTACAAAACCGGCTAGGCTACCTGTAATAGTTTCGTAGGTCTCTTCCCCTTCTACTTCCAAACCAATATTGGTAAGAATGTCGCTTACAGTTTCTTTTGAAGCTGTTACGTTGACATATTGTTGCAACCAATCGAGAGAAATCTTCATCTTTCGTTGTCTATAAGTAGTCGGTCAAAATTACTCCAAACAAAAAACGGTTATTTTCCTCCAGCTCATCGTTAAAAATACTCGTCTTAGCCCGCTAAGACTCCGTTTTTCGCCTTGATCTGAATAAAAATATTCCTTTTTTTTAGTTAACATTTATTTTGTCCACCTACTTAGTTATCAAAATTAAATTGTTGATTTGTTAAAGTTACAATGTTGATTATCAGTAAAATAAGAATTTTTTTTGTAACTTCTTATTACAAATCAATGATACAAGACGCTAAGGTACAAATTTTCTGATAGTTTATACTGCTTAGAACAGCTTCTACTAGAGGCATTTTTTACAGTGGGATGAATCAAATACAAATTTATAATCGGATATTTATAATAAGATGTTCGCGTCTTGTATTGATGGCTGGTCAGACCTTACAGAGATTCTTTATCTTTTGTGTTGGCAGAAGTTTTTTTGGTAGAACGGCCTATAATTTTAGCTGGTACTATTTGACAATTTCCGTCTAGCTCTTTGTAGGCAAATTTATACGTTGTAATGGCTTTTTTTGCATCTCGTTCAGAACCATAAATTTTAGCCTGTTTTTTAGTGCCTAGGATGGCATCAATGGTGTTGATACGCCTGTTTCTGGTGCGTTTGATAAATTGATGGCCGTATTTTACATAATAACCCATAAAGAAAATTGAGAATTAAAAGGATAAAAAATGATTTGAGGCTAGATGGTGTTGTGAAAGTGTATCAGTAGAGTAAGAAGTGTTTTATGTGTTCTAAATTTTAAAATAGACGGAATTTAAAAGTGAAAAAAATGATTGTAAAATTTATATGTAGCATTTTAATTATTATAGGAATGGGAGTGGTGACTATGCTGCTGGCACAGACTGAATTTGAACGTTTATTGCAAACCCAACAACAATACCAGCAGTCTTATACAGACCATCCCAAACCACTTGCAAGACGCAAGCTTTATAGAGCAGAGGAAAAGTTGGTTGATTATGTAAAGGAAGAAGGATATAGTTTGGAAATTCAATTAACATCTGTTCATTCCTTGCCTATTTACCAACAGTCTTATCCAACGTCAGGCACTATTATAGATACTTTGACTAGTCAACAAGTTATTAAAGTTTTTGGAAAAGATAAGTATAACTATTATAAAATATATGCAAATGAAAAAATGGGATACGTTTACAAGTTGGACGAATATCTTACCAATTTTGGAAATTACCCCTTGGCATTAATTCATAAATACAATCAGATTGACGCTAGGGTCGATGCTCTTCTAAGCCAGCCTATTAATAATAATCAAAGAAATGACTCCTCTGTTCCATGTCCTGTAATCAATCATGCAGGACAGCGCTGTGGAATTGTGACGCGCAATTCTTCTGGAAGATGTCACTTGCATTAGCCTCGAATGTTTGCAAATAATAATATAACCGAACAATACATATAAAGTTAACTTGTTGCATTCATTTTGATGTAAAAATATTTTTGAGGTTTATTATCCAGCGGTGTCAACCTTCTACTTTTTTAGTTGTTTCAGAACCATTATTCACTACAGGAAGCTCCTGTCAAGGGCTACTTGAAGGCCAATAGTGTTTATTTGTTTTCTTTAACCAATTTAATCTAATCATGAAACAACCTTACGTTTGCACTGCTTTAGTGGGTTTATTTGTATTACTACTATCTATTTTTTGGAGTTCAACAGCTCAAGCACAATTTATAGCTGATGTTGAATCGGGAGCTGCCTTTGGAGGGCCATACAATCGTATAAAAATATCGACAGAATCGGGCACAGAGTTTAATGCCTTTGGCGATCAATTTAGTGTGCAACCTACTCCTTTTGTACGTTTGAGAGCAGGTTATACTATTGCCAAGCGTCATACGATTATTGGTTTGGTCGCACCATTAACTATTTTTTCTAGAACAGAGGGTTACAGCGAAAATATTCAATATCAAGGCGTAGATTTTAGTGCTAATTTGCCGCTAGAAGTGCGTTATGTGTTCAATTCATATCGTCTGACTTATCGTTTTCATATTGTAGAAAAGGAAAAAATTACTTTTGCTTTGGGAGCTACTGCCAAAATACGTCAAGCTAGTGTGCGCTTGCAAAATGATTTGGAAAGTTCTATCAATACCAATTTAGGATTTGTGCCTATTATTAATGTGTATCTCAATTGGCGACCTATCGAAAAACTGGGCATTATTGTAGAAGGAGATGGGTTGGCGGTGCCACAAGGACGTGCCGAAGATTTCTTTGTAGGAGCGGCGTATTATGTCAATGATAATTTGGCCATCAAAGGGGGGTATCGTTTGCTAGAGGGTGGAGGAACCAATCCAGAGAGTATTGTTTTTACCTTTGTGCATTATGCTTCTGTAGGGGTGACGTGGGGAATGTAGGCTTTAGAGTGGCATTGTGTTGAATGGAGGAGCTGTCAAGGCGACCTTGTATCTTAGGATAATCGTTATTTTATTAAACAACTTCAAAATCAAAACTTCATTCTTTATAAGAAAATTTTGATTTTTTTTGTAATTTGAACTAGTTTTTAGATGATAAAGTATCTTCTTTTGAAGATAGGGCTATTGTTTGTTAAAGCTATTACTTAAGTAGCCGTTCAACCGAACGAAGTGAGTTCATAAATGAAATGCACTAAAATTACTACCAACAAAAAACGGTTATTTTTTTCCAGCTAGTGCGCGTTGCTTATGAGCTCGCCTATGGCTCGGTTCATCGTTGAGCCTGACTATTCGATACACTGTATCAAATAGGTCAGATCGCTTCGCGAGTTCGTCTTAGCCCGCTAAGACTCCGTTACCTGATTATTCGATACACTGTATCAAATAAGTCAGATCGTTTCACGAGTGCCTTGATCTGAATAAATGCTAGATCATTTACTTACGTGAGCCCTTCGGGGTTGTACCTTTTAGGTACAA
Organism: Aureispira sp.; assembly: GCA_045105775.1. Taxonomy (GTDB): domain Bacteria; phylum Bacteroidota; class Bacteroidia; order Chitinophagales; family Saprospiraceae; genus Aureispira. The sequence goes on from JBGCDW010000055.1 coordinate 10,819, forward strand.
GCCAGCGCAGATCGCTTCGCGAGTATTCCATTTTTTTAGTTAACATTTATTTTGACCGTCTACTTACTATAACCAACTAAGCTACTATACACTTTAAAGAAATTGATAAGTGGTTCGCAGAATATCTTTCGGTGCAGGTCTTATCCATCGCTCCATATTTTGGATTAGTTTTTTAAGCGTATGAACCGTATTCTTTAGTTCATCATAACCTAATCT
>JBGCDW010000056.1:0-12318 GCA_045105775.1 Aureispira sp.
CTACTACCAAAAAACGGCTATTTTCCTCCAGCTCATCGTTGAAAATACTCGCCTTAGCCCGCTAAGACTCCGTTTTTCGCCTTGACCTGAATGAAAATATTCCATTTTTTTAGTTAACATTTATTTTGACCGCCTACTTAAAAATAGCAAAAAAACAATTAACTAATCAGATTACTTGCCCTTTTTTAAGTGGTTTTTGTAAAGGTTGTTTTAAACAATGTTTTTAAATAAAAATAATAATTATTACCGTAAGAAGCCTGTCTCGTACCTAGGTTATTGGTATAAGAACTAGCAGCGTAATTTTTCTTGTAATAGGGTAGACTAAAATGTAGTAGTTGGAGGAGCACTATTCATGTCATTATTAGTAATAGTCTGATCTACAGTAGTGTTTTGATCCATAGTTGTATTATCTGTAAGCAATGAATCAGTAGTATCCGTAGTCGTTTTATCACTATTATCAGCAACCAAGGGGTCGATACTATCTGTAGTACTACTATCACTGTTATCCGTAGCTAGTGGATCGGTAGTACTATTCGATTGCTCCATCAACGTATCAAATTCCTCTTTGGTTAGTAAGTTGTAACTTGGTTCCTCTCCATCTTTTTCTAGTACAGCAAGAATATTATCTACATGTTCTTGTCCAATTTTCCAAACCCCAATTTCGCCAGCTCTATCTTCGGCTGCTTTATGCATGTACTTGGAACGTAGTCTGGTTGCTGCAGCTATGGTTACGGTATTTTCATTCAAATCATCAATAAACCTATTGATAGCAATTATATGTCTATTATAGACCAATTTATCTAGTTCTTTTATTGGTTTCTTTTCATTGGCTTGTATAAATGTGTACGCATCTTTCAATTCATCTAATTGATCCATATGGTTTTGTAAGAAGTCATCTCTGATTTCTAAGTCTTCGTCATTGAGTTCTCCTGGATAAGCAATTCCATTGAGTGCATCCCATTGTTTTTCAGCTATAGGAATCAATTCAAAGATTGGTTCCCATACCAACTTTACCAATTCAGCAGCACCTTTGTGCCCCGATTTGGATCTGGCAACCCCTTTTGATAAGTTGGCAATATCTTGTAAGGAATGAATAAGTTGAAAGGTGAGTGGATCTGCAGAGGTTTGAGCGTCTCCTACAGGCATTTCAAAATCCGCTTGTTCCCAAAAAGTGCCGCCCACTTGTTCTTGTACAAGTAGCCTTTCTGCCTCTCCACGCTCTAGGCTTTCAGCGGCTATTTCACCGACGACATTGAGTTTATCTGTACTGAGTGTTTTTGTCAATGCCTCTTCACTTGTTGTTTCGTCTTGAGGGGTTTGTTCTGCGACCGTTTCTTGAAGTGGTTGTTCTGTGACCGTTTCTGTAGGTGTTTGTGTTGCTGCGTTTTTTTGAAGTGGTTGTTCTGTGACCGTTTGTGTTGTGACCGTTTCTGGAGATGCTGGTGTTGTTGCAGCATCTGGAGAGGTTGGTGTTGTTATAGGACTTTGAGGAGTTTGACTCATGTATGCTTGGATAGCTTGTTTTTGAGCCTCCTTTAGTGCTTCTGTGCTCTGTAAATCTTGGCCAGTTTGTATTTCTTGTTTAACTTTTTCAATGATGTCTTGTTCGGCCAATTTTTTAGCGAGTTCACCCTGTACGGCGGCATCTTCTACCTCAAAGTAAGTGCTATCTGTTTTTTCTATTTCCTCTTTATCTTTTTCCGCTTTTTCTTTATCTTTTTGGATTACTTCTGCATCGGCACTGAGTTGTTCTGTGACACGCCATAATTCCCGTGCTAAAAAGTCCTCTGCACCTGTTGCTATATACAAATGCTCATTTTCTGTATAAGTGCTCATGCCTAGCATTTCTGGTTTTTCAGAATTGTAATGTACTCTTAAATGATCCAAGGAGTAACCAGACATATACTCAATAGCTGCCTTTAGATTATCAGGAATACCCGTAGAATTGACGGATTCTTGCTCGCCCATCTGTTGCTCTGCTGAGGTAGGAGCCATGCCACCAAACTGTCCAGAGGCCATTTGACCAACTTCATCATAATTAATAGACCGAATGTCTTGTAGTTCATTCATCTCTCGGTCATCTAATCTGTTTATTGATTGGGCACCAAATTCAGTAGGTGGCATTAAATAATCTTCATATTCGCGAGCCATAATGGTGATATTGTGTGCTATTAAAAAAAGTCTTTTTACTTTTTAAAAGTAATTTGTGACATGGTTTGGTTAGCATGAATATACCAAGAAAAACTTTTTCGGCTTAATAGAAAAGTAATTTTTTAAAAAATTTTCAAATTTTGTGACATGGCAGTTGAATCAAATTTTGTGAAGGTGTATAAGAAAAGCCATTTCTCCTAAGAGAAATGGCTTTTAAAATCGAAGTTGTTTTCAAATACTTCTAGCTATAAAAAAACTTACTGAATCACTAAGCTTTCGGGTTGTGCCCAAACTTTATGTTCATTCGTGTAGTATAAGAAAGCAGAAGAAGCAGGAGCCTCATAATTGCCTGGAATATCTGCTTTGAGATCCAAATGTATCGTTTTGATTTGGTTAGGAGTCATTTGTTCATAGTGGAGAACCACATAACCTTCAAACAGCTCATAATAATCGAATACTTTTTTCTCCTGTAATTCTTGTAGTTGCCAAGCTTGTACCGACAATCCTGCTGGTATACCAATCATTGCCATTGTCATTGCCTGACCTTTATCAGTAGTATTGGTTAGTGTGGTTCTTAGGCGAATGTTTTCTCCCATTTTGACACTTTTTTTAGGAAGCTTGGTGCTTAGAGCAAACGGACATTCAGGAGCACTTTGTGGCAAGCGGGTGGTGTAATTTACCTCTACATCCCAAGGCATAGGCGTTTTGGTATTGGCATATTGGACGGAGATTTTTTGTTTTCCATTTTTTAGATATTGCGCCAAGTTGGGTAGTACAATTTCTTTTTGATCGGCATTGTAAGGTAGTGTTGCTACTTTTTTACCATCTACCAAAACCAGTACTTCTCCTGATTCACTAGTTTTTTTGCTGTTTTTGGCATTTTCTAACAATGCTTTTAAGGCCAATACGGTTCCTTGTGTAGAGCCAAAGCCATAAGCGTTTTTACCACTCTGAATTGCTTTTAAGGCATCTTGGATATTTCTTTGATACCCTTTTTCTTGCAACATGGCCAATACCACCAAGCTAGAGGTTTCTACCATCAATGACTGGCCGGTAGAGTTGGTAACAGAGCTGGTTAATCCCACAAAACTCCCATCTTTTTTCTGTAGTTTGACCAATTCCTTGAGCAAACCATTGGCACGTGCATCTTCAGCTTTGAAGAGGGCATTGGCCAATAAAGCTAGGCGATAAGGGTCTTCACTTTTGATGGCATCTTGGTACGATTGATCCAATTCTTTTTTAATTTCTTGTGCATAACCTGCCTCGGTCATGGCCCATACAATATACGCATCCGTTACCTCGGCCAATGCCCAACTGTGCAAGGCATGTTGGTTCTTCTTCCAACCCCCTTTGCCATCACGGCGGCTCAAGAGCCATTTGGCGGTTCTATCAATCAATGCCTGATCTACAGGATATACGCGTTTCATATCTACAAACTCCATTAATCCATAAGCCGATAAAGCCTCGTGTCCTGGATCTCTTCCCCACCAATCAAATCCTCCAGAGGGCGATTCGTAGCCTGTTAATCGGCCATAACCTGTTTCTAAGTACTGATTGACCATTGTGACAATTTCTGGGGCATCTGTATTGGTTTCTCTTAGATAATCTAAGACCAATAAATTGGGGTAATTAGAACTCGAAGTTTGTTCAAAACAACCCGAAGGCATTCTCAACATTTTATCCATTCCATTCAATACCTCATCTAAGGTACTGGGATATACCTGCAATTTGGCAGTCAAAGAACCCTCTAGTACTTCTTGTATGGTCAATTGAAAATTTTCCTTCATTTGGTCACCAGCAAATACTTCATTGACAGGAAAACCTCTTGGTCTAGAACGAATGGTCGTTGTGAATTGATCTACCAAACCTTGAGCTTTGAGGGTGATGATTAAGTCGCCCTCTGCTGTAGTGTTTAGGACTTCTCCTTCCAAAAATAGGGTAGTGCTGGCTCCTGCTTTTAACTGTACTGTTTTGGGAGCTGCTTTGAGTAGCTTAAAATGTGCTGGAGTGGTGACTTTTAACTGTGCGGTTATATTGCTGCTCGTATTGTTGGTCAAGGTCAGCGGGATGGTTACTTTATCACCTGTTAATACTTCTGTAGGTACTTTGCTAATCATTTCAAAAGGCAATTGGGTGAAATATTTGTACTCCATTCTTCCAATTTGTCCCTGTGCTCCAAAACCTTCTATGCTAATTCTAAATTGTGTAATCGCATCATTATTATAAAATTCCAATTGTGCTTCTCCATTCTCCACACGTACACTAGGATTCCAATAAATAGTAGATCTAAAATCTGTACGTCTGCTCACTGCTGGGGTGTTTTCATACGAAACCGCAGGAAAAACACGCGCACGATTATAGCGTGTCAGGGCAATGGCGACTACTCTAGCTTCTAGTTCTTTTTTTAATTGTTTTTCTACCAATTCTATAACCTCCTCGTCTGCCATTGCAGCAATTTCAATTTCTGGCTCTGGTTCTGCTTCAACAACTGGTTCAGGTGCTATAACCTCTACTTCTTCGTCCTCTTCTACTAAGTCGTCCATCTCTTCAAAATCGTCTATCTCTTCTTCTACCATCATAGGAGCAGGAGGTGGAGGAGCAGGCATATCCATGGGAGCACCACCCGCAGCAAAATCTAGTTGAGCACCTTTCATTCTTCGTGCGCTTCGAACTCTAGTACTTGCAAGTGCTTCATATCGAACAATAGACTGATTCAAGGTTACATTTAGGAAGGTTTTGTTCTTGATAGAGACACTCTGATCATAATAATTGTTGGTAAACTGCAAGTTTTGTACATTTTCAGGCACCACTAGGGCAAACTCTCCCTTGGTATTGGTAGTAGTGCTGCTAAAACCTGGTGCTCGGACGGTAATGTCGGCTAATATTTTCTTATCGTACCCTTTGACAATTCCTTTAACAATTTTCTTCTTAACTAATTGAAAAGTAAGCGTATTGTTGTATTCTGTAAGGTGTTGTGATACAGGGTAGTAATCTCCAGATCCAGCCGTTAAATGTACGCTTTCATAAAGCGCCCAATTATCTAGGTTAAAGTGCCCTTGTGCGTCTGTTGTTACTTTTTTATCGTGTTTGGTCAATGCCACATCTATTCCAGCAATAGGATTTCCTTGTGCATCCAATACGGTTCCAGCAATATCGGCCATTTCACCTTGTATCGTAGGTTTTGTATAAGAATTGGCCGTAATTTCTTGCCATACAAATTTTCTCCAACCTTGTGTGAGCATCAAATGATCCAATGCTTGTTGGCGATCAATTTCGGGGAACAAACGAGTAGGATCATCTTCTTTATCAAAATAAAAATTGGGTTCTACAATTGCTCCTTTCAGGTCAGATTCTAACAACATGTAAGACAGTAAATGCCCTTGTTTATCATCGGCAAAGTTGAGCAATTTATCGTCTACGACTGCCAAGGAGAAATCACCAGATACAGGTTGGCCTTTTTCATTGGTTACTTTGAGGGTTAGGTTTACTTTTTCTCTAGGCAAGTATTTTTCTTTATTAGTCACCACTTCAATATGGAGTTGTTGGTGCGGATTGACAAATACTAGACGTTCTGCTCGGGCTATTTTTTGATTATCAAATAAGGTCAATTGAGTGATTCCAATCGGAAAATTTTGTGTAGGAATGGTCACAGATTTGCTGCCTTGTTGGGCTTCAATAACTTGAGAGAATTGAACTTTCTGACGACTTTGTGCAACCAGATACAATTCCTCTTCTTGTGTGCTGTGGATGTTTACTTTCAAAGACGTAGCAGTAGGCAGCTCTGTACTTAAGAGATAGCCTTTGGCTTGTGCTTGAGGGAGTGGGTAGGTTTTACTAATATTGGCAGGGCGGGTAATTTGAGCTTGGTATTGCTGTCCTTTTTGTGGGGTAAAGGCCACTTTGCCCATGCCTTGATGGTAGCTGTCAAAGCTCGCCACTACCTTGCCTTGCTGGTCTACAATTTGACCACTGATGTCGGCAGGTTTGCCAAATTCATTGAGTGCTTTAAATCCTACATGGGATGTTACACCTTCTATAAGTTCGCCACTTTCTGGGTAAAAGGCCAAATCAATATTGCCCAAAACAATAGGAATACTTCTAGCAATAGATTCGGTTTGTCCTTTGTATTGTAATAAAATATTGAGCAAACCATCATTGGTGTTTAGTTTTTTGGGGAGATCAAATTGCACATACGCTCTACCCAAATCATTGGTTTTGCTTTTTTGGCGTGCAATTTCTTTGCCGTCTAGGGCAACTACATAACTGAAATTATGTTGGGCCAAGGCTTCTTTGGTAAGCGTGTTCAAATCTAGAGTGGCGGTTACTTCTTCTCCTACACCATAGGCTTTTTTATTAAAATTCAACTGCATATTGAGGTTGGGCAGCACGGCTTTTTGTACAGTAATAGTACGTTCAAAGGAGGCATTTGTGTTTTTTTGCCATTTGGTGTATGCCTCCACCGTATATTGGCCGCCTTTTAGGTTTTCGCTCAAGGCAAACTGGCCTTTGGCGGTTCCATTTTGAGCAATGAGCGTGTATTCTTGCTCTATACTGCCTTGCGGATTGAGCAATTTGACATAGACTACCTCACTTTTTTGACTGGCTTGTAGGGTTTGTGCATTTCTGACATAAGCATTGAACCAAATGGTTTCTCCAGGTTCAACGAATTTTTTATCAAAATGCAAATACACTTTGTCTTCGGCAGTAGCAAATTGATAATCGGTGAGTTGTTGTGCCAATTGCTTCAAAAATGGATGATTGGAGAACAACTGTGGTTGGTAATACAGTGTGCTTGCCAAACTACCCCCTGCAATGGTGAGGGCTAGTAGTGTCGCAAGACATATTTTGGTGGTTAATTTCATAATAATAAGCGCGAGAAGACCAATGGCCTTTGTGATTGTAAGAAAATAAAAGCTACAAACAGGAATTGCAATACGGAAGAATGACTAGTCAATAATATACGCAAAAGATGTTGGTACTGGGTAGCTGTGGTTGCTTATTTGATGAGATGCTGGGTGGTGGGGTTTTGGTGGTTGAGGGTGGATTTTTTTGTGTGTAGAAACGCAAAATCTTGCGTTTCTACACACAAAAAAATGCTTATTATTGCTTTTGTTCCAAAATATCCAAGGTTTCCAAAATGGCATACACCAATCGGTTGCTCTCGCGCTGATAATCGGAAGAGGAAATAAGATAAAGGTTGTGTTCCTGAGACAAACGATGTTGTCTAGATTTGAGGAGGATGACATTGTTTTTTAGTTCAGGGTGAGAGCGATTGACTAGATGTTCCAATTCATCCAAGGCTAGTTTGAGATCCCCTTCGGCTACATATTGGCGAATGGTTTGTAAGTCCGTGCCTTTTGCTTGTTGGGTTTTGTTGATGGTTTTTATAATTTTTGCTTCTTGCTGCAAGTGGCTAACCAGTTGTTGTACGCCCTTTCGTTCAAAAGCGTTGGAAGCTTGGTATTGGTTCAATGCAATAGAATCCACATACAAATCCGTTAAATCCATCTGCTCTAGGAGCACAGGAATAAAGTAAATGCTATTGGTGGGTTTGTGTTGGAATTGGTCTAAGGCAAAGCGCAATTCTTTTTGTACATAGCCTGTTTTGTTGATACTGGCGGCAGAGAGACAAGCCAAGAAGAAACTACATTTGCGAATAGCTTTTTGGATTTCCACATCCCATCTCACCCCTGGAGCCAAATCAAATTCATCCATCCAAGGATCTAGCCCCGCACTTTTGAGAGCGCGATACAGTTTTTTTACAGCTTGTTTGTCTTCATTAGCATGTGCCAAAAATACTACTTTGCTCCAATCTCTTTCGTTTGTCATATTTATTGTAAAAATTAAATTTTGTTATTTTTAGTAAGTTAAGAGATTGTTAATAGTTTAAGAAATTATTAGAAGTGAAATTTTATAAAATTATTGAAATTATAACAATAAAAAACCTCTATTCTAATAATGGATAGAATAGAGGCAAGATTATATTTTGTAGAAAAAGTCTGTACTTAGACCATAATTTTTTGTTGGTGTTTGGCTTTGATGGCTTCTAGGCGGTTGACCAGATTGGGCGAGCCCATAAAAATGGGCGTACGTTGGTGCAGTTGAGTTGCCTCCAGTTCCAAAATTCTTTGGCTGCCATTGGTGGCTAGGCCGCCCGCCTGTTCTATAATAAAGGCAAGTGGATTGCACTCATATAGTAATCGCAATTTGCCTTGGGGAGCTTTGGACGTAGCAGGATACATAAAGATACCTCCTTTGATGAGTGTACGATGCACATCGGCTACCATAGAACCCACGTAGCGGAAATTGCAAGCCCTGTCCATGCAGTCTCCTACGAAAGCCTGTACGCAAGGTTTGAAATTGCGAAAAGCACTTTGGTTGATCGAATAAACATTGCCCTTTTGAGGAATACGCATTTTGGGATGAGATAGGCAGAACTCTCCAAGAGAAGGATCCAAAGTAAAGCCATTGACTCCGTTGCCAGTTGTATATACGAGCATAGTTGAAGAGCCATACAACACATAACCAGCGGCTACTTGTTCTACCCCATCTTGTAAGAAATCGTCCAATTGGCAAGCACCATCATCAGATATACGACGATAAATAGCAAAAATAGTTCCGATAGAAACATTCACATCAATATTGCTAGAACCATCTAAGGGATCAAATAACACTACATATTTGGCATTGAGGCTGCTTTGAATGGGAACAAAAGTATTATTTTCTTCGGATGCAATTCCACAACATTCTCCACTGTTTTTGAGAGAAGAAATTAATACGTTATCAGCCAGTACATCTAGTTTTTGTACCTCTTCGCCCGAAGCATTATCCACCGTACCTGCGCGTCCTGCAATATCAGCCAAACCAGCTCTGTTGACTTCGCGACTGATAATTTTGGAGGCTAATCCAATATCGCGCAAGAGCCCAGAGAGTTCACCAGTAGCATACGGAAAATCCTTTTGACTCTGGATAATAAATTCGTCTAATGTGATAATTTTATTCATGATTTTTATTTCTGTTATGGCAAAATAACACAACTTTTTTGGTTATCGGAACAAGCCGTTTATTACATAAACAGTGCAAAGATAGGCTTTTTTGCTAGTAATTGTGCGTGCTCTATCGTGCTTTTGTATGCTTAATAAATGCTCCTAAGTTATCAAGAGCGTTCTTGTATTTTTTACTATTTCCTGAGAAAATCATACCCAATTGATTATCAAATAACTATAAAGATTATTAAAGATTATAATAACTTGATAATCAGTTAGATGTAAAGTAGTTTTTCAGTTTGAATACTGTTTTTACTAGCCAAGTGTATAGGCCATAAATTATTTATTGAATTAAAGACGTTGACAAGGGGGCTTTGGGTTGTAATGTTTGTGTTTTTTATACAAAAAAATTTGATTAAAATAATAATAAATATGTTAGTGAAATTCTTATTCAAGCGTGTTTTTTTGCACTCTAATTTTGATCCCTACAAAAGAGAATTTTGAATAAATAGTAGTAAGTTTGTAAGCTGTTCATTCCCTCAGTATCCTATTTTACCAATGACCAACCCTAAAAAAAAATTATTATTACGCCTCAGTTTACTCGTTGCAGTTATGCTTGGTTTGATAGCCATTGCCAAATATACTCCTTTGGGGGTTTATTTTGATTTGGAGGTTTTGCAAGGCATGGTGCAAAAAGCAGGCAACTGGGGTCTGTTGTTGTATTTACTCATTTTCTTACTTGGTACTTTAATGAACGTACCAGGTGCCGTATTTGTTATATTTGCCGTGTTAACGTATGGTTGGGGATGGGGCGTGGTATTGGCCTACAGTGGTGCTGTGTGGAGTGCTTTGATTAATTTTTGGATTGCTCGTTTTTTGGGCGGACAAAGTTTATCGGAGATCAAGAACAAACGTTTGCAAAAAGCATTATCGCGTATTGAGACGCATCCTATTCAGACGGTTTGCTGGTTGCGCGTATTTATGCTTTTGTCGCCATTAATCAATTATGCCTTGGCCTTAACGCCTATCAAAAGCCGCCAATTTTTAGTAGCCAACAGTATTGCTATGATTTTTCCCATGCTTGTAATTTTGGGTGGAACCTTTTTAGTGCAGAGTACTTATTTTCAAGAAGTAGTGGTGGTTTGGTTCAAGGACTTATTTGCATAATAGCGGTGCATAGCTTTTATTAACATTTATTAGCGATCCCTAACATGAGTGAACCATTTGAAACGAACAAAGAAAAGCGTCCCCAAAACGGCTTCATGCGTATTGGCATATTGTTTGGCTTTTTGGTCTTGTCTATTTTATTAATAAAGTACACCGTCATAGGTACTTGGTTGAGCTTGGAAAACCTACAATACATGGTTGCACAAGCAGGAGTATGGGGCTTTGTAGTCTTTGTAGGAATGTTTTTAGCTTCTGCGGTACTCAATGTGCCTGGTACTCCCTTTTTACTCTTAGGCATTTTGTTATTTGGTTATTGGGAGGGCGCATTGCTCGCTTATATTGGAACTTGTATAGGGGCTTGGGTCACCTTTACGATTGGGCGCAAAGTAGGGGGGCAGGCACTATCCGATGTAACGAATCCAACTATACGAAACTTATTAGCAGAGGCCGAAACACGCCCTATTCGAACATTGATTGTTTTGCGAATTTTGGTGCAACTTTCTCCTATAGTGGGGTATACATTGGCATTGACGAATATTAAGGAGCGACAGTATTTGGTGGGTAATTTGATTGGAATATTACTCCCTATTATTGGATTGAGTTTAGGGATGTATTTTTTTGAAGATGGTATTCGGCATTTGTTTGGAATAGAGGCATCTTTATCAGGGTAATAAATTTATTTTGTTCATCTACTTATTAAACAATAAAAACACTATATTTGTTACCTGCTTCAATCTAACATTAGGAACTACTTAAGCAAGATAAGGCGCACTTATTTTTATTTATGACCATAAGAGAATTGACACAACTACTAACCGATCCTAGCCAACTCAATGACTGGAGTTATGAGGCATTGGATCAACTACTATTGCAATATCCATATTGTAATGGGCTGCGTATGTTGTTACTCAAGAAATATAAAAATGACCGACATGTTGCTTTTAATCGCCATTTGATGTTAGCTTCTATGTACGCGGTGGATCGTGGGCGTTTGTACGATTTTCTCAATACTTCAGTGGTTGCCAATGCCACCACCAAAGTTATTCCTTTAGCAGCTTCGGATACCCACAAAGAGCAAAAAGTCATTTTGGTAGAGCCACCACCTGTATACAACCATAAAGTCTCTGACAATCCTCCAATTTTAGCTTTCCAGCCTCCTCTTACGGCACAAGATTTAGGCATGAAAACACCAGAACCAATCGATGACAGAGAGGAATGGAGTGCAATGCCAGTAGAAGAATGGTTAAACAGTGCCCCTCAAGAAGTAGAAGGGGAGGAGGAACCAATGGATTCGGATAATTTGGCCAAAAAGCCATTCAAACTATCAAGAATTCCTGTTTTTGATGAAAATATGTTTGATTTTCTGGAAGAAGAAGAGGAAAAAATAATTCCTACAACAAAAGATAACACTACTGAAACAATAGGCTCTATCGAAACAACAGGCTCTACTGAAACCGTAACTCGTAGGGAGGCAGATGTGTTTGATTTTTTTATGGAACAAACCAATAGTTTTTTGAAAAGCCTCAACGAACGCAAAGAATCAAAAGGAGAACGAGAATGGCAAGATTTGGAAGATGAAAGTACAACGGAAAATGATGCGGTCGTTTCAGAAACACTGGCCGAATTATTGGCACTACAAGGCCAAAATGCCAAAGCAATTAAAATGTATGCCGCCTTAAGTTTGAAGTTTCCCGAAAAAAGTCGTTTATTTGCAGACAAAATTGCTGCCCTAGAAGTGTAAATTCATTATAACATTATTTTTTTGAATTGCATTTTTACAATAGCTAGATTTTATACAAAAGAATACAATCTTCAATTCGGCTAAAAAAGATGCTGATTATTAGACCATTATTATTGAAGATTAAAATTCATCTAAAGAAGTTGTTTAAGAATAGCCTAATGTCGCTAATGAAAGCTAATTTTTTCCTACTCATCGTTAAAAATTGACTCCATAGCGCTGCTATGAACTAAATTTTTGCCTTGATTAGAATCAAATTATCACTCATTATCAACG
>JBGCDW010000057.1:0-42293 GCA_045105775.1 Aureispira sp.
CCAATTTGCTTACCCTTAGAATTCATATGCCCATCTCTGCACACAGTTATACAACTTAATACAATCATTACCACAAACTAATGAGTGTGCTAATTCTTTAATGCTCATTAAAAATGCAAGCAATTGTGATTTTCTTAAAAACACCCTCTCCTTATACATCTGTCTGCTTCTCCTGATATTTCTATACTTAAGGGATGACTCCTGTTTGGGTTCTTGGCAAGGAAAAAATCCCAGTATTTGAAATCATCTAAAGGATTGATTACTTTTTTTGAGCAATTTTATCTTGTCGTTTTTGTAGTTGTTGAATTTTTCTTTGCAGGCGTTTTTTCTTCTTGAGCAATGAACCTTGTATGGATTCATCTTGTGTAATGGCCAAGAGTTGGTTGAGTTCTGTTACTTTTTTTTGTTTCTTTTCCAAGCGGCTCTTGGTAGATTGGGCTTTATTTTTTTTGGCTTCGTCTACCAGTTCTTGTAAGGAATTAAATTCTTTGCGGTAAGACAATCCTACCCCTGTTCGCATACTTCTACCCAAAATGGTATTTTCTGTTCTATTATAGGCTTTGATACGCAAACGCCCATCTTCTGTAATAAAACCCTCAATAATAAAGTCTCCGCCAATATAATTGCCATTGTCTTGAAGCCCTAAATCATCATCACTGGCAATATCTAAATTAGCACCCGCATAGACGCGCAGACGATCGTCCAAGAACTTGACATCACTTCCTAAACGTACATTGGAGGTTCTAGAGCGAATGTTCTGATTTTCATTATCCCGAATATTAAAATTGAAATCAAATTCTAAGCTAGAAATGAAATCCACATCTTTGACTACACCAACCAGTAGATCATTGATATAGCGGGAGAATTGTTGCGATACCAACTCTGTAAGTGTACTAATTCCTGTATTAATCCCAGACGATACCACATTGACATTATTGGCATTCTCCAAGGGGAGAAATTGCTGCAATACAATAAGACCAAAGACCTGTCTGTTCAATTCGTTTTTATCGGCATGAATTTCTCGTAGTGCTAGTGCTACTGGATTCTGCAAACGCTGTGTAACATCCGATACATTGATTTTAAAATCGATTTGAGGCGTAAACAACGCGCCTTTGATATCCATGAGTAAATCCACACGGCAAGGCGTATTGGCAAGCTTGGCAAGATCTGCATCATTGGCCGTATAGCTGGTTACGAGGTTGCTGACCCCTAGATTTTTGACATAAGCAGTCTGGATGTCTAAACGGGCTTGTGTAGGATCACCATCATTGTCTCCCCAGGTAATTGTTCCTCCTTTTTTGACATCAAAAGGTTTGTTAATGAGGTTTCGGTAGGTGAATAGGTAATTTCCTTCTTCGATGACATAGGTGCCAAATATTTTGAGTTCACCCGAACGGTCATAAGTAATACGCATATTATCACTACTTCCACGGCCTTCAATCACATCACCTGCTTGTTCGTCAATAATGAGTCGAGCCACTGCCGAGGGCTGAATGTCTGCAATGATTTCAATATCTAAGCCTCCTGTATTGATGCGTTTGGTTGTTGTTGCATTGGCAGAATCAATGCTTGCCTTCACATCTACAAATTGGATGTAATCGGTTTCTGTAACGGTCAAAGGCCCCCCAAAAGGAAGGTTAAAAGTCGTGTTTTCCTCTGTTCTGGCATCCACTTTAAGCTTTAGTCGGTCAAAAGGGCCTTCAAAAGAAGCCGTTCCTGAAGCATAGACTTTTCCATAGAAAAGATCATTGTCGGCGAGCGCGGTATTCATCATCAAATTGTTCTTAAAAACAGCTTTGGCATCTAGCCCAAAGTTTTTGAGATGGTGGTGTGTGAGACTGCCGCCCAAATAGGCTTTTTTGCCAGTACCTCCCAGAATGGTTACACCAACGCCCCCGCTTTCGTATTGGTCGTAAATATCCAATGCTAATTCAGGCATAATATGAAAGCCTTTGTTGTCAATTTTAATTTTTCCATCATCAATAACATAGCGAGTTTGTAGAAAATTGATCGTAGTTTTTACACCAGTCATCAAGCCTTCTCCCTCGGCATTAAGCACGGTTTGTTTGCCTTTTATATTGCCAAAGATACGCATGTCTACAAAGGCATCGCCCTCGGTATCCGATATTTGTTCTCCTATAAAATACTCCAGTATTTTAGCTTTTGCTCGTTGTCCTTTGATCTTAACATCTAATAGGTTTTGTAGAGCAGGATTGGTGGTGGCTGCTTTGGGGGTAAAGGTGGCCATTACTTTTAGATCTTCTACAAAGGAACTATTGTGGGTAAATAAACCTCTAAAATCTGATTTAAGATTCTCAGCAGAGGCCGTAAGGCGTGAATTGCTGCCCCAGTAATCGCCATTGATGAGCAAGGTATCTAGCAATACATTGGCTGTAATTTCCTCTTGTGTAAATACATTACTCATGGTAGCGTTACCAGAAAAAAGACCATCAATCTCAATCATGGGCAAGGGTTCCATAAAGCCATACAGCCATTTTAGACTGAGGTTTTCTACTTCAACTCTTGCCCCCTTATTGTTGTTGACACTACTGAGGGTAACGCGTTTGTCTTTATTGAACAATACTACATTCTCAATATCTAGTGCTTCTTGCCCAATTTTAATATGGTTATTGTCATTAATTGTCCATTTTTGATCTAAAATAAAAAGACTAGAGGTATCGAGTTCTAAGATGATTTTGTTTTCTTGAATAGAGAGTTGCCCATTGATAAACAATGCCTTGGCAAATTCTCCAACGGCTTGGGCTGAGACATTAAAACGTACTGAATCTCCAATTGCATCTAGGGTTAAGTCAATATCAGGAACAAACTCTTTTCCATTGAGTAGTAGGTTTTTTATGGTAGAATTGAGGTTGAAGGTTGGGCCGTTGGCTTTTCCATTTCTCAAATTAATGTCTTGAATAGCTACATTACCAATATTGATCGCCCCTACTTGGCCACTAATATCTAAGTAGCCTTCACTACCATCATATTCACCCGTGAGGTCAATATGCTCTAGGTATTTAAAGTTCGTATCAATCAGTTGGGTTAAATTTCTTGTGTTGTCAGGTACCCGAATTTGGAAGTAAAAATCTTGATGGGGAATACTATCGAGCAGGCTAGAATCTACTAAGAAATTGGCAAATTGTGGTATCCCAAATTTAATAGAGTCCAAGGATGCTTTTGGCACTTTGTATATTTCTCGATACAAGTTGGGGTGATGATCTTTGATAAATTTATTGATGGAACGCACTAAATTGAGGACATCATATTCGCCCCATACCTGTACATCCAATACATCTGACTTGAGGGCAATTTTGCGGGTTTGGTGGGTGGTCCAGACAGAATCTTCCGCAACAATAGCAAGCGTAGAATCACCAGGATAGTTTTGTGCATTGAGGTAAATATTGTTGAGCTGAGAGTTTATTTGGCCTCGGTGTCCTGTGATGCCGCGAATAGATGCTACCCCTACAAAGTTATCAATATTACTACCCATGGCATTAATATCAAAGGTATCCAGTTGTAAACCAGCGCGTTCTTTGGTTATATTAAGAGCATATAAATCTAAGTTTTTGACATTTCCCAAAATATCTACATTGGGTAGTTCTCCATTCAAATCCATCATACCACGCACAAACAAGTCCATGTTACGATCTTTGGATAGAATATCTCCCTCAAATCGTTTTTGCTTAAAATTGCCATTGATAAGAATATCCTCATACTTGTATCCCTTGAAGAATAAACTATCAATTTTGGTGTTTTGTAGGGTCGCATTGAGAGTTTCGAGTGTCAACCCTGTGCCGTTGATGTCTGCTTTTACAGAGAGTCGGCCAAAATCTTTATTATTAAGAAAGGCTCCAATATCAAAATTATCAAGCAGTAGTCCGCCACTATAGGCAGCCCCTTGCTTCCCTTTCTGTAAATTTAATTTTAAGTCAGACGTGACATTTCCAATGCCCGTTTTTAGGTAACCATCTGCTACAAAATTATCAAAATAACCAATGTAAGTGCCATTGAAAGTCATTTGGCCTAGACGAGATAGGTTGGGGGGCAAATCTACAAAAGGTAAAATAGTAGTTAGATCTTGATAGCTGCTGTTGACCTCTTTGAGGTTCAAATCCATAAATGCAGCATTGGGGTTGGTAATATCGTTGAGCGAGATATTGCCTTTTATAGTAGAGTTGAGCACCGTGAGTATTACATTACTAGCATGTAAATTATTAACGGTTCCATCAAATCGACCTTTGATTTTTATAGGGTGGTCTAGGTTATTTCCAATAAAAACATTTTCTACCATAGGAGGCGCAAAGGCCGCAATATCTCTAAAGGTTACCGTAGATTTATTATCAAAAATACCCTCCATGTGTACCTTGTTGGGGTAATCATAAAAGGAGCGATAACCCTTATAGCTAAGAATAAGATGATGGCCTATACTGCTGTTATTGGTTTTGAGGTTAAAATTGGTAACGGCTACTTTGTTGGGGCTAATCAAGGCATCGCCTGACAAATGCTTGAGTTCAAAACCTCCGTGGTTTAGCCCATGCAATTTTTTAACATGCCCTGTAAATACCTCGTGCTGCAATCGGAAGGTATCCACATCTAAGTTGATGTTATTAAAATGGAGATTGGTAAAATCTAAAGGCAAATCGGGGTTGCTGACAAACCCTTCCCGTTCATTAATCAGTCTAAAATTAACATTGTCCAATTTTAGGCGTTCACAACCTACATTCCAATCGGGAATGGTTGTATCAACAGGTTCTAACAGGAGCAAGGAGTCCTCATTGGGAATGGGCACGGTCTCAAACAAACGCACTGTAATGCTGGCATTGGACAAGTGGGCAATGTCGCCCCAAGCATATTTGCCTATCATATCCACCCCTTGGGTTGCATGTCTGGTAATATAGCCCGTATCACAAGTAACAAGGGCGGCTGTACCAATGGCTGTATCGGCCAAATGCACGCGTGCCCGCCTCAATTCTGCTCCTCCAAGAGAAAATTTGAATTTTTGAGGTGGGGGATAGGTTTTTTCTCCTGCCTCAAAAAAGGCAATTAGGAAGTGAATATTAAAGAATTCGGCGTGTGGGCGACGCTGCACCTTGAATACCGCATCCTTGATAATCATGTGCCCAATACTAATTTCTTTTTGAAATAAGGCAAACACATTGTAATTCAACGCCTCTATTTGGCCTGCATAAATCAAGGTATCATTATCGTGATCTCGAATAAAAACATCGTGAAAAACAAAGTCGGTCAGTGGCCAAATTTCTAAACGGTCAATTCGCACTTCTGTTTCCCAAAGGTTGCTCAGTACATTGGCTACTACATGACCCAGTTTGGTTTGTACAGGTGGCAGCCACAGCAACCCGTAGATGAGCACAATAAGAAATAACAAAACCTTGGTCAATCGTTTGAAAAATTGCCACCCCTTGGCGCAAATACGCCTAAACAAGCCCTTGGAAGGCAGTGCTTCTTGGTCTTGGTTGTCAATATGTGGATCAGAGGATTGGATGGTCAATGTTATTTTGGCACAATGGATTTATAAAATAAAGCTTATCTTAGCTCAATAGTAGGATTAACGCTTGTAAATTAGAGTAGAAAAGTTACTAATAATTTAACCATTATTGAGCCAAAAGAGTTTATTAAGGGTGTAAAATACGCTATTAATGTCAGTTGACGATATTAGAGCCTTAGAAGTTGTTGAGAAAATAACATCTAGTTTACCAAAAGCCATTTATTTTACCTTAAAATCAAAAAATAGCATCGGTGAATACTAAGAATAACGCATTGATACTAGCCATAGAATCCTCTTGTGATGATACCGCCGCCGCTGTGATGCACAATGGAGTGTTGTTGTCCAATTGTGTGGCTAGTCAGTCGATACACAAGGAGTACGGAGGGGTGGTGCCAGAAGTTGCCTCTAGGGCACATCAGGCCAATGTAGTGCCTGTGGTAGAGATGGCCTTGCGTCAAGCAGGGGTGCAAGCAAGTGACCTAACGGCAATCGCCTTTACCAGAGGGCCAGGCTTGATGGGGGCTTTGTTGGTAGGGGTGTCGTTTGCCAAGGCTATGGCTTTGAGCTTGGATATTCCTATGATTGAAGTGAATCATATTCAGGCACATGTGTTGGCGCATTTTATAGAAGCACCACGACCTGCTTTTCCATTTTTGTGCTTGACCGTATCGGGTGGCCATACCCAATTGGTATTGGTAGAGGCTCCCCTAAAAATGAGGGTTCTGGGCAGTACGATTGATGATGCCGCAGGAGAGGCTTTTGACAAGACGGGTAAATTGCTGGGTTTGGATTATCCCGCAGGGCCTATTATTGATAAACTGGCACAAGAGGGAGACGTGGTGTATAGTTTTACAGAGCCCAATATTCCTAATTTGGATTTTAGTTTTAGTGGATTAAAGACCAATATTCTACGTTTTTTGCAGAAAGAAAAGCGTCAAAATCCCAACTTTATTACAGAAAACTTGGCTAATATTTGTGCTTCGGTACAGGCGCGTATTGTGTCTATTTTATTAAATAAAGTAGAAAAAGCGGTTGCTCAAACAGGAGCAACACACATTGCTATTGCAGGCGGTGTATCTGCCAATAGTGGCTTGCGTCAAGGATTGAAACTGTTGGGAACCGAAAAAGGATGGGAGGTGTTTATCCCTAAGTTGGCGTACTGCACCGACAATGCTGCTATGATTGCCATGACGGCACATTACAAGTATTTGAAGGAAGAATTTGTTGGCCAAGACATCGTGCCATTGGCGCGTTATGTTTATTAATCATTCTTCTGATAACCAAGACCAGAAAGAGAAAACATGAATTATATTGTATATGATTTGGAAGCTACCTGTTGGGAAACGGAATGGGAGGCAAGAGGCAAGCGTCGCGAAATTATTGAAATTGGGGGCGTATTAGTGAATGAGCAGGGGGAAATCAAAAGTCGATTTGAGAGTTTTGTACAACCTGTTGCACATCCTATGTTATCTGATTTTTGCCAGCAACTCACTACTATTTCTCAGGTAGATGTCAACCAGGCCGATACGTTTCCTGATGTGATCGAAGATTTTCAAGATTGGATTGGCCTAAATGATGGCGAGGAATATTTGCTTTGCTCTTGGGGCTTTTTTGATCGCTCTGCGTTGGTCAAGGATTGCAAATATCACAAACTGGACGAACAGTGGGCCAAAAAACACATCAATCTAAAAGATCAATATCCGCGCATCAAAAATATAGGCCGTGCCGTTGGCCTCAACAAAGCCCTAAAAATGGAAGACTTTGAATTTGAAGGCACGATGCACCGAGGCATTGACGATGCTATTAATTTGACCAAGATATTTAGACGGTATTTGAATCTTTGGCGTTACTGATCCAATAAATCATCCGAAGATTTCCAAAAACGTCCACTCCAAATATCCTCTGCACGGTTGCCAATAAGCCAGAAGGAAAGGGCTAGAATGGCAAAGAAAATTGTGCTGTGCAATTCTTCCCAAAAATACTGAATATACTTGGTGTAAATATTGAGCAAGAAAAATCCAAGTCCAAAAACCCTTAGAACAATGTCTTCTTTTTTGATTCCCCAAACCAAACTTGCAAAACTAGCCAAGGTGAGAACCAGTGTCCACACCCAAGAAACCCAGTAGTGTTCTCCTCGCCAATCGAAAAAATTGAAGGACAAGAGCCATAGATTAAAAAAGAGAACCAAGAGGCCCCATATATAGGTCAGCGCTGCAAAGTCGGCTACTCGTTGCTGTTTTTCTAAGAGCAAAGAAATGCCTACTAACAAACCTCCCCAAGCCAAGTACCAAGTAAAATAGGTCAATCCTAGAACCGTTTCTTCAAAATCGACCCAATACCCCAATTCTGAACCAAACCAAATGGTACTACTAAACAGTAGAAGTGTCCAAAAAGAAATAGATTGATAATAGATAGCGAGTGGTGCGTAAATAAAGGCTCCCAACAAGAGTAGTAATGAAAAATGCCCACTTCCTGTACTAATCGCATTGCCAAATAGCACAATAGCGACCCCAATAAAAATACCTCCAACAGCTAGTAATGCTTCGCTACTCAACTTTTTTTCCAAGGAATGGTTTTTCTTTCTACCACCCCAATAAATAAAGCCTGTTGCCACCAGCGAGGAGGTAATCACCGCACCCCATTCTGACCCTATCAACTCAAAGAACCATTCCAGTAGAAAATTATCGGCCAATACCGATATTACTGCTCCCACTACACATAAAACGGCCAACATAAAACAATACTTAGCCAGTTTTTTCCAATCAAATGTTTGTAGGAGTATATTGCGTTGTAGTTTGTCTACTTGCTCTTCAGAGAGCAGTTGATCGGCTTGCCATTCTGCAAAGGCTTTTTCTAAAAATTTGGCTTCTTTCTTATTGACTTCTAACATGGTCGTTGTGGTTTAGTAGAGTTATTAGTCTCTAGTAAAAAATTCTTTCCCTTCTTTATTAATATACCCCAATTCAGGCAAGTAAATATAACCATTTTTGAAACTAGGGAACGCAAATTTACGTTGTTTATACCCTTGTGCTCTACTATAAATAGGCTGTACTACCCATGCCCCTTGTTTGTTGATAAACCCAAATTTTCCCTCTTCACTAAATGCAGGAGCTAGTCCCTCCGAAAATGGCCCAATAGCCGTAATAGTATGGGGCAACTCTAGGACTGTTTTGCCTGTTTTATCAATATAATAATAACAAGCCGCAGGCTGCTCGTCTGCATCATTGCACCGTTTCATAGCCGTACACCAGCCTTCATAAAATCCAAATTTCCCTTTGGGATAAAGTATTCTTGCTGATCTATCTTCAGCAGTTACCAATACATTATGAAATTTCACCACTTCGCCTTTTTCTGTTAAGAATAAACTGTGTTGGTCTTGCTCATATTTCAAAAAACTAAAACCTTCTGACTGGTAGAGCTTGTGTTTGGGATGACTAAGTTTTTTGCCTTGACGATCAATGTAGTAGGTAGCATTATACTCTGTGCCTTCTGCCAATTCGCCTAAAGGGCCGACTAAGAATTTTTCTTTTTTATAATAGCCCTTTGGGACACTCAATCCAGCTTTATCATAATCGTAAAAGTAAGCATCAAAATGTTGAACTTGGTCTATGTGAGCAAAATTGACCGTGTACTCTTCGTTCATGCCTACTGTTTCTGTCGCATATAGTTGTTCACTAATTTGATAACAAGCTGCTTGGCCGTGGTTATAAGTATAAGGTATCTTAAAATTAGGTTTATCCTCTTCCTCTAGACGAACTTGAAAGCATTGGTATTGTACTTCGCCTGCTGCCGTACAACTCTGAATAACTACATCATTGCCATCCAACACTAAGAAGTTGAGCAAATCGCCCCCAATTCCAAGAAAGGCTTTGTTGGGGGCATCCGTTTGGTGGGTCGCCACAACTTTTCCTTTTTGATCTCTTATAGTAATGGTTTTGCCCATTCTAAACCAAGCCAAGCTATTGTTTGTTCCAAACGAAAAGAAATCGACTGATTTTTCAGAAAAGACCAATTTACCTTGCATATCGTAATAATCATGTTGATAACAAGCGGGCGCATTAGTAGGAAATTCTGTTGCAGGCGGTAAAAGAGTGCCATTCTCTAGCGTGGTTTTTTCCAAGGTTTTGAGTCCATGAAATAAATTTCCCTCTCTAGTTAGTGACCGATATTCTACGGGAATAAGCACTTGCCCATCTACTCCAATCAAGCCAAAATTATATGCACCCTCCTCGGCATTCTGAATAGTAACAACAATAGCACCTGCTTCATAAACCCCAGTTATTTGGTCAAAACTGGGTGGAACAATCCATTCATCTTTAGGGGCATTAGGAGCGACTAAGCCCCACTTTTTGTCTTTTCTAAAGGGGACAACAGCACTGTTGGGTGGCAGATGAAGAGGCAAAAAAGGGGCATAAACGGTTCCCAAAAATTTTAATTGTTCTAAATGAAACCCATTGATAGAATAAAGTTGTTCTGGGGTAGGTTCAATACTATTTTCTTGAGCAAAGCTACTGTAAGACAGCAATAGACCCAATAGTAGTGAGAAAAGTAGTGGCATAATGTTGTTTTTATTTGAAAAGGTAACGGAATTGTTTTGGAACCAGTCTGATGCAAAACTACTTAGAAAAAATGTTTTTTAATATAAAATGGTTCAAGAGTGACTATTTTTAACGATGGGATAACAAACGGTAGCTATTGGCTATTAACAATTATAACGAGCGTTAGAGCCATATAAAGTGTACCTTGGTCTATAAATTGCTGTCATCCGTTTGAAATTTTGTAAGTTTGGTTAGAAATAATAAATAGTAGACTCAAATTTTGAATGTGCTAATTCTTAAAATGTGAGTTCTTTTTTTATAATTATATCCTATAAAATTGTATAAAATGTATCAATTAATAACTCTAGTAGTGTTCCTTCTTGGCTCTTGGGGACTACAGGCACAAGACACAGAGCGTATAACCAATAAGGAAGGTAGCGATTACGAGTTTACAGTACTCAAGAACTTAGAAGCTACTCCTGTACAATCTCAAGGACGTACAGGAACTTGTTGGAGCTTTTCGGCACTTTCTTTCTTAGAATCAGAGTTGATGAGAACGGGCAAGGGCAAGCATGAATTGTCTGAAATGTGGATTGCTAGAAACGCTTACCATGACAAGGCCGTTAACTATGTAAGAATGCACGGTACCTTTAACTTTGGCCCAGGTGGTGCTTTTCATGATATTCCTTATGTAATCAAAAAATATGGAATTGTACCTGCTTCTGCTTACGAAGGGCTTAATTATGGCAGTGAAACCCACAACCATTCCGAAATGGATAAGATGTTAAAATCTATGGTGGATATAGTCATCAAGAGTCCTCAAAACAATCGTCTAACACCAGTATGGTTGGATGCTGTAGATGGGGTATTGGATGCTTATTTGGGCAAGAAACCAGAAGAATTTGAAATAGACGGCAAAACGTATACGGGCAAAACTTATGCAAAAGAGTTGGGCTTGAATATGGATGATTATGTGGTATTGGGATCCTTTACGCATCACCCTTTTTACGAGCAATTTGTATTGGCTGTACCCGATAACTGGGCTTTTGGTCAGGTGTATAATTTGCCTATTGATGAATTGATGGAAGTTGCCGAATCTGCTGTTATGAAAGGGTATAGTTGGGCTTGGGCGGCTGATGTTTCTGAAAAAGGTTTCTCTTTTAGAGATGGCTTGGCCATTGTACCCGAAAATGGTTCTACTATTCGCAAAAAAGGGCGTGACAATAGAAATTTTAGTGATGCTGGTGCCGAAAAAATTGGAGATGCCTTCTCACAACCTGTCGAAGAGAAAGTGATTACACAAGAGATGCGTCAATTGGCTTATAATAATTATGAAACAACAGACGATCATGGAATGCACGTTACAGGAATGGTAAAGGACCAAGATGGTACCAAGTATTTTATTGTTAAGAACTCTTGGGGAACAGGTAACGACTGCGATGGCTACTTTTATGCTTCAGAAGCTTATTTTAAGTACAAAACAATGAACCTTATGGTACACAAAGACGCGCTACCTAAGAAATTAGCTAAGAAGTTGGGTATCAAGTAATAAGATTTAGTTCAATACAACTAATAAAGGATAAAGACTACTGGAGTACTTCTAGGAGTCTTTATTTTTTTAAAAATATCATAATCCACGAAGGATTAACGACGTTTAATAGTCTAAACGCAAAAGACTCCCTGATAAACAAGGAGAGATTTACTTTAACGTCTAAAACAACGATAATGATGTACACAAAATTAGCAACTGGGTTAGCGGTAGGATGCTTACTTACCTTTAGTGCTTGCCAGCAGGACAGTGGTATCTGTACTTCAGATCGAACGGTAAACCGTAGTAGAGGTGCCTGTGATGAAACTCTAACTTTTACACCTTCGTACATGGAGGCGGTTACAGGAAACCAGCGATCTATTAGTTCCAATAGTATCCCAATCACAAGGTAGGATTGTTTGGTTCAGGGCAAGGCTCGCTCAATCCCAATGCTATTTCCCCACAGACAGAAGTGTATAATATTTCGTCAAACCCTACCGCTAATGCTACATGGACAGCTTTGTTGGGCACGGGTTCTGGAACAAGCGGTGGGCCACAATATTCTTTTGGGGTACTACTCAATGGGGTAGAATTAGACCCTATAGCCGCCGAGCCATTTCCGCACGGCAGTAGAATGGATCCTAATGTAAACTGGGAATGGAACTTAGAAGCCTTGAATGTAAATTTAGGCTTAGATTGTAACAATGCTCATGTACAACCTACGGGCAAATACCATTATCATGGTTCTCCCACCTTGTACTTGCAAAATGCCAACATTCCTAACAATCAAATGACCTTGATTGGCTATGCAGCAGATGGTTTTCCCATTTATTATAAATATGCTTATACCGATGCTAGTGATAATACTTCGGCTATAATAGACATGAAACCTAGTTATCAACTAAAAACGGGTGAGCGTCCTGGAGATGGCGAAACAGCTCCTTGTGGTTCTTATGATGGCGTATATTCCAATGACTATGAATACGTAAGTGGTTTGGGCACTTTGGATGAAGCCAATGGTAGAACAGGAGTAACTCCTGAATACCCTGGAGGAACGTATTACTATGTCATCACAGATGACTTCCCAAGCATTCCAAGATATTTCCGTGGCACCCCTTCTAACGATTTTAGAATATAGATGAAGTATTTTTTATTAGCATGTTGGATGATGGGCATGAGTTGGACACAGGCTTATGCCCATGATTCCAAAGAGGCGTTTTTTACAATCCCCAAAGATGGGAGAAATGGCATGGTGCAAGTACAGGCTGAATTTCCTTGGACCGTCAGAACGGCCTTGTTAGCCTATGATACTACACTACAAAAGGCCACTACTAGAGCCGATTTTGATCAGGCATTTTTTAATTATGTCAAGGTAAATTTGATTTTGCAAGATCCAGAGGGGCAGCTTTTGGAATTACGCAAAGTCTATGAAGTTGAAGAAGGTGGACATGGGCACCAGAGTAATTTTATTTTTGAATATCGTGGCAATACGGTGGAAAAAATTACCAACACGATGCTATTTAACCTTTCCGATCAGCAAATAAATTATCACACCATACTGGCCGATAACCAAAATTGGGCATTCGAGACAAGAGTGGCACAGCCTGCTTTTATTATCCGATATGTACCCAGAACATGGAAAGATGACCTTCCTTGGTACATAGGTGGATTGTTGTTGCTTGTTGGGTTTGGATGGATTAGAAGAAAGCGTTAGATTTTTGGAGATGAGCTAGATATGAGTCAGCCTATAATTTGGGTTGGCTCTTTTTAATTTTTAATCAGAAGGATTCGATGGTATTGTGATTATATAAAATTTATAAAAACTATTTGGCTTTATGTTCGACCCCCTAGACGCGCCAGAAAACGATCAGCCAGCCCCTCTTCTTTATCCTACCGAAAGAATTCACCTACTCATTTGGTCATTGGTGTTCTTAATGCCTTTTAATTGGGTGGGGCATACCTGGTGTCTGAAAATCAAATGGACCTTAGAGAATCTGTGGATCATGCTGATGATTCAGTTATTGATGGGCGTATTAATAGCCTTTTGGGTGGGTATTTATGCCTTTTTTAAGCAACAGCACCTGCCTTATTTTGTGCGTTTTGGGCAGTGGTTTTTGTCTGCTTTTGTAACTTTCCAAGTGCTGTATACCATTGGGTTGCTTTTCAAATGTATAAGTTTGATGTAGTTTATTAGCATAAGAAATGCGCGCCTAATAAAACCAGAAGAACAATATCAACCAAACAAAATGTCTATTACTTTACAAAGCCTTTTGGCCTATGGTATAATGCAAGCCAAGGTGTAGACGCAACGTATAATATTCTGTAGAAACTACGGTTAAATTATCGTGTGTACTAGCATTAAAAGGAGAAACCGTACCTCTAACAGCTATTTGACCACTCCAATGTGGGTTCAAGTGTAGTTG
Organism: Aureispira sp.; assembly: GCA_045105775.1. GTDB lineage: Bacteria > Bacteroidota > Bacteroidia > Chitinophagales > Saprospiraceae > Aureispira. The sequence goes on from JBGCDW010000057.1 coordinate 13,999, forward strand.
GTAGCCCAATTGCAATCCAAAATCTATGTTCACACCGCCATTGTATGAGGTGTAAGTAATCGGAGAATCTCCAGGATCAGCTCTGCTCATAGCAAGGGTAGACCAAAAAGGAATTGCTAAAGCATCCACCAGCAAGCTATGTTTGGGCGTTATAGCCCATTGATAGCCCAATTCTACAGGGAGCATTAAGGCATGTTGAGTATCTGAAAAACTAGAAGCCCCTAAATTGTCCATTAAGTTACCATAGTCCCGTGTTGATTCTTTGGATTGATAACCCAATCCTACGGCTAAATGCAATTGTTGCTGAAAGAGCAAGGCATGGTAGGATATACCAACGGCTGTACTGGCATGTGGAATATACACAGCGGATGGGCTGTGATTTTCTATATCCATTTCTCCACTCAGTCCAACTCCAATATCCAATCCAAGAGCCTGTTTGATAGTTGCTGCTTGCTGTGCATGGACTGAAAAGCTCCCAATTAGGCAAATTGCCCCCAATAACCCACTTAAGACTTGATGCATAATGCTATTTTTGAAATAAAATAGAAGATGATGACAGGTGATAGCCGAAACTCCATATCGTACTAACAATACGCTGTAAGTGAAAAATATGCTGCTTAACACTGTGTAACAAAAATTATCGTTTAGTATTTAAACTTCAAAGTAAAAACTCTGTAGGAGTGATGTGTTTGCAAAAAGAACTAACTTTATAGCAAGATTTAAAAACAATGGTACCAAAAACATGAAGAAGGACAAAGAAGCCATCAATGACCCGATTACCCATTATAAGGAAGCCCTCAAAGCCAAGCCAAATGACCTCGAATTGCTCAATGAATTAGGGAGTGCTTATTACAACAAGGGCGATATGAACCAAGCAATCGACTCTTATACGCGTCTATTGAGGCTCGATCCCCATAAACCAGATGTGCATTTTAATATGGGGCAAGCTTATCGTGCCAAGGGCGATTGGAATAGTGCTGTCGATTGTTATGAACGGGCTGTGTATCTGAATCCAAGTGATTATGAGGTGTATTATAATCTAGGCGTGACCTATATGGCCAAAGGGGCAATAGATAAGGCTATGGCTTGTTATCAAAAGGTAGTAAGCCTACAGCCTCAGCACATAGAGGCTTGGACGAACTTGGGGAATGCCTATGACGAGAAAGGGAATACAGTTCAAGCAATTGTTTGTTATGAAAAAGTATTGTCCATAAATCCAGAGGATCATATAGCGTTCAATAGTTTAGGCATTGTGTACGATTTGCAAGGGGATTGGCCTAAAGCCACCCGTTACTACAAAAAAGCCGTAGAGTTGGCACCGTATAACAGCAAATATCACAATGATTTGGCCTGGGTATATTTGCTTCAATCCAATCGTGTGGACGCAGAAGCCCATTTTCGCGAAACGTGGAACTTGAGTCGCGGCACTCATGTTTATGCTGCTATGAATTTAGGGCACTGCACGCTCTTGCAAGGGCAAAAGGCCGAAGCCAAGGTGTGGTACCAAAAGAGCATGGTTTTGTGGGATAATTTGGAAGATTTTTGGGCAGGTATGAAAGAAGATTACACCGAATTAGAGATGGAAACAAAAGGTATTGCATCTGCCCAATATCAAGCCCTATTGGTGGAATTGAAGGGGGACTTGTAGGGCGCAATCGAAATCCCCCTTCTATCAAAAACAACCCTAAGCAACCACTTGTGTAGGCTTGCCTAAGATGTATAAATAATCGCCATCAGAATATTCATTAACTAAGTTGTCACAAACTTTCGGACAAGCTAGTAGCTAACTGCATAAACGTTGAGGTAGTTTGTGAGATTATTGTTAGTGCAATACAAAAACTCCAGTTGCTGGATTTTTCCAAGACTGGCTGGCAATTCTTGCCGTTCGTTATAGCTTAGTTCTAGTTCGGTCAGGGCTTGAAGTCGGTCAATGCAATCGGGCAAATGATTGAGCTTGCTGCCATATAAATCCAAATAGGTGAGTTGAGAAAGAGCGGTAATACAAAGAGGGAATTCTTGAAATTGAGCATTGGAAATGATCAAATTTTTTAATTGCTGCAAATGAGCAAACTCTGGAGGTAGAGATTGGAGAGGAACTTCTAAACAGTGGAATACTTTTAATCGTTGGAGTTGGCCAATATCCGCAGGCAAATGAGTGATGGGTAAATCTATTAGTGTGAGTTCTTCTAGATTTTCTAACTCAAAAAAAGCTGCTGGCAATGTTTTGATACTCTTGCCTTCTAAGCGAATTTTTTTTAATCGCTGTAGTTGTTTAATAGTTGGCGGTAAATCTGTGATGTTAGTATGCGAAATATTCAAGTGTTTGAGTTGTCCGAGCTGACACAACTCATCAGGAAAATCCTTAAAAGCAGATCCTTCTAGGTAAAGTTCTTTTAGTTTGGGAAGCCAAGTGATCCCTTTGGGTATCGTGATTGGTGTAGAAGCATTGCTCTTAATATGCAAAGACTGTAATTCTAGCAAAAAGACTATAATATTGGTTTTATCTTCAGTCAAAGAAGTGGCTCTCCACAGGTTCAAGGTACAACCCCAGGCATAAAAACCCAACAATTCCTCTACAAATAAAGGAAGGCGGAGATCGTCTTGGTTACTCACCAATAGAAATGCCAACTGGATGTTTTCTTTTTTTCCAGATAGAAAGAGGTTGTTGATATGTTGGTCGTTACTCAAAGTACTTGAATGAATCCTTTGGTCATTGAGCTATAGTAGCTATAGGATTTTTGCTAAATAAAGTATTAGGCTATAATTTACATAAATATAGCAATATAAACAACCAATTTGCCAATTTAGTAAGGAAGTTCTTGGTATAACTATGAGTTATAGTACTTAACACCTTATCTAAGGGGGAATATCTAGTTGTTTGCTTTCAAGCCTTCTTCTAATTTACATCGCAAACAAAAGATCATTACATACGATTGTAGCTGGGGTCTCCAACCAATTAGAAGGTGCTTGGGTCGAGTAATAAAGATTTATTTAGGAGGATTTGACCAAAATGAAAACGTGTAGAGATGGAATATAATTGTTGTGCAGATTATCAAAAATGAAATTCATTACTAGGAGCTATAAAGTATATAGCTGTAGTCATCAGAATTATAGGCTAATCTGGTCAGTTTGATAAAGTATATAAATTTTTTAGGGCTTAGTAGCTTGGATTTCTTTGGTAATAAAGCAATTAAAAAAAAATAGTTACACTTTTTTGGAAGTAGATGTCCTATTTGGAGTATTGAAAGCAGGCAAAAACATCAAAAACGGACAACTGTCCGTTTTGAATGCAAAAACGACCGTTTTAAATGAAAAGAATACTGTTACTTTGTAATTGTGAATAGTACATATAGTACACCAATCAGAGATAGCTTTCGGGGGAAGGCTAAATTTGTTGCACCACAGTTGACAAGTGTCAACTGTGGTTTTTTTATGAAGAAAATCCAATAATGTATTTACTAGCCTCTTTTTGCTTTTCGCTCTGCACGCTTTTCTTTATAATAACCTTTTTTGGGTTGCTTCCACTTAAAATTGAAGGTTAGAGAAGGAATAACTGGGAAGAGCGAAACTTGGTAGGAATTGAGTTCGATTTCTCCCGAAAGTGCATCTGTTTCGGGAGCAGTATAGGTGAAGAAAATATTCTGTCTATTGTAAACATTATATACAGAAACGACCAAACTACTTTGGAATGGTTTGTTCTTTTTGCTCAATACAAACGTCGCGCTCAAATCTAAACGATGGTACATGGGCAAACGTGCCGAATTGCGTAAACCATACTCTACAGTAGGGGCGAAGTTGATGACATATACCGATTCAATAGGGGTATAAGGCGCGCCAGAACCCAAAACAAAACTTGCTCCAACACTTACCCAACGTTTTATTTGATAATTGGCCACAATCGAAAGGTCATGGGTACGATCAAAACCTGCCAAAAAAGTACGTCCTCTAATACCATCAAAGGTACGTTCAGAACGAGACAAGGTGTAAGCAATCCAACCCGTAAAATCTCCTTGTGATTTGCGTAAGAACAATTCCAAACCATAGGCGCGGCCACGTCCAGCAATAAATTGATCCTCGGTATCTGTATCTATCGTTGGGGTATAATCCTCGGAATAATCCAATTGATTGTACATATCCTTATAAAACACTTCCACAGATGCTTCCAGCATATTATCAAAGAAATTATGAAAATACCCCAAGGCATATTGAACGCCCCATTGAGGACGGACAATCTCTGTACTAGGTACCCAAAGATCTGTGGGTAGGGTACTGGTAGAATTGGTCACCAAGTGAACGTATTGTCGCCCCACTGTTACACCCAATTTGAGTGAAGAGTTGGCAGAGAGGGTATATTTGCTGCTAAAACGAGGTTCTACACCAAAATAAGTTTTGACAGGTTCCAACCTACCATAAGTGCGATTGGTGTCCAACTTGCCTTCATAGGGGCCTATTTGTTGAAAGGCAGAGAAACGAACACCAACATCCATGCTGAGACGTTTACTCACTTTCCACTTGTCGGTAATATAAACGCCTGCTTCGTGGGCATTTTTGCGAGCAGGATCAACAAAGAAAGGCTCTCCTCCTGTTACTGCCTCTGCTCTGTTGGGCGTAAAGGTATGATGGGTGTAGTCTGCTCCAAACTTTAGTTGATGACGTGGCGTGGGATAAAAGTCAAAACTAATTTTGCTGCTGTAGTCGCGAATACCCGAACTCAATTTGAATGAAAAACGTTCCTGTCCACCACCAATCGTAAAATCATAATCGTTGTAAACAAAAATAAAATTCATAAACAATTTCTCATCAAAAATATGATTCCAACGCAAGGTAGCGGTTGCATTGCCATAAGGCATATCTATACTAAATCCCCGATCTGGATTGGTCAATTTGAGAACATCACGCCCAAAATAGCCACTCAAAAACAGACGGTTTTTATCATCTACTTGGTACTTGGCTTTTATATTGAGATCGTAAAAATAATAATTGGTGCCTTCAAATGCAGAGCCTTGCAAGAAGGGTTGCGCCAAATCAAAAGCATAAGTGCGCCGACCCGAAATAATAAAAGAACCTTTCTTGGGTACAATAGGGCCTTCTAGAGTTAGGCGCGAAGAAATAAGCCCAATACCCCCTTCTATTCCAAAGCGTTCATCGTCTCCATCCTTCATTTGTATATCCAATACAGAGGAAAGCCGCCCCCCATAATTGGCAGGCATTCCCCCTTTGATTAGGGTCGCCTTCTTGATGGCATCGGCATTAAAAACCGAGAAGAACCCCAATAAATGCCCTGCATTATAAACAACAGCTTCATCCAGAAGTACTAAATTCTGATCTATACCACCTCCACGCACAAAAAAACCAGCCGTTCCTTCCCCCGCAGATTGTACCCCAGGGAGTAGTTGAATGGTTTTGAGAATGTCCACCTCGCCCATAAAGGCAGGCAATTTTTTGACCTCCGCCATAGATAGCTCTACGGTGCCCAGTTCTGTACTTTCAACATTGCCATTGCCGCGCTCATCCGTTACCACAATCATTGAATCAAAAGTAGCCCCCATCGACAATTCAATATTAAAGCTGGTATCTTGGCGCAAATCCAATTCAAACCTCGTATCCTGATAGCCAATATAGCTGGCTATAATGGTATACTTGCCTGGGATTAAAGAGAGTGAATAAAAACCATAAAGATTGGTCGTAACCCCGTCTAGGGTATTGGCTTGGTTGTATACATTGGCATAAATCAAATCTTCGCCTGTATTGGCATCTTTGACATAGCCACTAATCGTTACGCGTTTTTGGGCACTGAGCGCAAGGCTAAATAGTAATAGAAAGAAACTGAGTTGATGTGATAGTGACATACTAGGAGGACAGGTCTGGATGAAATTAGATGGAAAACTCAACATATAGTTGAGCAAATGGAATGGTACTAAAAGCAATACTATTTAAAGGAAATTCTTATCAGAAAATCTTTGAAAAATAGAACTGAAATCCATCATTCTACTTAATTTGTAAAACAATTTCTAAACACCAATTCTATGCCTTTTTCACTGAATCCCCATGCTTTCTTATTTCTTCAAAAAAAATCTGCCTATTTAGTTGTCAAAACTTTGTTTTTTTTGCTCCTTTTTCCTCTTGTAATATGGGGGCAACAGCCTAGTTATCAAGTGGTGGGAGCTGGTTTTTTGGAGGGGAAGGATATTTATAGCCTTTTGGAAGGAGAGAACAAGGAATTGTGGATTGGCACGGATGAGGGATTGATTCGATACGATGGCAAGGATTTTAAGGAATACAGCAATCCACAGTTAAAAAATAACTCTGTTTTCGCGCTTTGCAAGAATAGTCAAGGGGAGGTGTTTTACGCCAATTTTTCGGGACAGATCATGTGGGTACACCATGATAGTTTGGAACTGTATTACGAATTGCCAGACAGCATGATGGTGAAAGGAATTGATATTGAAATTGATAATCGAGATGAGGTGCTGGTTTTTTGTAAGAACATTATACGGATTGATAAAGAAAAAAAACGACATGATATTTATACTACGGTAGGGCACCCTTATGCGGGAAAGTTTGCCAAATGCCCTGACCAGAGCCTTGGTTTTAATTTGGGAGACCATAAGATAGTGGCCTACTGGAAAGATGGCATTTTGAAACAAAAAGCATACAAGACTTTTCCAGCACTTAGTGCTAGAGGTACGAATCAAATTCGTGTTGATTTATATCACAATGGTCAAGAAGAAGTATTGATGAGTAGAGATGATACGGTTTTTTTGCTAAAAAAAGAGGATGTTTTTATAAAAAGAACACTTCCTCATTCTGGCAGCCGTGTACTGCATGTCGATTTTACCAGTAATCATACCATATGGGTGAGTCAGTTTGATAAAGGTTTGTTGAGGGTGAACAATCGTACAGCAGCAGTAAACCCCACATTATTGTTTCCCGATTATTACATTTCTTATGTTTTGGAGGATAGTGAGGGCAATATTTGGTTAGGAACGTTCAAGAAAGGACTATTGAGAATACCCAATTTGGAGGTGCTTGATTTTAGGAACCATGCCTTTCTTAAAAATAACGCCATAAAACACCTTACAGCAGGCGTAGGAGATACGCTATACGTTATTAGTGACAAAGAATTAGTCTATCAAATAGATCCCAACACTCAAATTAAGAGCTTGGTGAGCAGTCCTACCAAGAGTTCGCATTTTTTGCAGTACATCCCCCAATCCAAGCGGCTTTATTTTGATAATCATCATTATCAATTGACCACCAAAAAGCTATACCCCAGCGGCATGGTATCTTTCAAAGATCTCCAATTCTTGCCCCCCAACAATCTACTGTTTTCAGATTTTGCAGGAGTGACTATATACAGTACCAATGATAAAAAAGCGACCCTCAAAGCCGAGTTGGATCGTTATACATACCTAAAAGCCAGAAAATTAGAAAAGCAGAAATATGATGGGGTGTCTATTGATAGAATTAGTAGTTTGCATTACCAAACGGTGCAAAATAGATTTTGGTTAGGTACAAATAAAAATTTAGTAGTGTTACAAAATGGCGATAGTTTGCAGATCAAATACCAAGGCCATCCGATTGTAGCCACCCATATCACTTCATGGAATGACACTACCTATATAGCGACAGCCAATGAGATTTTAAAGTTTACTGGTACAACTTGCCAAGGACTTTTTGATAGTAAGAATGCCCCTTTACTGGATCGAGTATACCAAATGGAACAACACCAAGGGTGCTTGTATATGGCAGGAGTAGGAGGGCTGCAACGAATCAATTTAACTACTGGAATAGCCCAAACGATCGATGTAGCCGATGGTTTGTTGTCTGATAAAGTACTGGAATTTGCCTTGCTCCAAAGCCATATGGCTATTCTAACGAGCCAAGGACTCCAAAAAATACCTTATGAGCTATTGGAGGAACCATTAGCAGTGCTGAAGATAGGGTTGGAGCATATCTATATGAATGGCAAGGAGGTAAACGCTGCTGAGGATGGACAGTTTGATTACAATGAAAATGAATTAAAAGTCGTGTTGCATTTGCCTTATTTTAGAGATCGCTCTGTATTGAGTTATCGTTATCGTTTATTGGGATTGGGCAAGGAAAGTTGGAAAGAATTGCCCTCTACGCAGCAGACTATTGTGTACAATTCGTTGGGGAAAGGGGCGTATACCTTGGAAATAGAAATCAAAGACCATAAGCGTCTGGAGGGAGAGATTACTAGATATTCTTTCCAAATCGCGCCTCCATTTTGGGAAACATGGTGGTTTATTCTTTGGTGTATACTGGGAGTAGCGGGGGTAGTGAGTTTGTTCTTTTGGGTAAGAATTAGAATTATCCAACAACAAAACACGCTCTTGCTAGAAAAAAAGGCGATTGAAAAACAATTGGTGGAATCCCAACAAACTGCTCTACGCTCTCAAATGAATCCACATTTTCTATTCAATGCCCTCAATTCCATTCAGGAAATGATTATCGTTAATGATAAAAATACAGCAAGCACTTATTTGGGCAAATTTGCCGATTTGATGCGTTTGTATCTCAACCAGAGCAGAGAAGAAAGTATTACCTTATCGGAGGAGTTGGATGCTTTGGGATTGTATTTAGAATTAGAGCAAGTGCGTTTTGAAGAGAATTTGGACGTAGCATTGTTCTTGGCTCCCAATATAAATCCAGATGGCGTAACACTGCCTCCCATGCTGATTCAGCCTTATGTAGAGAATGCTTTTAAACATGGTTTGCTCCACCAGTCGGGGCATCGAACATTGTATATTGAATTTAGTATTGATGAGGAAAAAGAACAATTTTGTTGTTTGGTGCAAGACAATGGAGTAGGAAGAGTTCGCTCGGCCGAAATTAGACGCGCACAACACCGACAACATACTTCCTTTGCTTCTTCGGCTACCCAACGCCGCTTGGAGTTGTTGAATTACAATTTGCAAAAGCCTATTACGGCCCAAATAGAAGATTTAAAAAATGAGGAAGGCAAGGCAACAGGAACGGCTGTTTATTTGTTTATCCCTTTGGATTGGGAAGATTAAACAATAAGTTGGGAAATTAGAGTAATAAAGTAGTGTGGGAGGATAATTATTAGTACAATAATGAATTTGAATTCCTAATAGACACACACAAATCATAGAGGAATGAAAATAGTAATTATAGACGATGAGAAAAAGGCCAGAACGCTCTTGCAGGTTTTGTTAGAGGAAAATTGTCCAGAAGTAACCTCCATTCATCAAGCCGAGGATTTACCTGCTGGTGTGCGACTTATTCATCAGGAGCAACCCGACTTGGTGTTTTTAGATATTGAAATGCCCAATTATTCAGGGATTCAAATTCTAGATTTTATCGACCCCAAAACCATCCAGTTTGAGTTGATTTTTACAACAGCTTACAGCCAATACGCGCTCAAGGCATTTGAATTGAATGCCATCGACTATTTGCTCAAGCCCTTGCGCCCCGATCAAATTCAACAAGCCGTAACCAAAGCACAAGAAAAGCTTGGCCAAATGCAATTGAGCAAGCGTCTCGAAGAACTCAAAACAAGCTTAAGTGCCCCCAATATTTCCAAAATTGCTTTTCCATTGTCTGATGGGATTCTTTTTGTGGCTTTTGATGAATTGATTTTATTAGAAGCTGATCGAATGTACACCAAAGTCTACACCAAAAATGATGGTGATTTTGTAGTGAGTAAACCCATGAAATTTTTCTCCAAACATCTAGAAAGTACACCACTCTTTTATCGGCCACATCGCTCTTATCTTATCAATTTGCAATACCTCAAGAAATATGTGAGCAAAGATGGCGGCTATATTCTGATGGACAATGGCACGATGGTTTCGGTTTCTAAAGACAAGAAAAAAGAACTATTTGACTTGCTGCAATCGGGATCGTTAAAATAAGCTGATTTGTCCCCCAATTTGAACATGGATGAAGACTAGAGTTGCTATTCGGAAGTTAATCCCTACCATTCGGATAATAAAAAAACAAAACGCAAACCATTGTAGTACATTTAGGTTGTATTGTTACAACAATATAAATCCTATTACACAGACTGCAATACATCAAGATACCTTCCCCAACTCGCCTAGTTTTTCTAGAATTGAAATAAGCTTTCTATTGAATGGATAAACTTTCCCACCAAATAGCTGTTTTCCCTACAGCTATGTTACTGATTAAGCAGCTACTCCAAGAGTAGCTGCTTTTATTTCATAGATTAGTTGGTACTGTATAAGAACCAACCATTAGAATAAAAAAGCACATTGCATTTGATTGATTATCAGTTTGTTATATTTTTGCGTCTTTGTGTATTGTTTTGATAATCAACTAGGTACGATTTTTTGTATTTGCAAAAAAAACTAAATGAATTGATGCAGTATATAGAGTAATAAGTCAAGTTTTTACAAATTATAAAAAAAACAAGCCTTACAACTTGTAGAATCTAGGCAGGCTTTGTAATTTCAAGCCGGATGAACCACACCACAAACTAAGCTGATACCAATACCACTATATTAACGAGTGTTTTCAGTAAAAAGAACATTATTATGGCAACAAGAAAAATTCGCATGAGAGAAGCTTTGAAAGAAGCTATGTCTGAAGAAATGCGCAGAGATAAAAATGTGTTTTTGATGGGCGAGGAAGTCGCTGAATACAACGGTGCTTACAAAGTTAGTCAAGGCATGTTGGACGAATTTGGTCCTAAACGTGTGATTGATACGCCTATTGCAGAGCTGGGATTTACAGCTATTGGTGTAGGTGCTGCTATGGCAGGCGTGCGTCCTATTGTTGAATTTATGACCTGGAATTTTGCTGTATTGGCTTTTGACCAAATCGTGAACCATGCGGCCAAAGTCAACTCTATGTCTGCGGGGCAATTTACATGTCCGATTGTATTTAGAGGTGGAACAGGATCTGCTGGACAATTGGCACAACAACACTCTCAAACTTTTGAGAGCTGGATGGCCAATGTACCTGGACTCAAAGTTGTTTCTATTTCCAACCCATATGATGCCAAAGGCTTATTGAAGTCGGCTATTCGCGATGAAGACCCTGTTTGTTTTATGGAGTCTGAAATGATGTATTCGGATATAGGTGAGGTGCCAGAAGAAGAATATTTGATCCCAATTGGCAAGGCTGACGTAAAGCGCGAAGGAACAGATGTAACCATTACGTGTTTTAATAAACTGGTAAAAGTGGCATTGGCTGCTGCGGAGGAATTGCAAAAAGAAGGTATTTCTGTAGAAGTGATTGACTTGAGAACTATTCGTCCATTGGATGAAGCTACCATTATCAATTCTGTCAAAAAGACCAATCGTTTGGTTACTTTAGATGAATCTTGGCCATTTGCAAGTGTTTCGTCAGAGATTGCCTACAGAGCTCAAAAACACGCTTTTGATTATTTGGATGCTCCTGTAACGCGTGTCAATAGTCAGGATGTAAGTGTATGTTATGCCCCGACTTTAATTGATGCTTTTTTGCCTGATACAGCGCGTGTCATCAAAGCGATCAAAGAAGTAATGTATCGATAAAAAATACAAGCTACCCATAAAATAATATCCCCAATCTTAGTGTTTGCTAGGATTGGGGATTTTTTTTAGAAACTAGGGAGCGTTTTTAGTGCTTCTCAACCCGCCAAACCCAAGTTCTGCCATGTTTGTTCCAAGCATTGCCTTGGATGACATTGCCTTTCAATCTGCCCACTTGTACAGATGTATTGCCCTTGAGCAAGATAATAGTAGAACCATTTTGGCTCCAAACATTTTCGGGATCTTTGTATCGAATCGTATCTCTTCGGGAGGTATTGGTGCGATATTCCAGTTGGCCTCCTTGATGAAAGATGTATTCGCAAAAATCACCATCAGAGTCTACACCCGACCACTTCGTATTTTCGATACTTATCTGAGCAGGATAATTGGAAGTAGGCATTTTATGGGCTGTACAAGCCATCAAAAAAAAGGATAAAAAGAGGAGCAAGCATAACGCTTGCTGGATTTTAGGTAGATTTTTCATATGTTTAGTTTTGGTTTTAGTAAATCTAATTATTATAACAGTTTGAGGAGGGCAAATAGTGCATTCTTAGTCATAATAATAGGTGTTTTGGGTGGCTTTTCCTTGGGTGATAAAAGCCAAAAACTGCTCGGCCAAAAAATCCCACATAGCACTGGGGCCACCTTGGGGGAGTATATGATTGATATAGCTCGGATTGAGTACGGCCTCCAATACACAGTGTGCTTTGGCCAATTCCCAACCCGCATATTCGGGCTCTATTGCGCCTGCATCAGCTCCCTGCCCCACAATTCTACGATAAGCATTAATCTCCTTGATAATTCCTTCTAGTTTTGTCGTAGGAATGTCTTCCGTTATCAGTTGTTTTAGAGTTTGTACAGACAACTCTATGGCCGTTTTGGCTAGATCAATATGCTGTAATCTATCTAGGGTAGAATGGTCTACTTCTGCCAAGAGCCAAATGAAGTACTTTTTCCAAACAGCACGAATGTCTTGACCAACAGGAATTGCATTTAAAAAGTCAACACTAAATTGCTGTGCTTTTTCTTTTTCCAAGAATTGAAAAATGTGATTTTGGATCTTTAATATCTGAATAGGGATGCCTAGTTGCGTTGCTATCGTTGCTAGGTCATTGCTTTGTCCAATACAACCGATAGCACTGCCTTTGCCCTCGTTCCAGTAATGGTCTCGATATATACTGTGAGGGTCTTGTAGAAGCAGTTCATTATCAATGGCCTTTTGAAGCTGCTGCAGGGCTTGTTGTTGGAGTTTTTGATCGTTTAAATAGCTTTTCATTAGTTTTGTTCATTACCCACAGAGTGATATTACTCTGTGGGTAAATTTAGTGAAAACCAAATTAACACAAGCTATTCTTGTTAACTCAATACAGGTTTTAATTCAGATGCTTTTTCAACATCGTTGATGTCAGATAGCTTTCGAGAGTACGTTCTACCATTTAAGAATCTGCCTATAAAGGTACTTTGATCGCATCAAAATGCGTCGTAAAATTCCTGCTTCACAGGCACTTCCAAAAAGCCCAAAGAACCAGGTTTGGCACGTAAGAAAAAACTCCAAGTTTGGCGTTCAGGCTGCCAGCTCATCCCCATTTCCCAGCAGTGCAATTCGCGTTTGAAGGTAAAATCAGGGAATGTAATACGCTGATCTTTGAAACTGTACCCAATTCTATTGATACTAAAGGACCAGCCTTTGGAGAGGTTGACACCCCCTGAAAAGTTGATTTGATGTGCTCCTACTTCACTGCTATCTATTCCATTAATAAATTTTCGATTGACCACTAAATTGTAATTAATGCTAATGGTTTGCAGGAGGTCAAATTCTTTTTTCTTAGAATCTTTTGGAACACCATTTTTAGAAAACAGCCGCACCAAATCTTTGGAATTAAAAGAAGTAGAAGCCGAAAATTGCATAGAAGTTGTCCGCACCAACTGTCCGCTTCGCTCAAATTCAAAGGCAGCCAAACGCTGGTTGGTCTCCACATCGGCCTGATAAGGATCAAAGACAGAGGTAAAACGCAATTGTAATTTCTTAAATAAGGTGGTGTAGGTGTTGAGGGTAATAACCGAAAAATGATTGCTATCGGCTGCCATATTATAATTACCAGTGATATTGATAGAAGGAATCAAGACCACCTTTTTGTAGGGTTCCTTAACCAGAGAATCTCGAACACCTTTTTTGAGCTTGGCCTCTAAGCGCGTGTTCAGGTTATAGTTAATATTGGCTGTACGTCCAGCAGGCGGCGCATAGCTGAAATAATTATAACGCCGTTGATCGAGGAAACGATTGTCATAACGGACAGAATCGTAATAATAATCCGCAGCATTGGTGTAGTCTGGCGACCATTGAAAACCTAACTTGGGCGAAATGGTGGCGCGTAAATCTCTCAATTTACCAATATTAAAACGCCCTGTAGCAAAGATTTGGGTATTGACATTAATGCCTGCACTAAAATCATGGGTAGTGAAGAAACCGTATTCTCTAGAACGTTCAATCGTACCATATTGTACGGCCTCTGATTCGGGTTCTACGATAGTAGTGGTGTCAAACGTTTGAATATTTCTATAAAAGAACCAACGTTGTGAGTAACGAACATTAGGTTCTACATTAATCGCATCAAACAACTTAAAAGAATAAGACAAGTTGGGACTATGCGTTAGGTTATACTCTGCATTTTCCAAGGCTTCTTCGAGTCCTCCAGGTTGAAATAAGGCGGTATCAGTAGTGGTTATCGTATTGCTTCCTGTAACACTGTATGACAAACCAATACGCTCATACCAACGCTGCTTTCCTGTAACCACCTTGCGCTTGAACGGAAAAATTTGGTTCATACTAAACGTTAGCGTAGGCAAGGTAATGGACATAATTCTGGTACTCGCATCTTGTCTGTGCGTGATACTAGTAGTAAGCGTAAAAGGCGTGCCTGTAAAACGTTTGGTGTATCCAATGGTAGAACTAAAAGTTTGTTTGAGTACATTGGCCGCATCATTAAAGGTATTCTGATAAAAATCTGATGTTCCAAAATCTACGGTAGCCGTAAATGATTGACTGGGGTGTGCTTGTGCTGCTTGTGAGTGTGTCCACCTAAAATTAAAACTCTGTGTTAATTTGTAGTCAGGTGCCCCAACATTATCCTCCTGCAATCTGGTATAGCCAATATTGATGGTTCCACGGCTCTTGTAACGAATGTTATAATTGGAAATCGCTCTCGCTCGAAGAGAACCGCGCATATAAAAATCGCCCGTCACCTTTAAATCCCAATATTGACTTTCCCCATAATAAAAACCAATCTCGCGAATACCTGGGCCAATTACTGGCGAGGCATAATCAATATCCATACTCAAGACCAAGCCTGAACGCTTATTCTTAGTAATAGGAAAAAATCCAAAGGGTAAAATTAAAGGAGTAGGAGAACCCATAATTTCTAAGAACGAAGGGCCTACTACAATCAATTTTCCAGGAATAATTTTGGCCTTGGAGGCACGAATACCAAAGTGCGGATGTTCTGCATCACAGGTAGTATACAAGCAACCTTGGCTATACAAAATATTTTGGGTGTTGCCTGTGCTATCTGCCTCCTTGCTGATAAACTTGGTCGCATTGGATACCAGAAATCCATCGCCCTGCTGCGTAGAGGCATCGTATACTTTTCCTTTTTTGGTTTTGAAGTTAAACTCAATACGCCTACTGGTAAACTGTTGGGATTTGTCATCAAAGAACGGACATTCTATCTCATTACCAGCACTATCCAATAAGCATGTAGCGGTTGCCACATTGGTCAAGAAATTAAACTCAATATAACCTGCTGTTAGGCTATACTGCTCATAAAAAACCTCTGCATTGTGATACAAATATACTTTTCGTTGCGCCAGATCATAAATCATCGAGTCGGCAGAGGCATATTGCACGGGTGTTTCAACCGAATCTTTGGAGTAGCGAATTTGTCTATCAATGACTTCCTGCATCAAGGCCACTTGTTCTAAGGAGTCTTGGTAGAGCGAATCGGCAATAGCCAGTGCCTCCAAACTATCTAGGGTAGGGGCTACAGCAATAGGGGAGAGGGTATCAATCATAGCCGTATCTACGGGGGCAACGGCTACCGTGTTGGTATCTTGGGTTTCTACCGTGGATGGTGCGCCTTGTTTGCCATCTTTTTTGATAGTTGTTTGCACCACTGCACTATCAGGTGTGGGCGTAGGCAGTGCTTCTTTTGCTTTTTTACGGGCTTCCAGTTTGGCTAAACGGTGCATTTTGCGTGCGGTTCTAGCCTGAGGGGTATTATAGGGGAAACCACAACTTCCACAAAAAAAGCTACAGAATACTAAAAAGAAGAAAAGTTTGTAATATTTTCGTAGAATCAAAGCCACTTATCAAATAAATTACTGGTTAAGGTATCTTAGTTACAACCAAAAAGACGACTTTAAATAACTTAAGGTTGTAAGACAAACAATAGAGCTGTCTAAACCTTTCCATAAGTATCAAAACTACAATTATTAAACAGAAGAATAAAAAAAGAACTCATAAAGCTCTTTATTCTGGACTGTTAAAGTTACCAAATTGGACTTATAGAAAGTTGTAATGCTTGGTTTTATAAGTGGTTCTGATCACATCTTCCCGTTCATGTTGATTCGTTATAAAGCTGTATTTGGTTGATTATTAAAATAGTATAAAAATTTTGGCGAACTGACAAATGAAGTCTTCATCATTAAAATCATTGTTGTGTCTCTCGTAGCTTCCCCACGTCCTTTACTTCTTCCCATTCTTTTATTATGCCTTTGGATAAGTCTGCCCTTTGTTGGGGAGAGTTTAGTTCAGCCTCCCAAACGCTTTACGATTGTGCTCGATGCAGGACATGGCGGCAAGGATAATGGCGCACAAGGCAAGCGATTCAAAGAGAAAGATATTGCCTTGCAATTGACCCTACAATTGGGCTATTATTTGGAGCATTACCTTCCTCAAGTACAAGTGCTGTATACCCGTCAGAGTGATGTTTTTGTTCCTCTACATGAACGGGTGCAGGTGGCCAATTCCAATCAAGCAGATGTTTTTTTTTCTATTCATTGCAATTCGTTAAATCAATACAACAACACCATACAGGGCACAGAAACATTTGTGATGGGCTTGCACCGAGCCGAGGAAAACTTGGAGGTAGCCAAACGAGAAAATAAAGCTGTTCTGCTGGAAACAGATTACAATACCAACTATGCAGGGTATGATCCACACTCCTCAGAAGGGCATATTATGTTGAGTATGTATCAGAATGCACATTTGACACAAAGCTTGGCCTTGGCCAGCCAAATTGAACAACAGTTTGCCAACACTATACAGCGACAGAGCCGAGGGGTAAAGCAAGCAGGGTTTTTGGTTTTGCGCGCTACCACCATGCCTGCCGTGCTGGTAGAAACAGGCTTCTTATCCAATAATCAAGAAGAATACTATTTGGCTTCTCAAAAAGGACAAGCGTATCTTGCCTCGGCTATGTTTCGCGCTATTCAAAATTATGTCAAGCAGGCACAACAGCCTCAAAATACGGCCCACCAGTGGGTGAAGGGAAATAACAATCCCCCAACAGCTACCAACCATAGAGCATTTTCGAATATGGTTGCCCCAATCAATATGGTTTATAAAGTTCAATTGGCGGCTGCTACTAGAAAACCTTTGTATAGACAAGAGCCTTGGGCTTCTATCGAAGCCTTAGAGTTTTATAAGGTCGGACAACACTACAAATATTTGGTGGGTAATTATACTACCAAGACAGAAGCACAAGCGAGTCAGGCGGCTTGGCAGCGTTTTGGTTTTGTAGATGCCTATGTGGTCGCTTTTAAAAATGGGCAATTAGTGACCAATAATGGGGCTATGTAGTCGTAATAGTTATAAAATGGACTTTCTGATAATTGTAAAAGTATACAAGCATAAAACAGGCGCGTTTCTTGCTGGAAAAGACGATGATTAGTATCAACGATTCGTATTGTTAAACCACTTCATTCGTTATCAAATACTACAAGCCGCCTTCAAAGCTTTATTAATTCCAAAGAATTTACGTACTTTGAACACCATTATATCCGTAGAACAGCATTAATTTAATGATAGTCCTTCAGCTACTTTAGTAAATACCATATCGAAGTAGTTGTTTCTAAAATAAATACCTTGGGAGTAACAAAAGAAGCCAAAATAGGGGTAATTGGATTTGTTGTTTTGGCAACTGTACTATTTGCATTCAATTACTTAAATAGAAAAAATGTCTTTTCGCAAAATTTAACTATCACTGTTGAATTTAAAAATCTTGATTACATCAAGAAAGGCGAGGTGGTATTGATCAAGGGACGAGAAGCGGGTAAAATTGTGGCAATTTATAAAGACGGAAAACGCTTGTTGGTAGATTTGGGCATAGAACCCGATACCAAAATTCCACCAACTGCTAAGGCTGTTATTTCTGAGCTTTCTCTACTAGGAGGGCGTGCGATTTCTATTGTCTATGAAGGAACTTGTACGAGTAATTGCTTAGAATCAGGAGCTGTTATACAAGGATCGGTATATACTATGAAGGAACAAGTGGCGGAGAGTGCAACCCCTATTCTTAAAAGTATAGGAAACTTGGCAGATACTATAGCGGGACCCAATGGTATGCAACAAGTATTGGATAATGCTTATGCTTCTTTGAATAGCCTCCGAAAAACTACAGATGGTGCCAAAGGGCAGTTAAGAGGACTCAATCGTTCCTTACCAGCAGATATTAGAGGGTTTAGAGATTTAACGGCTGCTTTGCTAGGGGCAACACCCAATAATTCAGCGGCTATTGCAGAGCGTATGACGAGCAATCGAGCAATGGCAATGGCATTAGATACCTTATTGAACAATTTGTCGAGCTTGAGCCAAGTAGATATAGACAGTATGACACAGTTGTTGTACACCGCCTATGATGCCGCCCAAAAAGTTCCTGAACAATTGAAGGGAGCCAGAGGAATGACGACCAAAGCCAATGCTGTACTGGATAGTTTGGAAGAAAGTCTAAAAGCTTACCAAGAGGGGGCAGAGGGGACGGTTCCAAAATTGCTATATAGCCAAGCTATGCGCGATAGTACCCAACAATCTATTCGAGACTTGTCCAAACAAATCAAAGCAATTAGAGCAAATCCAGAAAATTATTTATCCTTATAAACAACAGGGAAACAGGCGACCCAATAATAAAAACGAACAACAGTCTTGTTTCCTTTTCAACTCGAACCAACTTCTTTCATTTTATAAATTATAACAACTGTGCGTAACGAAGTTAAAATAGGTATTTTAGGTACCGTCACCATTGTCCTCCTATTTTGGGGCTATCACTTTTTGCAAGGCAAGAATGTCTTTTCCAATGATATTGTTGTCACGGCTATTTTTCAATCGGTAGATGGTCTTAATATTGCTGCCCCTGTTACTGTTAATGGTTATAAGGTGGGAGCGGTTACTGCGATCAAACCCTCTGAAGATTATTCCAATGTAGAAGTAGAGTTAAATATCAAAAGTGGAACGGCTGTACCCAAAGATGCCGCTGCTGTGTTGGTGCAACCTTCTTTGATGGGAGGCAAAGAAATTGCTCTGAAATTTACAGGACGTTGTACCGATAACTGTGTAGAATCAGGTGGGATATTACCTGGAAGTGCCTCTGGAATGATGGAGAGCATTATGGAAGTAGCGGATCCGTACATGGGAAAAATTGATACCATCTTAGGGGCTATTTCTCAGTTGTCGGTAGATGATAACAAAGATTTGCAGCGCACGTTTAATGAATTGCAAGGCGTAGTGAGCAATGTACGTGTACTCACCGATTTGGTGAACAATTTATTGGTAAGTTCTTCTGTTAATATTGCTGCTTCTCTATCCAATCTAAAAGCCATTACAGGAAACATCAAGGACAACAATGGTGAAATTACAGGGATGCTCCAAAATCTCAATGCCATTACCCAACAGGTAGAGGATGCCAATCTGCAAGCCACTATAACATCGGCCAAAGCAGCACTAGACGAAATGGCTGCGGTAGTAAATGGATTGGAAGGCACCTTGGGCAAGGCCAATGGCTTGATTGATAATGTGAATAAAATCACCGATTTTGACAGTCAGAATGGAATTGTAGCGGCGATGTTCAACGATCCCAATTTCAAGAAAGATATTGAAGAAACCTTAAAAAACATCAATCTATTGGCACAAGATATTCGTTTGCACCCAGAGCGTTATCGTACGGTATTGAGTGGCAAGTACAAGCCGTATGTTCCTGTTGATGATGATAAAAAACTAAAAAACGGGGATCCTAAAACAGGGGGTTAACCCTCTAACATAGCGATAAAACCAACCATGCCCTTCTTTTGTTTTTGCACAAGAAGGGCATGGTTGTTAATAAAAAACTCAACCTATGGAGTACTTATCCAATTTGCACGTCACCCAAACATTGGACGAATCAATTTTAAACGATTTGCAAGCCAATTTTACAGCATTAGGGCAATATTATCAATTAGAGGCAAGAACTATTGAAGAACAACAATCATTGCTGTTTAAATGTCATGAGGAACCTCATCGCTATTATCACAATTTATCCCATTTGTATAATTTATTGAGTTTAGTGGAGCACTTTAAGGGGCATATTCAGCAGCCTCGATTATTAGAATTGGTGATTTGGTACCATGACAGTGTTTATGATCCTGCTAGTAAAAAAAATGAAGCGGCATCCGCTCAGTTAGCAGTACAGGTATGGCAATCTTACCTCGATGAAGCAACTCTACAACAGTTAGAAACGTATATTTTGTCTACGACCAAGCATTTTCCTCAAACGAAGGAGGAAGACGAACGCTTATTTCTAGACTTAGATTTGTCCATTTTGGCTGCTGAACCAATGATTTACCAAGCATACAGCAAAGCCATTGAGCAGGAGTATACCACTATTTATCCCCTAGAGTTGTATCAAAAAGGCCGTCAACAGGTGTTAAAAGCCTTTTTGGAACGTCCCAATATTTATTACAGCACTCTTTTTGCAGAACACTATGAAGCAGCAGCACGGGCCAATTTGACGGCAGAATTAAAAGTAATGTAATAAACGTTATTACGAATAGGAGCAGGTCAATTTTCTGTAGTTGACTCTCAAATTATAAAGCACAAAAACTACTTTGACCATGCAACTTTTTTTCTGATAAATTCTAATTCTAATTTTTTGTTGATTTACTTTTTACAGTTCCTAACTCTGGTTTAGGATGTCTTTTGAAGGGAAGTAATATAGAATTTTCTTCTTCTATTCCCAAGAAACCGAAATCTATCAACAAACAAGTTCCATTATTCTTCATCCATAACCCAAAGTAGTTCAGCCAATCGATTTTGTTGTTTTTAGGTAGTAGAAGAAATTTTTGTTCTATTGTTTATAAAGCCTTAAAATTATTAAAATAAGTATTAATCTTACTTCTCAAATTTTCGCCAATAAAAGAGCCAATATAGTATTCAAAATAATTATACACAAAAATATGATAAAGAGAATGGGCTTCGTCCTTATGAATATTTTTTTTAATTCGCTTAAAAATACCTTTCAACTCCCCCTTAAGTTCAATAGCATCCTGATGTTTTGTGGCATAATCATCAAGTGCCCCTTTTATGGACATCACATAATCTTGCCTTATTTCGATTCGCTCTCTTCTTAAATCTTTTCGGTTAAGTTTACAAATAATAATAGTTTCTTTCCCTTCAGGAGTTCTACCTTTTATAGATCCATCCTTTGTGAAAATAAAATGCCGTTCAGGCTGTGTTTCTACTTCTGGATGAATAATGAATGGTTGCTCTTGGCTTTGTAACCAAGCTAAATCATAAGGTCTAAAAGAGGGTAATCTAAGTGCATTACTGTGAGAAGTGACCCTATTAGTATTGCTCCAGCCACTAAGTGGAAATTTATTACTTTTATTATTGTTGCATTTAGAGCATAGTGGAATAAGATTGGACCAAGTGTAGGCCAACCAATAATAACCAGGTTGGTTATATTCAATATTAGTTTTATTGTTCCTAGGTTTTTTGGGCCTATAATGATCTACTTCTAGCTCCATGCCTCTTTTTCGTTCACATATAGCGCACTTATCCTTATACAATAGGGCTAAAGCATCTATTGTTGTATCTCGATAACAAGTGTCTTTTACCTTGTGAGCATGTTGTTCTACTAATAATGCCGCTTTCAAAGCATCCCATTTTGGATCTATCAAGCCACTAGGGGGCTTTGTGAAATCTTTTTTTCTGTGTACCATAATTATCCTTCTGTAGAAAGTAAGTCATCAGGAAAAAGATCCGCATCTAAATTATTTAATCTATCGTCTATCTCTTTATTCTTTTCTATGTCGTCATAATTATCTTCTGTGTACAATTTTTTGAATTGTTTTTCTGGCATATCTTCAAAAAAATCAAAATCAAAAAAATCAGAGGTAAAAATATTATTAGGGGTTAGGCGGGAGACCTCTTTTTCTAGCTTGGTAAATCGTTCCACGGTAATCCCTTCTTGATAACTTCTATTGACTTTTAAGAATACAGAATGTTTTGGAGCACTTAATAAAGGAACGGGACTATGCGTAGAGGCAATAAATTGTACTCTTGGAAAGAGTTTGGATAAAAGCCCTGGTAAGCGTTTTTGCCACTTAGGGTGCCAATGTAAATCCAGTTCATCTATGATTACAATCCCTTCCAAATCGGCAGGGTTGACGACATCTGGTTGTGTATCAAACAAACGAAGAATTAAATCACCTATCATTGCCAAAAGACTTTTGTACCCAGCGGCTAGATGCTCTCGCGTAATGGGCTCATAATACTGTTCCTCATCTTGTTCTTTATACCAAACCTGTTCTCGTATATTGGATATTTCTATTTTAACTCCCCCCAAAAGTTTTTCTAATAAAGCTTTGGTATGGAGTAGTTTTTTTTGTGCAACCGCGTTTTCTTTATTTAGACTCCAATTATATAATTCTAATTCAATATTGCGTAATACAGTGGTACTATCAAATAAACTCGAAATAGGATTTTTATCTTTTTTACTTTGCCTTTCTGTATAAACCGACAAACGAGATGCCCCATAAGCACAAATGTTTCTGAAATTTTTTTTGTGAGAAAGACGAGGATAGTTGTATTGTTGTTCTTTTCCTTTGGATTGTATTTTTACCATTAACTGTGGAACTCTAGCTGATTCTGTAGAACTAGAAATGTTACCATCCTTATATTTTAAAAAATATTCATCAGGGCCATACAAACTCAATGCGATAGCTTTCAAGATAGAAGTCTTTCCATAACCATTTTCGCCTGTGAGGAACAGCCACTTAGCTGTTGAAGGTAGTCTTTCAAGGCTTGTATTTTCTACGCCTCCAAAATGAATAAAATGAACTGCACTTAATTGACCAGAAGGTGTGTAGTATTTGTTGAAGGGTTTCAGAAATGCCCATAGTTGCTTAAAATTTTTAGGAGCAATCGCTTTTCCCTGCTCCTCAAATTGTACGTCAATCCATTGCTCTATAGGTGTATTAGAATCTTCTTTAGTTGTCCAAAAAGCACTTTTAATGAATATGGTATCTAGCGGCTGTTTTTTGCTATTTTCTTGTATTTTTTCTTTAAAAGCTTGTTCTCTATCTTGCATTTGTCGTTTGATAGAGGCATCTAGAACAATGGACTTTACCTCTATCAATAAAATGCCTCTTTCTTTATCAATCAAAAGAAAATCAATAGCAGCATTTTTGGATTGAATCGCCATTTCGTAGAATACAGCATATCGATCAGGTAAAGAAGATAATTTGGTATACATCTCTTCTTCTGCATAAGAAGAACCTGACTTCGGAAAAGACTGTGGATAAATCATACAATATATTTTGCTTCGGTTTCTCTGAAAATACAACTATTATGAATAATTTCATAATCTTGTACTAATACGTTGTGGAGTTCGTCAAAAAACAATTCAATAGAGCAATGGGCAAGCTTAGAGTTATCATTGAACACGCCTTTGTTGGAGTAAAATGGCTTGAAATTATCCAACAAAAAATTGATCCTATAAAAAAGAAGTGCTATTGTTAGAATTGCGTTTGCAATTCATAACCTCAGAGGCTTCTTTAGAAAACTTAACGGTTCTAATTCGTAATAACATTTAATAAAAAATGGAGATTTATTTAAAATTCTAAGAAAAAATAGGCAAAAGCTTTGTAACATAATACTTTGTATTGCGTTTGTATAATACGGCCTTATTTTTGACTATATTTATTCTGAGATCAACCCCCACACAGAAAGAGTCTTTAAAAATTTTAGTGTTCTCCATCCCAAATAAATAAAAAATGAATTTGATTACTAATCGTTTTTGGTTGTTTCTTAAATATGGTGCTATTGCCATTCCTGTAGGGGGACTTATAGTGTTGTTACTTAATTCTTGGATGTTGTGGTCAGTTAATGACAAGGCTTATGACAATACAGAAGATATTGTATACAGTGATGTAGCATTGGTTTTAGGCACTAGTCGTAGCATCAATGGCGTGCGTGAAAACCCTTATTTTACCTATAGAATCAATGCCGCTACTGATTTGTACTTCAGTGGAAAAGTGAAGCATATTTTGGTAAGTGGTGATAACAGCTCGATGAAATACAACGAACCCAGAGATATGCGACGTGCATTAATGGAACGAGGTGTGCCTGATAGTTGCATTACTATGGATTTTGCAGGATTACGCACCTTAGATTCTGTGGTACGCAGCCGTAAGATTTTTCAGCAAAAACGCATTACTATTGTTTCTCAAGAATTTCACAATTACAGAGCTTTGTTTATTGCACAACACTATGGGATAGATGCTGTTGCGTATAATGCCACTATGCCTAGTCGGGGGGGCTACAAAGTTACTATAAGAGAGTACTTGGCGCGCCCCAAAGCCTTGTTAGACTTGTACATATTGGGCACTCAACCCAAGTTCTTAGGAGATAAGATAGATATTAGAGTATAGTCATTAATTAATTTAGTACAGAATTATAGATCTATTAATAGAAAAAAATAAGGGAATAGTTTGCCTATCTTAAGGTTAGCAGAAGATTAAGAAGTTCTTAAAAAAAAATGTACTTTTGTCCGACTACTGAAGAAGTAGTCTATCTTTAGTTCATTACACAAGTGCAAGTGTTTCAAGCACTTCACTTTTTAAACTACTTTACTGCTATGAGCCGTCGTCCCTTAGTTGCAGGTAATTGGAAAATGAATAAGCACATCAATGAAGCGCTTACATTGACCCAAGAGCTTGTTGCATTTGCAAACACTTCCTCTAATCAGGTAGAAATTGTTTTGGCACCACCAGCCTTGTATCTGCATCCAATGCAGGCACTCACATCCAATGCCCCCAATATTTGTATTGCCGCCCAAAATTGTCATCAAGCGTCTAAAGGAGCCTATACAGGCGAAATTTCGGCTCCTATGTTAGCCACCATGCAAATAGACTATGTTATATTAGGACATTCTGAAAGACGCAGTTATTTTCAAGAAGATCCAGCACTACTAGCCAAGAAAGTCAATGCGGCATTAGGCTCAGGTATAAACGTTATTTTTTGTTGTGGCGAGCCACTCGAAGTACGAGAACGGGAAGCGCAAGAGCAATATGTGCAAGAACAGCTTGAACAAAGCCTTTTTCAACGCGCTGTAGACGATTTGGAAAATATAGTGATTGCTTATGAGCCTATATGGGCCATAGGTACAGGGCGCACCGCTACGCCTGCACAAGCACAAGCCATGCACATTTTCATTCGCCAATGTCTCCATCACAAATACGGACAAGTAGCTGATAGTGTTCGCATACTCTATGGTGGCAGCTGCAAACCCTCTAATGCAGCGGATTTATTTGCCCAGCCAGACGTAGATGGAGCGTTGGTAGGAGGAGCCTCCCTCCAGTCCAAGGACTTCATTTCCATTATCCAAGCCAAAGAAACTAATTTAACCTCCTAGAAATGAGGTTTTAAGATTGATCTTAGCATTTTTTACTGTTTTTTTAACACTCGTGAATACAATTCACAAGTTCTGCGCGTTGTATATAAGACTCGTGTTCTATCTAGTTGCCAGTATTGGCAATAAAGATTCTAATACTTAGAGCATAAGTATAAGACAACAAGAGTGTTAACACCAACTATATTATCTACCAAACTATTTAGCATATAATAACAATACTACTCCAGATGAAAATTCTCCTTCAAGTTCTTCTAAGAGTAAGTCTATTGTGCTTACTTATCTTAGGTACTTACAGTCAGGCTTCTGCAACTCACAACCTTGGATGTACCATAACATATGAGTGTTTGGGAAACAACCAATACGAATTTACCATGATTTGCTATGGGGATTGTGCCCCAGGTAGTGCTTCGTTGGGAGGTACGGCTCGATTAACTTTTACAAGTTCTACTCCTGGTTGTGCAGCAAACCCCAATTTTGTAACATTAGATACGATCGGACACCTTTCCAATGTAGATGTATCCCAATTGTGCGACCCTACTGTTTCTACTTGTCAAGGTGGAACACAGCCTGGGGTAGAGCAATTCTATTATACAGGTATTGCTACCTTGCCTGCTGGTTGTATATGGACGATTAACTATGGAGTTTGTTGTCGTTCAGGCTCTATTACCAACCTGCAAAACCCCAATGGACAAGGAACCTTTGTTTCTACTACTATTAATACCAATGTTACTCCTTGTAATAACTCCGTGCAATTTACCAATGTACCTATTATATATACCTGTGATAGTGTGCTAACATTTTACAATCATGGGGCATTTGATCCAGATGGAGATACCTTGATATTCTCGTTGGCCAATCCTCTAGATGATCCTGCCCCAGGAACAGCTATCCCTTTTGTAGGAGGAGCTACAATAACAACACCTGTTTTAGTGGAGCCTACGACTACCTTTCAGTTTGATTCGACTACAGGTCAAATGACATTTATGCCTTTGGATAATACGCAACAGATTTGTATGACCTCTATCAAGGTGGAGGAAATCAGAAATGGAGTTGTAATCGCTACCACCTTTAGAGAGGTACAGGTGGTTGTCTTAACCAACTGTAGTAATGATCCTCCTGCAGTAGATTCTAATGGGGTGCAAGGAACTGCCTTGACCATCAATGGAACAGATTTGGAGCTGTGTAGAGGAACCTTTGGTTCATTTGATTTAATTGTGCAAGATCCTAATGGAGATTCCTTGACGGTAACCAGTAATATTGTTACTGCTATTCCAGGAGCCGTTGTTAACTATATTTTAGATACGACACGTCGCGATTCTGTTGTTTTAACGTTTACGATTAACTCGATTAACCTTACCCCAGGTATTTATCCTTTTACCATTACAGTGAATGATAATGCCTGCCCCGTACCTTCCTTGCAATTTTTAGGCTATGCACTGAGGGTATATGGCTCTAATTATACCAGTAATATATATTGTAGGAACGACAACGATCCCGTTCCCATAATCATAGGAGATTCCTCAGGGATATTCCGACAACTCGTGACCAACCCAGCAGGACTGGTACTGGACTCTATTACGGGGATTATTGACTTGGATTCGTCCCAATTAGGAACCTTTGATATTGTATATACCTTAGATTCTATTGCTATCTGTCCTTCCGATTCTATACAGATTACCATTGTAGACGTTCCAGATCCTACCTTTACTTATCCAATGCCGTTGTGGTGTCGCCAAGGAGCAGATGCTATACCTGTCATTTCTGGTACACCAGGAGGATTGTTTAGTTCCGATCCCAATTTATCCATTGACCCAATTTCGGGCGTGGTAGATGTCTCCAGCTCTTCAGTAGGGCAACACATTATTTATTATGATGTAGTTGGTGGCACTTGTTCTGCTCAAGATAGTTTCATTATTGATATAATGGAGATTGCTAATTTTGATACAGATGCCAGTCAATATTTTATTTGTGATAATGAATTGGACACCATTCAACTGAGTACCATTATTACTTACAATGGTACTACACCTCCTATCCAAAATTATAGTTGGTCGCCCAATAGTAATATTAATAGCACAACTATTCCAAACCCACAAGTAATTCTATTAACACCAGATACCTATGTGTTGACCTACAATGATAGTATCTGTCCTACACAAGTAGATACTGTAGTTATAGAAGCACCTTACCCTGTTAATATTTTGCCGACTTCTGATGTGGTATTGTGTAATGGAAACAGCGCACAAATTGGAGCAGCAGTGGCACCAGGCCCAGGAGATAGAACATTTACCCATGCTGGCCCTAATGTTATTCAAACAGAAGCAACAACAACGTTTAACCTGAATGTTTCAGGCGTTGCTCCAGGAACTATAAATGATGCTTTATTGTCTTCATTAGGGGTTTGTTTTGATGTAAATATCAATTCACTTGGATTGATAACGGTAGTTTTAGAAGCCCCAAGTGGCGAGCAAGTCGTCTTAACGAATAGAAACGGGCTTTTTAATAGCACGCTTAATGGGGCAACATTCTCTGCACAAGCAGGCAATACACTAATTACAAGTATTCCCCAGTTTACCCCTATTCCACCAAATGGTAATTACTTTCCACAAAATGGACCATCAGGATTCAATCCACTACTGGGAGCAACCACCAACGGAATTTGGAGATTAATTATTACCCATAATAATGGTGGTAACAGTGCAGGAACAGGAAATTTACTAGACTGGTGTTTGAATTTTCAAGATTTATCTACTTCTAGTTTTGTTTGGTCACCCAATAATGCTACGATCACTTGTACAGCATGTGATAGCCCAACCGTTAGTCCAAGTGT
>JBGCDW010000058.1:0-8368 GCA_045105775.1 Aureispira sp.
ACAGAGACAAAAAGTAAGGTTTTTTCATCAATCAAGGCAAAAATTTAGTTCATAGCAGTGCTATGGAATCAATTTTTAACGATGAGTGAGGGAAAAAGATGCTTTTTTCGCTACGAATTTAGTCGTGATAATGTCTATTAGCAAATGCTAAAGTTCAGGCTATATTCATAACTCTACTATCCAGTTAGAATATTAGACTAAAAAGGAGATATTTTTTACTTTGTATCTTACCTTCTACCCCATTTCCACGGTAGGATGTAATCATCCACTTTATCCCAAGCGTTCTGAAGTCCTTCCCATAATTGTTTCGCTAGATTAAAACAGGCAGTAATGTTTGCTTTTAAGCGATCAATTTCACCTTTCATGTAGCTTTGTATACTGCTGTGTATTTTGATACTTGGTCCTGAAAGAGTGACACTAGTTAAGCTGTGTATTTCGATAGAACCACTCGTTATTGCCAGCAAACTCAATGTACCTAATCTATAAGCCAATGTTCCGTTGCTATAAGAAGAACCTGGAATTTTAGCCAAAATTTCTTTCATGAATTTCTCATCTGCGTCAGAAATTTCAAATATGGGACTCTCTATACCCAGTGTAAGATCGAGTGCAGATTTGACCGTAATAGATAAATTCGGGAGCACATAATTCATCCGATCATTTGCTCCATCTACCTCTATACTCATTTTAAGAGCCGTAGATGCTATCAGTGAACCCTTTACCCCAAGAAATGCGTTGGCTAATACAGGAATACCTATGGAACCACGCACTTCTACTGATCCAGTGGCATCAACAGAGCCGCTTACTCCAACCCCTACAACATCACCACTAGAACCACCTGTACGTATGAATTTAGCCTTTGCTTTTACGTTAGCAGAACCAATTACACTCGCATTAACGCCAGGTACGATTGGCAAATCAAATCTTCCTAAATCAGCCTTCCAAAGTGACTTATCCCAAATTCCACCGTATATTTTAAAATGTTGGTCAACCAAAGCCAAAGAAGCTGCAATCAATGGATCTACTTCTGGCTTGGGTGCGTTGGTAATGTCCAGACCTAATGCACCTGTTTGTGGTTCAGCTCCTCCTCCTTCTCCTGTCAACTCTTTGATTTGGCTGTCTATTGCAGATATTTCAGCGTCCAATTTTTCTACTTCTTCTTCATTCTCGGCCTGTGAAATTTTCTGCTTTAGTTCCTCTTTTTGAGCTTCTAATGCTGCAATTTGTTCTGAGTTATCTTCTTCTGGCGGAGTACTATCAGATGCATCTGTTTGTGGTGTTTCTTCCAATGCTGCAACTTGGTCTGAGTTATCTTCTTCTGGCGGAGTACTATCAGGTGCATCTGTTTGCGGTGCTTCTTCCAATGCTGCAACTTGGTCAGAGTTATCTTCTTCTGGCGGAGTACTATCAGATACACCTGTTTGTGGTGCTTTTTTTAGTTCTGCGATTTGTGCGTTTATTCGATTAAGTACGGCTTTAAACCTTCTTCTGAACATTATTTTTTTCCCTATAAGCGCTTCTATTTTAGCTTTTTGTTCTTCAAGCGCTAAAAGTTGAGCATCAATATCTTGATTAGTTGCTTGTGCCATTGCTCTATGTATTTTTTTATTAAATGAACAGGTTTGTTATAACCTGCTTAAAAGTCACTTTTACCAGTCTTATGCTTCTGGTGTCTCTTCTGCTACTTTAGCAATAACCTCATCAGTCTCATCTGCGATTGCTTCCGTTTCTGCCATCAATGCTTCTGCCATTGCCAACTCTTCTTCTGTAGGTTCTTCCAGATCCTCTTCGTCAGTTTCTACGTCTTCCTCTGCGTCTTTCTCTACGTCTTCTTCTATGTCTTTTTCTACGTCTTTTTCTACGTCTTCCTCTACTGTAGGTTCTTCTACCAGCTCTGATAAAGTTGTTGCTTCTTCATACTCTTCCTCCAATTGTTTCATCTCTGCAACGGTATCATCGAGCATCGTTTTGGCTTCTTCCAACAATTGTTTCCCTTCTTCTAACTCTGCTTCTAAATCTCCTTTTGACTCTTCATCAGCATTATCCAAGTCTGCTTGAATAGTTGCTATTGACTCTTCCTGTTCCTTGATTCCTTCTTCTATTCCTGTTTTTTTGACTTCCAACTCTTTGTATTCTGGGTCGTCCATATAATTTGCCATGACTCTTTTTTTTTCTTAGTTAATTAATAATTGGGGGTTAAATTTTTCCTAGGAATTCATCGCCACCGACTATCACTGGGCCTGCATTTGCTGCAAATTGCTCCTGACGTACTCCTTGATTGCCCTGAGATGACTTAATCGCTGTCTCTGCATCTTTTAGCAATTGTGCTAACTGTGGATTCAATCCTCTTCTTGTCGCTGTTCCTGTATTTTCTGCATTGGGTGCTGATTGTTGTCCCAATAAGGCATCTACGGCTGCACGGATGGTCAAGACATTCTTATAATGCTTCTCTACAGCTCCTGATACACTTGCATACTTCGTCTTCATTCCTGTTTCTGCACTCGGATAGGCACTCTTGAAGCTGTCCATGTTACTCAAGATCAACTCTACTTGTTGCTTGTCATTGGCACCAACTGCTTTGGCTCTTATGTTCGGCAAGATTTGATTTGGCAAGACTGTTTTGAGACCTTCTGATATGACGGCTGCAAATTGACTCAATCCATCTTGGGCTTGTGCTGTTGTAGTGGCATCGCTTGTAGTGGCTCTTGTCGCACCTTGAACCGTATTGTCAGCCCCTTCTACAGTTGTTGGGTCTTCTTCGTTAGCTACTGCTTGTCCTGCTATAATTACGACTCCGCGTTTTCCTCCAAAAGCTGCCTTCATCGTCTTCAAGGCCTTGTTCCACATGGGTGTCTTCATCTTGCTTACTGGTGTGGGTTCAAAGCATACTACTTTTTTACCATTCATTAGCTTCACATACACTTCGCCCATTGATACGTTTGTATTATTCTCCGATAGGCGCACTTCTTGTTTTCCTGGTTTTAACTCTACGGTGTTAAAAAGTTTGGTCAATGGCTTGTTGATTCCTACACACAGTAAATCTCCATTTGCTACACCAGCTTCATCTTTGAAATAATCTTTTATTAAGTGAAAGGGTGCCCGCATTCCTGCTGCCATATTTGCATTGTCTGATAGCCTCTTGATTGACCCTTTCAACAGTGTTTTTGCTTTCACTGGATCTAAACTACGAGACTTGAACGCCGTAGCATCTGTTTTATCTTTAAACATCGTTCTTTGTTTTTTAGTACCTATTACTATTTTTTTTAATAACGTCAATTCAGTATAGGAGATAAATATAGTAATATTTTTTCAAAAAAAATAATAGGTTTTTAATAAAAGCGTCTTATTGTTCTTTAATTGCTATTTTTGAGTGTTTTATTTGTTTTATAAAAAATTTAAAAGATCACTTTTAGTGACTTTTTGATCTTTTTGAATTTAATCTGTATTATTTTAATAATCGCTTAGAAGCGATTATATCCATGGAGTACGCATTTAGGAATGCTTATAAGTTAGGACAAAAAGAGCCTTGCACTAATTGGGAGTAGTGCAAGGCTCTTAAAGATGTGGGAGTGGATTTTAGACAGTGCTTGCTGCTTTTGATCCATTCAAGGGTCAATAAGCAAGGCATTGGATATAATTGAGCTTGTTTTTTGGGAGTTTGTAAGGTTGCCTATGGCTTGGTTTAGAGACCATTTAGGAGAAGGCATTACATAATTCAACCTAAGGAAAATCAATCAACCATCTAATTCTACAAACATGCTGGCTCGTTAGCAAACGCCATTTTTGATGTCGAAAAACGGTTTCAATATTTAAATTCAAACAATAGTATGAACTAAGAGGGGGGAGCGTCTACAACTTATTACTTTTAAAAGAAGCACAACCGTAAACAATCATAGAGCAACCAGCAACTTTTCTAGATAATGCTCCGATAAACCAAACTGCATTTTTAGAGTGTTAATTTGTTCAAGAGCCTGCTGGCGCTGCTGGATATCTATACCCTGATAGACTCCTGTAATCATCAAGTTCTTGGCCGTATGTTCTGAACTAATAAATTCAAAAACTTTACTCTTATAGCCCTCCGTTTCCAATAATAAGGCTCGAATACTATCGGTGAGCAATTCAGCTTGACGTTCTAATAAAATGCCATGTTTCAAAAGGCCGTTCCATGCGTTAGCAGGTGGTTGAAGATCTTGGCGAACTTGGCGATGACAACAAGGCGCAACAACTACCACTTGTGCTTGGGCATCAATACCTTTGGCCAAGGCCAAATCCGTAGCTGTATTACAAGCATGAAGGGCAATAAGGACATCAATAGTACCCTTGTAAGCCTGAATATCTTGTGCAACAAAATTCAAATTCGACCAGTTCAAGGCTTGTGCTTTCTCATTGCAAAAATCGGTCAAATGTTGCCTCAATTCAATGCCCGTAATCGCAACAGCTTGGTTTTGTTGGTGTAAATAATGGGCCAAAGCAAAGGTCAAATAGCCTTTTCCCGAACCCATATCCACAATATGTAGTGCTTTTTGACGATGGACTAAAGGGGCTAACAACCCAGCCATAATTTCTACATACTTATTAATTTGTCGATACTTGTCTTGATAAGCTTTGAGCACCCGCCCTGCTTTGGCAATTCCCAATTGTTCCAAAAAGGGCGCATCTTCCTCAATTAAATATTGTTTGGCTTGGTTGTGGTCAAGACTAGGTGCTTGGCGAATACTTGGTTGCTGACGTTGAAGCCTTGCACGTCTTTTTTTATTGTATTGTAATACTAAATCCTGACGGGTAGTACGTAAGGTCGCAATTAAGAAATGCTGACCTAATAGGGCTTGTAGGGCTTCTATGGCCTGCTCAAAATCAAGATTCTTAATTATATCCTGAGTAGGATAACGATAGGTGAGGGATAATAGATGTTTTCCTTTTACTAAAACAAGGCGCCCATAGATGTTGTGTAAATCAGCTGTTTTTGGAGCGCATTTGCTCAACGTAAGTTTTACAAAATACCCATCTTGAAGGCTGTCTAATAAAATATCTAAAAAAGTAGTCGTAGCTTCCACAAGAACAGCGTATTAATAAACAATAATTTCAATCGTATCCAATTTCATTCTAGCTTGAAAGAAATTAGCTATACGTTGCTTTTTTTCATCGCGTAATCGTCTACCTTCCCAATTGATAATAACCGTAGGCATGGTATCTAATACTTTATTAGTCGTATTCATTTTTATCAACTCATTGTAGGAAATTTCTACGGCCTCTGGATAAAGGGCAGAAAATTCGCTTGCAATATCGTCTACAGGCTTACTACTTCGTTTGCGCTGAACTTGGTATTTGGCCAATTCTGACTCCAGAAAATTGATGCGTTCTGTTTTGTTTTTGAGAACAATTTCGTTGTCTTCATATAATTTTTTTAGCACATTAGCATACTCATCCTTGATAGAGGTAAACTTATTCTGCAAGCTTTGAACTTCTGCGAGCAGGACCTCTACATCCAAATTACCCTCTCTAAACTCTAAACGGGCATTTCCCAAGCCTACCTCAGACATTTTATGGATTAGGTTATCTCGATCATTGTTTCGCAATCCACCAGAAGTAATTAATATAATAGTAGGTGTATCTCTACGATAGTCTATTTTTTGCCCAATAATAACCCCTTTTTCCAATCGATAATTGTCTACACTACGCTCAAAAGCAAGTGCCTTGCTATTAAAAAGTTCTCGTTGTACCAAATTATAACCTGTCCAAAGGCTAGGAATGATAGTACCCACCACAACAAAAATCATAATAAGTTTATAACGTTGTTCTTTGGCAGGATCCAAAAATTCTTTCTTAGGAAAATCTAAGGCTCTTACAAATAGAAAGGAAGTACCTGCAATAAACACAGAATTGATAAAAAACAAGTAAAAAGCACCCCCTGCATAGGTCCATTGAGCAGTAGCCAAACCGTAGCCTACTGTACACAAAGGAGGCATCAATGCTGTCGCAATGGCTACCCCAGGAATGGCATTGCCTCTATCAAACCTAGAACTGGCTACAATTCCTATAGCTCCACCACAAATAGCAATCATTACATCATAAAAGGTAGGGGCGGTACGGGCTTCTAGTTGCTCTGTTAGCGTCTTGATAGGGGAAATGGCAAAGTAAATCATGGCTGCCAAAACAGAACCCACTACAAAAATTGCTAAATTCTTTAAGGCATTTTTAAGTGTTTCAAAATCATTGGTAGCCAGCGAATATCCTACCCCAACAATGGGACCCATTAAAGGAGAAATTAACATGGCACCAATAACAACAGCACCTGAATTCACATTGAGGCCAATAGCTGCAATAAAAGCAGCAAAGATAAGCCCCCAGAGATTGCCACCTTTGAACTCAATACTTTTGTGAATCGACTCAATGGTTCCAGTCTCGTCTGTATCAAAGCGCAGGCTAAAAAGTTCTTTGAATTCCTTGAAGGTACGGCCTAGTAAATGTGTAAAGCGGTTTTGAGGAAGATTAAAGCGTCCTTTGTGAGGAGGGGGAGTGTCTGGAGGTTGGTTATTGGTAGTCATAAAGCATGTAGTGATTCAATAGGTAGAACGGAGCCAAAAGCTAAACAATATACAAACATTTATTAAAAAAGGCTTACTAGGCACTAGGAACTAGTAATTTGAAAAATATTTTTATATCTATTTTTATGTAAGTAATATGGTGAAAAATAAATAAAAAATCATACATTTGAATGTCTTATATTAGGATAAACAAGTAAGTATTTTGGAACAAAACGTAAAAAAACTTTTTGAATTAATAGAGAGTTGGAAAAAGGAGAATCTTGTACTAGCATTGATGTTAATTAAAAACAACAGAGTACTCCGAGAAGCCGCTCAAGAACGCTATTTGCCTTTATTGAGGTTTGTTGGTCGTAAAACATTGCGAAGCCTATGGCAATTGCCCTTGTTTTTGCAACGGCCCAAATACCACCAAACAGGCTGGCTCCCTACTCCTATAGAGCAACAAGTATTAGCAACCATTCCCATTGAACACGTACATTTAGGAGGGGAACATTATCAGCGTTTAGATACTTGGTTAATGTATTTGGAGCAAACCAATTTTTTATCTATTAGTGATACACACTTACGTGCATTACCCAATAATATAGAAGCCTTAAAGCAATTAAAAGTATGTTATTTGAGCAAGAACCACATCAAGGAACTACCAAGTAACTTTGGTCAATTATCCAATTTAGAACAATTAATGATTTTTCAGTACCAACTCCCTTGGTTGCCAGATAGCCTCGGTGCCCTAAAAAAACTAAAAACACTCAGTCTGATTGCTACTTCAAAATATCATTGGATGTTGCCTGCCACACTTGCCCAGTGTCAGCAACTCGAAACACTCACCTTATCCAATCCCAATCTTACGCATATTCCACCTTGGGTACGTCAGTTGCAACACTTGAAACGTCTAAGCTGTCGCTCCTGTCAAATTCAACAATTGCCTAGTTGGCTCCCAGAGTTATCTCAATTAGAAAGCCTAAACTTGGTTAGCAACCCTTTGTTGGAACTGCCTCCAAACATCCAACACTTGCCTAAACTCCAACGCTTAAATATTGGCATGACTCCCATACTACCTTCACAGAGAAAAGGTTTGTTGACCAATAGACAAGAAATACAGCTTTTTTTGAACAATTACTTCAATTAAACTCTTTTTGTGAAAAAAAATAAAAAAACTTAATTTTTTGATTTTTAGTGCTTTATGGTCTTTTTGGCCTGCTTTTTTGTTTCAAAAAACAAAAAATATAGCTTTTTTTTTAGTGCGGGGAACTATGCACTAATACTGGTGGTTATGTACTATGAATGGCGCAACCAAGCTACCTCACACAGCTTATCAAACAACGCCAACTAATTAAATTTTATCAGGAAATAATTTGTTCACTATGGGAATTTCTACAGCAATTCAACAATTGATATGGAACCTGCGAGTACTCTGCTCTAATGAGGAAACGCTACAACCTTGCTTAGTAGCCCCATCAAGTGCAGATTATCCAAAGGGTCAGCATCATCATAATGACCGATTTTACTACGAGCATCCTTAAGCTCTAAGTCTTTAAGACGCTTCGTAGTAAGTTGAAAATTTCAACAACTGCGTCGCCGTCGCTATTACCTATTTCTAATTATTGATTGTACTGGCACATCGTAGATTGTTGATTTCAGCCAAAGAGTTGGAACAGACGCTAGTTGAAGTAAATTACTGCAAAAGAATGAATGCCTAGAGAACATTTGTAGTCTCGACGATGACATTGTTCAAAATGCGTAGTAACGCTACTTCATCAAATCTGTCTCAATTACTTTAAAGTTATCTTATTTATTAACGTCGTGCGTAGGGTAGTGTACTAATA
>JBGCDW010000059.1:0-4208 GCA_045105775.1 Aureispira sp.
ATTTTGGCTCGGGAGATGATTGGATGATTTTTTTTGCAAAAAAAGTTAACGATGCTTGTTTTGGAACAAAATGTGCCTAAAAAATGTTAACTTCGCAAGTATTGTGCGAAACAGAAAAGCTGTATCTTTCAGCTTAAGCTATTTCTATTTCAAAGTAAAAAAATATGAAATACATTCTCAAACAACGACTTAGGAACATTATTTGCTTTTAATAATGACAAAGCCCCCCAAACCATTGGTTGTTAACACTACAATAATCTAATTTTTCACCTTTTTAATCTACACTATTTATGGCAGTTAATATGTCTACTGGGATTGATATAAGGCAATTAGAAAAATCCCAACGCTCTGCTCCTTTTGCACACAGCATTATAGAAGTTTACAATAATAGAGGAACACAAACGTACACTAATAAAGAGCATAAAATAACAGCATTTTTAAAAAAAATAGGCGCAGTACTACTAATGACTCCTATTTCAATTTTTGTCTTTAGACGTATTAATAAAGAACAAAAAAAAATACTCTATAGCGTTAAAAATCAGGCATTAACCAACGAAACGGATTTTGACCGACTCCTAGAACTCTACAAAGTATTGGACAAACTCGTACAAGCCTTGGGCAGTATAGCCACTCTTTCGGCAGAGGATTATGATGGTGTTTATAAAAGCGCGCCGCTGCTTTTTAAGCCTATGCTAAAGCCTGTTTTTAAGCACATGGAACTCAACTCAGCACTACACAAAGCTATAGGAGAAAAACTCTGCTTATCTCCCAAAAATGTAACCACTCAACAACTCGAAGAAGCTGCACTATCAAAAGAAGTAATGGAATATTTATTTGATGACGATGATGATGACTATATAGAATATGCCAAAGATTTGTCGATGCGACAAAGTGGGTGTTGAAAGATTCGCCTGAAGGAAAAGAGATGGGCCTAAAAAAAGATAGCTTTGTAAATGCCTCTAGAAAATTAATCGTCAAAAATTTCATGTTAGAACAAGATGGTTGGCTAGGGCATTGTCCTTTTGTAGATGAATTGTTGGATATGTGATTAATCTTTGCAAGAAGTAA
Organism: Aureispira sp.; assembly: GCA_045105775.1. GTDB lineage: Bacteria > Bacteroidota > Bacteroidia > Chitinophagales > Saprospiraceae > Aureispira. Next base: position 1,069 of record JBGCDW010000059.1, read on the forward strand.
TTACTGCCTTATAACTTATAGAATCAAGCCTTAACATTCAAACTTACAACTTAGGCGGCTTGGTATATCGGAAGGACTTCGTCGCTTCCTTTTTTTATGTCGTCCCGTTGGGACTTTTGGGGGGCATGCATTGAGGTTGGGTGCTGTATTTGCTGGAAGCAATTTTATCAATTGATGTTTTGTGTTGATTGATAAGTTTGTCTTGTTTTTTGGGGGTGATTGTTTTTTACCCCCCCCCTCATACAGAAAGTATTTTTTTCGTTGATTATCAACACTTTACAAGTGATGAGGCACAAATTAAGATACAAAAATCTTCAAAAAGTAAATAAGAACAGCTTTTGTTAAGTAGCTGTACTTATCTCGTATCTGTCTTCCTTTTTGATTACATGATACAAAGATACTCTAATGGTAACCTTTCGGTAATAGACTCCTTTAGTACTATTTGTTCTTATGAAATGCTGGAAGGTTGGAGGCTTAATAATAAAAGGTTTTGTCCACTTCATCAGGTACTTTTCAAATGCAAAAGCTCGTAAAAATGCTAACTCTTCGTTAGTATGAATAGTATCATTCCATGCCAAATAAACACTGCCTAAATTTATAGAGTTATCATTCGTCAAGTTTTTATATTGTTCTCCCGCAATACTTCCAAGTTCATTTTGATAAGGAATACCTTTACTCCTAATAGGAGTAGCATCTGTTTCGCCTGTTATTTGAACTTTAATCGCTCCTCTCAAATCAAAAGTATCCAATAGTTCTTCAATTTTTGCTTCAACGAATTGAGCGGACAACTTAGTTGTTTTGTTACTTGTTACTTGATATTTCCCTAAACTGTATTTAGATACGCTATCTTCTAAGGTGTAAGTTAGTACCAATGAATTAGAACAATCTTCACAGTCATTACTGACAGTTTCATTGTGATAGTGATACTCTAGACTTAAATCTACATTGACTTCTGGTGAAAACTCCTGTCTTAGTCTTTCTAAGTCTGCTTCAAAATCATTCTCTATATTGACTATGGTTGGAGTGTAATTTTCTATATTTATTTCTTGCTTGTAGTAGGTGTTAAATTCAAAAATACTGTCAAAATTCAAGTATATCGTCAAACTGATTAAGGTAATTGGACTCAATACAAAGACTGAAAGTTTCCACAAGCATCCAACTACTATTTTTTTATTTTTAGTTGTATGCTTTTTAAGTTCTTTAATTTCTTCTGCAAGTTGTTCTTTGTTTTCACTAAACAAATCCTTAATGTACTCCTCATTCTTTTTTGTTTCTTCTTCAAGTTTTGAATCAAGATCTTTTTTCAACTGCTTCATTTTTTTTGTCAATAAAACAGCATCGTCATCTTGAAGTTTGATTATTTCATCTAGCTTAGAAAATAGTGGATTAGATAGAAGTTCACTAAGAGTTCGTTTATTCTCATAATTGACCACTATATTATCTGCTACTAAATTTTTTAACTGTTCAAAGTTATTGTTATCATCTGTGTATACATGAGTCCAGAAAGAATATTGATCCTGATTTACCTGCTCTAGTAATGAATTAGATAAGCCTTTATCAATCGTTGCACTTCCTGAGGAATCGGTAATTGCAATTAAAATAGGGGGAGAGTGTGGTTGATTCTTTTTCTTATAATCCTCTATTACTTCTATTCCGCTATTGATACCGTAATTGAGTGAATCGTCTCCTCCTGTTTCAAATTGAATCACCCCTAATTCACTGATTGGAGTAGTACTTTTTATAACTTTAATATTGTGGTCTAAGGATGTATTTGTAGTTATAATAGCACACTCCAATACTCGTAAGTAGTTTGGTCGTTCTAACTTAATATCTGTTATGAGTCCTTCTAATGAATCTGATACCTTAGCTAAATAACCTTTCATACTACCTGATGTATCAACTACAAAGACAACTAATATTTTATTTTTAGAATCTAATGACATCAATGAAATGGTTTGAAATTTTAATCATACATGCTAATTTAATTAAAATTAAATTTAAAACAACCAACTATAGGCAGAATAGGCAACTTTAACCCCTCTTACAAACAATGCCACACGCTACACATCAAGTGCTTTACTGCTTCCAAGTAGTTGGCTAAAAATCAAAATTTTAATCTTGTCTTTGATGTTTGGCACCGCTGGGGTTTTGCAGGCAATAGCAAGAGACTGTAGAGAGCTTTTATAAAAACAACAACGTGTAAAGAAAATGGCATTTTTTATACATGAAACAATAACGTGTAAAGAAAACGGCGTTTTTTATACATGTTAATGGGATTGAGTAAACAACGCAAAGAGCTCCCTGTTGATGTAGTAATTACTTTTGCCATATTTTATTTTTTCTAGCAAGCCTATCTCAACAAGAGCTTTTAAATAACTAGTAACGGTAAGTCTTGACTTCTGAATATCCTGCTGCAAAAACTCAATCTTAGTATAAGGGTGCTTAAACAAATTTTCTAACAAATCCTTGCTATAAATTTTAGGCAGTTTAGTTCTAATTTCTTGCTTGAATTTCAGCATCAAGGCATGAATAGATTGAATAATTTGAATAGACTCTAAAGCCGTTTGTTCCACCCCTTTTAGGATATACAAAATCCACTCCTCCCAATTATCATGATCTCGAACAGCTTGTAATAATTCGTAGTATTTGGCTTTGTTTTGAATGATAAAACGACTTAAATACAAAATAGGCGTATCTAATAAGCCCTTTAAGCAAAGGTAAAGAATGTTGATGATACGCCCTGTTCTACCATTGCCATCATAAAAAGGATGGATGCTTTCAAACTGAAAATGAATAATAGCCATTTTTACCAATAAGTCTACCTCATCTAAGCTGTCATCATTGATGTACTGTTCTAAATTTTCCATTAACTGTTCAAGCTCTTGAGCGTCTTGAGGGGGCGTATAAATAACCTTTCCGTCTCCATCCTTTAGGGTCGTCCCCATTTGTGTACGGAACCCTGCTGCATTGCCTTCTAGTTCTTCCTGAATAGCAAGAATATAACGATTGATTAATAAGCCATTGTCGCGAACTAAGTGGAACCCTTGACGCAAGGCATTCGCATAGTTCATCACTTCTTTTGCATTCAAGTTCATGACTTTTTCTTGCAAAACGTCTGCTTTGAATAGTTCATCGTGTGT
>JBGCDW010000060.1:0-7967 GCA_045105775.1 Aureispira sp.
CCCTTGTGCATCTTCTGTAAGACCAGCTACTTTGGTTAACAAGGCATCAATTTCACCACTTTCCTTGGCCCAGTTCTCTCTAAAAAGGCTATCTTCTTTGATTTGATTTCTCAATCGATCGATTTCAGCTTGGTTATTGGAGGATTCTGGACTACAGCTACTCATTGCCAACACGACAGCTAATATTATGGCACACAGGATTGTATTTAATATTTTCATAACTTTTATTAATAAAATTATATTTCTTTTTCACACCCTGCAACAAAAACTATCGTGTCGTGCTTCAAGTTTATGCCGCATTGGAATGGAGTCTAAAGATATGGTACAGCTTTCTCAATATACTCAAATAGTGCCAAATAAACCCGATTCGTATTCTTAATACTCGAAACGAAACTATGATTCTACTATAGTTTCTTGTTTGTGTATCATTTGTCCCCTTTCTTGTACCTAATATAAATTTTTAAGTATAGGACAAAAAAAACTGGAGGAATTGTCAAACACTTTGAAAATGCTTGACAACTACAGCCAAGAGGAATTAAAAGGCTCTTTTAAGTTTGTTTATAGGATACTTATAAGCAGCATTACAGGTTTGTATCACCTTTCTCTTGCCCCTTCTGTATATCCTGATACAAAGTACTGGTCCCACGTTCCAAAACATGAGCAGCGGCTTCTTTGCTGCCGTAATACTGTTCGGCCCAACAGGCCAAATCATGATTGAATTGAGTGAGAATCGTTTTGTAAGAACTCCCTTGTATGTAATATGGATTTTGTGATGCAGGCGCAATTGTAAGCGGTTTAGAGGGCCATTTTTCATATTGTGCTTTGGCTAGTTGGAAAGCACGTTGGGCATTTTTTTCTCTTAAGTAGAAGGCCATTAGATAAGAGACAAGTTTCTGCAAATCTCTAAAATTTCCGTTCAATTCGGCTTGATGAAGGTATTGTCGAATCTGCTCGTTCCAAATAAGGGCTGGAGCGGCTTCAAAATTCGATAATTGTTGCCACGTTTTTCTCCAGTAATGTTCTAAGTCTTCCTTGCAATCTCTCAAAGGGGGTATGGCAACCACAAAACGAGCTACCCTATCAAAAAAATCGGCATCCAAAATTTCATAACTCAATTGCTCATAAGAATAATTGGAAGCCACAATAATCCTAGGATTGGTGGTTTGTTTGGTTTCAGAACCTACAGGGTAATATTCGCCCGATTGCAACACTTGAATAAGTTGTCGCTGCAGCGGTTTGGACAAATCGTGAATCTCGTCTAAGAACAAAATACCTTCGTCCTTGAACTTGGCTAGTAATCCTTGCTTTTCGCTGTTAGCTCCTGTAAAAGCTCCTTGGGCATGACCAAACAATTCTGAGCGCATCAATTCCTCCGATAAAGTGCCACAAGCAATTTCTTCTATCGGAAAGTCCGATTGGCCATACTGCTCTTGTATCAAGGTTTTTACATAAGTTGATTTGCCCGTTCCGCGCTCTCCCAAAATCAAAATGGGAGCTTTGGGGAGGGTCGTATACAATCTTAACAAATTTTCAGCTTCCTTTCGTTTGGGCGATCGAGTATCATTGGGATTGATGCGGATGCGCTGCGATTTGTTGAACCTAGAAGCAAGCACCTCACTCAAAAACGTTTTGGGCTTAAACTGAATAGCCGTAAGAACAATTTGTTTTTTTTTCTTGTCCCATTGCGATGCCCACAATCTAGTAGTAGGTGGCAGATAACCCGCCGTATTGAGCATCAGCCAAACCACGTGCATTTGGGGCGTTCCTGGCGATACATTGATATGCAAATCACCATCTGAAATAGGCGCTATATACTCCTCCAAAAAGCCTCGTACTCTATTATAAATAGATTGATAATCGGTTACAGATTTAATATCCAGTCGCTTGGTTTCCATTTTTATGTTTTTGCGCGGATAATCCTTGCCGATAACGGCACATCGTTTCACTTCATCCAAGAATGTAGCGTTTTCTTGGTATCGGGACTGTATTTCTGGTGCCACCTTCTTGTCCGAAAATGCCTCCCAACCAGCATGATTTTTATCGGTTAATCGTTCATTGTGCAAATAATAAACTTGATGAATATGGATATTTTCTTGCTCCACCAATTTTTCAAGGGCAGTAGCGGTGGCTATAAACCCTGCCCTATAGGCATCCCAAGTCAGGTAAATTTGTTTCTTTGCCATGTTACTTCATAAAAATTTTATAATTTTCCAAATCCATTTTTTTTAGCTGCTCAATAGTGGTTTCTAAATTTAGTGCCGCAATAGAGGCACCAAAAAGCAATACCTGATGGGTGACTATTTTTTCTTCTTTTTTGCTTTTAATGGTTTCTTGATATTCTACCAAGTCTACTCCTTCTACCATTGTTTGTTGCTTAGAATAAGTTAGATCTCCTATGCTCTTAAATCCAATCGTTTGTTCCTGAATTATTTTTTGAGCTTTAGTATTCTTAACAATAGGCTTTTTTTCTACATAGGCAATTAGCTCCTTTAAATGAACTACTGTTTTTTTAACAGGTTTTAAGTTTTCCTCAGACTGTACAATGAAAGATTGTAATCTTCCTTTTCTCAACTGTGCATACTGGTGAGGCAATTTGGCTATTGGTATTTCTTTTTTAAATTGATAAGGAAACGTCTGTTGCCAATTGTGGTACACCTTCAACAAATCATCTTTCTGAGCACTACTCAATACCACCCCTGCCTCCAAACCTTGCTCCATGCCATGTTTTTCAAAATTAGCACTAAAAACCGCCCCCCACTGGGCATCTATCACCATTGACTTGGCATGAATCAGTGGATGACAATACACCAATGCTCCTTTGGCGGCCAATACATCAATATTTCTATGCATGGCCTTTTCTCTTGGTCTACAAAAAACAAGCACCTGTACCCCTGCTTCCAATTGAGCCAAAATAGCCTTAGAAACAGCATTATCAATATCAAAACCAAAGGTCGAAAAGAAAATAGAATGCTTGGCTTTTTCCACCTGCGCCAACAAGGTAGCTTGCAAATTGGACAATGGTTGGTCGGGCGAAGTCAATAGTATTTGCTTCAAGGGTGGCCGTTCAAATTGCTGGGCAGGCTTTAGGGCTTCAAATTCCTCCTTAGCCGTTTGTTCATGCTGGGCATATTCCCAAAAATGATACACAAACACTTGAAACAATTCCTCGATTTGCCCCTTGTTCAGCTCAACCGCCAATTCTGGATTTTCCTCAAAGGGTTTTTTATTAAAATTGCCTGTCAACAACGCCCCTTTAGGAGCAGGGCTGCTGGGATCAATTAGGATGAATTTGGCATGAAAATTAGACGCTTGCCGGTGTACCAAGGCATATCTAAACTTGGTGTTTATCATGGTTCTATAATCCTTGGTCGAATGATGTTCCTCCTCCTCCAAACCATTGCCCCCTAGCCTAGCCTCGGCCGAATCCATCACATATACCTGCACCCCTCGCTCAGATGCCGTCACCAAAGCATCAATAATGGCCGTGTCCTGAATGAGATAAGACTGCAAACAAATCAACTGCTCTGCAGCAGTTATCCAAGTTATAAGGTGTTGAAACAAAAGCATTTTGGGGCCACTTTCCCTGACTTGGAGTGGCACTGCCTCCAAACTCTTCCATTGCGCGCCTGTAGGCACAAACACAGAGGAAATCATTTGGGTATTTTGAATGACTTTTTTTAATACAATAGGGCTCATGTCTAATAAGTTAAATAGTTGATGGTTTCTAATTTTGCACGGATATAAAAGTCCGCTCTTTTGTTCAAATACTTCAAGACCAAAGCTCTAGGAAATTGATTGCTCAATTGGGGTTCAAACAACACAAACTGCTCGGCCAATTCATTGGCATCTTGTTTAAATGCCTCTTCTGATACATAGTTAGGTTGGCTTAGAATATGCTCTTTTAAACGAGCAAAATACCACTTTATAGCTGCTGTTGTATCGATTGGAGATAACTTCAATGAAAGATGAATAGGCTCAAAAGTCGTATCACCCAATTTGGGGGCTTCAATGGTTTCCTTTCGGTGCAATGCCAAGTTACGGGCATCAAAAGGCACTTTTACCAGATGCCTTTCTCGGATGTAACGCTCCTTATAGCAATGAATCAATATAGCCTGCGCTGCCTGCGCTGCGGTCCAGCTTGGTTGCCGTTCTTCATAATCCAATACTTTAGCCGTCAAACCACGATCATCCAAGTTTAGGGTTAATTTTTCGTGTGCAGGTTTCCCTATAATTCCCTTATCCTCTATTTTATCAATAATGTACTGCCCATTATTGAGTACAAGTATATCCTCAGAAGATAGTCTACGTTTGAGGCTGCTAGGTATTTTCTCCATGGCTGCATCTTCGTTTTGATAATCCTTGGCATCCTTGCCCAATTCTTGGATTTTGATGATTTCTTGTTGTACAAAATCATTTTTGGAGGTCGTCCAAATCTTCAATACTCCCTTTCGTTCTTCATAAAACACTTCTTGTGCTACGGCCATTTCCCCCAATTTGGTGAGGGTATATTCCTGGTCTTCTTCGTCCCAATCCTGTATGTCTTCTTCTTCCCAATCCTGTATGTATTCTTCGTCCCAATCCTCCAAATACTGTAAGTCTTTGAGTCGAGCCAATAGGTTGCTACAAGCCTGCACCGACAAGGGGCTCAACAAATGATCTTGAAGATCATAAGCAGTAGTCGCTCCTATTTCTCTAACCGCTTTCAGTACGGCCAACATCGGCGCGTTTTTTTGTTTTACTTTGTAGGTGGCTACGAGCCAATAGATGTTGACGTTGAGCTGTTTTTTTAGGTTCATGTTCTTGGTTTTAATCGTTTCTACTAATGATTCTTTCCTTAAATTCGGTGGCCAAATATTGCAGCGCCTCCGACATGGCTTTGCGTGCCAACCACGATTTATTGCCATACAAAACCAACTTAAATCGCGCTCTAGTTAGAGCCACATTCAATCTATTGGAATTGTTGTAAAAGGCTCGTTTCTTAAAAATGGCAAAAGACAACAGCACCAAATCTGCTTCATCCCCTTGAAATTTATCCACCGTACACAAGGTAATTTTGACATGGTGCTTGGAAAAAAACTTATGCTTATGCTCCTGCCCTGTAAGGCGTCTCAACATCTTTTTGAGTTCGTATTCTTGATCTCTATAAAAAGTAAGCACAGCGACTTCATACTCCTCTGGTTGGCCATTTTTATCTATTTTGGGATACAATTGAGCATATTGTATAAATTCCAACAGCTCCGTTTTTATGTCCTTTACTTCGGTAGGATTGACGTTTTTGGTAGTGCCGTTTCTGTCTCTTCTTTTAAACGATTTATCACTATTGGGCTTCCAGATGACCGGCGCTTCAGCCGCTTTGTAATTGGCCAAAAAATTGGTTCTATCCTCAATGGTATTGGCCGTTTTGAGGTTATCATTCTTATAAAAATTCACTCTAGAAGTTTGGGCAATGGCATCCACCATTCGGTGCTGATAACTCAGAGATTCAAACTTTAACTCTTTTACCCTTTCATGGTCCTTAAAACCTTCGTAGATGATTTTTTCTTGGATATACCCTTTCCTGCTTTTGGTGGTTCCAATACCTATTTGCAACAACTCTAATATGGATGGAAGGGCAACTTTTCGGATCTTATCCAACGCTTGCCAATAGGTCTCATCGGGTACCAATGCCTCCAAATCTGCCTTGACAGCAGCGGCCAATTCGGGATTAAAACGATACTCATAATACTGCCCTAACCTACTGCCAACCATTTCTTTCCAAGTCTGGGTATCATGGCTACTTCGCTCAAATGGATGATAAAACTTATCCCATGATCGAGATTTTTTGTTGTAATGCAACCACTTTTGACGATTCTTAAAATTAGGAGCATCTATATAGCCCTCAAACACCTTGGTTTTTACAAAAACATACTTGCCCAAATGGTTTTTTGCGCGTTCAGAATCTTGACAAACCACCACATCTGCACTATTCAATTGCAATATATTGGAGGCGGTAGGGTTGAAGTTATTGCCCAACTTATACACCAATCCAAATTCCTCCAAATCAACGGCCTCTATAGCCCTAGTCAAAAAAACCTTGAGGTACCTTCCCCAAGGCTGCCCCTTCGAACGTTCTAGTTCTCGTCTCAACTCAAACTGCTTGACAATGCGTTCCTTTTGCTCTGTGGAGGGCAACAAACGATCAATGGATTCATTGATATAATCGTCCTCTACATAGGGCGACAACTGCTGCACATCGCCTACCAAAATCCATTTTTTGGCATACAGGGCAGGTACCAAAAAATCTAAAAAGGTCACTTTGGAACTCTCGTCCACAATCATCACATCAAACAACTCTGTACTATTAACATTCTTGATTTTGGGATACTGCAATACCCCCACCATAGTGCCCCCCACTAGGTTGGCCGAATTCAGAATAATATCTTCAAAAGCTTGGTTATTTTTTGTCTCATCTTTGAGCGATTGGTACAACTTGGTTTGGCTCTCTGTACGATTTTGGTTCTTGGCCAATCTATTTTTTATCTCCCGTTTTTTGTTGCGAATAAACGCCTGCAAACGATAGGGTTTTACCGATTCTTTTCGAATATTTCCTTTGTCCCCAATGCGTAGCGGCACTACTTTTTCGGCACATTCATCCTTGTAGGTGGTCAATATTCTATGAATAACATTGTCTACCGCCACATGGGTAGCCGACACCAACAATACCCGTTTGCCGCGTTCTATGAGTTGCAAAATAAGTTCAACAATGGCCGTCGTTTTTCCTGAACCGGGCGGCCCTTCTAGCAATGCAAAATCACGGGTTTGTATTGCCTTATATACAAACCTTTGTTGCTGCCAAGTGCCATTTCTACTTCGGTCTGTCAGTACTTTCCAAGCTATATCTGCTTGGGCAATAGATTGATCGATGGTACGAGTAAAATAATCGGCGGCATGATCCGAACGATTAAACAATTGCAACAAAGCATTGTGATGCTCACTAGGGCTATGCAACAATTGATTGATGGCCTGTGCCTGTTTTCTCAATTGATAATCATTGGCTCGGATATAAATTTGGGGCAATTCCAAGTCCTCCTCCACATCCAAGAACAAACTATTCTCGGAAGCATTTCTATCCAGTATTTTAACCTTTTTTGCATCAGAATGGCTGGGCTCTTCTAAGTAAACAAACTTAATTTCTCGGTCAAACAACTCGTACTCTGCCTCTTTGGCTTCTTTGTTTTTGAGCGCACTCATATCTACCTGCCAAACAATTTCTTTGGAGTTGTCTGCATATTGTACCATTTGTTTACGCACCTTGACGGCAATAGTGCCTTGACTCTGCACCACCTTGATCGATTCGTTGATATAGTTCCTGTAATTCATTAGGCCAATTCTTGCACTATCCAAGATCTTGCCCCTAACAAAATCATTTTCTTCTTGCAATACATTCTCCTTAAATAAGTTTAGTTTCATTTTTTTAATATTGAAGTTGTTTTAAAAACACCCAAATAGCTGCCACACAAGCCATTAAATGCAATAGTCCAAACAGTAACATTTAGTGCTGATGTCTTCCAAGTTAATGCCAAAAACATAAATAACTCACAATCAATAACTTATATTTCACCTCGGCTGTTAAAATTATGATACTTCATAATTATTATGACCAAACAAAAAACAACCAACACGCTCTAGCTTGCTGTTTGGAAATGGTGAACGATTCATCGCACTACAAATATACATCAATTTTTTAAACCTAAATTAATTTTAATTGATTTAAAAACAAAGTAAAAAAAATCTAAATTGTAAAAAACAAAAACCGCTCGCTTTATTTATATTTATAATAACAATAAATTAAGTAGCCGTTCAAAATTACTACTACCAAAAAACGGCTATTTTCCTCCAGCTCATCGTTGAAAATACTCGCCTTAGCCCGCTAAGACTCCGTTACCTGATTATTCGATACACTGTATCAAATAAGTCAGATCGCTTCG
>JBGCDW010000061.1:0-4535 GCA_045105775.1 Aureispira sp.
AGAGACAAAAAGTAAGGTTTTTTCATCAATCAAGGCAAAAATTTAGTTCATAGCAGTGCTATGGAATCAATTTTTAACGATGAGTGAGGGAAAAAGATGCTTTTTTCGCTACGAATTTAGTCGTGATAATGTCTATTAAATATTTTGTAAGGAAAATCGTTGGGAATATGTTTGCAAAAATAACCCCAAAACCTAGCGGCAATAGATGAGTGACACCCACTAAATTATTCATGGACGAAGAGAAATCTTATAGGTTGGTTGCGAGAGCAAATCGCACTGTCTGAAACCAACACTCAGGAATAAATCTCTCCAACTTAAACCCTAATTTAAATGACAGAACAATTATTTGGCGATGCGAGCATTGGCTGGCAAGACGACCACATCTTACGAATCAAACACTTGGAAGATTGGAAAGGAGAAGATAATTTGAACACCGCAAAAGAAGTGGTAAAAGGAATAAAAGCACTCACAACGGATAAGCCTTTTATTGGTATGGTTTTTATATTTTCTTCCTTGTATAAGAAAAAAGAAATTTTAGATTTCTATCAACAACAAGATGTGAAAGAAATTGCTAGGGCGATAGTAATTCAATCATTTGCAGCCAAACTTGTTGGTAACATGTACCTCAAACTTGCCAAAGGCAAACCAAATGCAAATGGTCGATACATACCCAATAAGCTATTTACCAACGAAGAGAAAGCAATTGTTTGGTTACAGCAACAAGTGAATAAACATCAAAGCACCGACCAATAAAGGCGGTGCTTTTAATGTTGATATTTATTACTGCGTGTATTGTTGGAGCGTCCCATTTCCATAGTTGAGAACATATAAACTACTTTTCCAAAACAATACATCGGTGGGTTGGTCAGATGCTCCAGCTATGATTTGTAGACCTGTTCCAGCAGTGTCATAAACCAATACACGGTTTTGCTCAAAGTCTGTTGCCACTAATAAATCATCAGCCACATGCAGCCCTGTGGTTGCGTTCATGCTATCTTGTTCACCAATGGTTTGTAGATGCAGCCCTTGATGATCGAATACTTGCACCCTATGATTGTATGCATCCGCTACATACAACTTATCTTCCGTAAGTTGTACATCAGTAGGGTAGTGAAAACTTCCATACTCTTTTCCTTTTTGACCAATAACTTTCCATTCTTTGCCATTGTAATACAATACTCTATGGTTATAAAAGTCAGCTAGAGCTATTTGTTGATTTTTAATACTAACACCAGCAGGAGCATCTAACTCTAATGGAATATCTAAGTGTTTGACAAAAGTAGTATCATCAAATAATGAGATACTATCTAGGCCATATTCAGGGATATACAAATATTTATTATCATTGGCCAAGTGCATCGGCCGTTCAAGTAGATTTATCGTTTTTATAACGTTGCCATCCTCATCAATAGCAACAACCCGATTATTATCGCCATCAGAAATCCACAATTGATTGTTATAAACGGTCAAGCCTATAGGGGCAATATTGTCTATGGTTATGGTTTTGACCAATTTAAATTCAGAAAAAGAGGTGTCTTTCTTGGAAGAACAAGCTGCTAAAAGCAATAAAAAAATGCTTATTAATAAAAATTTATTTGTCATGGTACTATAAATAATAAGCGCACTTCACAAAGGAAATGCGCTGAAGAATTAAGAATTAGATTGGTAATTAGCGATATAAGCAACAAGGAGGTAATTTTTCATACATTGTGTTGTTTGCTTTTGCTAGTGAATTATCATGTCCTGATTTGGCAACCGCACTAGCAATTTCTTTTATAGAGGTCTGATTGCTATCAAAACTAACTTTTAGAACCTTTGTCTTTACGTTCCACGATGCTTTGTTCACGCCTTTGATTTTGGAGGCTATTTTCTCTATACGAGCTTGGCACATTTCACAATTACCTGATACAGAAAGCTGTTTTTGGGTAAGCTCATTTTCGTTTGTCATTGTTGTTGATTTAGAATTAGAACGTTCTTCTACGCCACTGGCTCTATCAATAACCACATCAATAGCAGTATATCCGGCAGCATCTACTTGGCGTTCAACTTGTGCAATACTCATTTTTTTTTCGGCAGGATATTTAAACGTAAATTTTCCAGTTTCCATGTCAATTACAGGTTTTTGAAGCCCCTTTAGTTCTTTGAACTTTTTCTCTAGACCATAAGCACAGAATGGACACCCCAACCCTTTGACCATTACGGTAAAATTATCGTATGCAGTCTTTGTTTTTTGTGCATGACTTTGCGTAGCGTTGAATAAAAAGAAAATACTAATAAATATTAAAGTTGTGTTTTTCATAATGGTTATACTATAATTCTCCTTGCGGAGAATGGTTGTTAAAATAAATTATAATACATAGCGAAAACCTAGATAAATGCTATACAAGCGTGTCCGTTCTAGTGCTACTTTTTGTAATAGAGGCCACTGAAAAGCAACTTCTACGGTCATTTGCCCCTTGGCATATTGCAGCCCCTGGGCATAGAGCATCAAGTACTCCTGTGTTGCTGTCCAATAATTACCTTGGTATTCAAAAAATAAATTGAGTTGATTGACAGGATAACTCGGTTTTAATAATGGCAATCCAACACCTAATTTTAGCCGTGCATCATTCATAGCTGCTACAGGACTAATATTATAACCTAATTCACTAGAGATGCCATATTTGATGCTTTCATAACCAGCAATAACACTCCAGTAACTCTGAAAAATCCCCGTACTCATATCTTCCAAATCAAGTTGTGCTCCTGTTGGAAGGTTTTGCACGCCTTTGATTACCATTCTAAAGGTCTTACCCGTTCCATCTTTTCGATAGAATTGATACTTTGTTACGATACTAATATCGCCTAGTACGGCTTGGTTATGGGTGGTTCTATCCGAAATGACCAAGGGTACATAAAGCCCCAATAAGGTATTGGAAGTGGGTAAGTAGTGTGCCATAGCAGGCATTTTTATAGCCCAGCCATCTGATAATTGCCGAAACTCACTCAAGGTTTTGAACACAACTCGTTTAGCCCCAAGCATAATAGGTTTATCACTAAGAATAGGAGGGCCTTGTGCATAAAGATTACTACTCAAGAAACAGCAAAAAAGCAGTTTGAGCATTCGCAAATAACTATTCATATTGTTTTGTTTTAGAATCAGAATAAGAGAATGACAGCCTGTAGTTTGATAAGGCCAATCGTTCTATTCATCGCACAAAACAAAATTCTATAGCAAAAAAGATTGTACAAAGATGGGAATATCTTTGCAGAGTAGAGGAGGGGCATAATAGCTCCAAGCAGGAGATGCTATATATACGCCATCTGAAAATAAACAACTTGCAATAACAAGCTGAACGAGCGTTATGGGCAAGAAAGAATAACTCACTGCTAACTCCAATACTTGCCCTAATGGAGAAAATGCTGCTTGCTCTTCTAGTTGCTGACAACAACAAGGCGCGTTTTGTATCTGAACGCCTTGTTTGTAGCTAATCCGCGTTCTCTTATCCGAAGAATTGCTCTTGGCACAACAACTAGTGGGAGCCGTATGACTAGCACAAGAACAATTTCCCCAACCCAATACTTGGCCTGTACTGATCCAGAACATCAGTAAAGACAAGGCATAACTGCACCAAGAATGGTAGGTAGAATTATTGTTCATGTATACATTATTTTTAAAATAGCATAAAAGCAGCCATCGCTATCATGGTCACATCTTCTATAATGGTAATCGTAGACATGGGCAAATTAAATACATCGCCCAGACAAGCACATTTTATTTTTTGTTTTTCCAAATTGCTTTTGATAACACCTATACTGCTGACTCCAAGTATGATGACCGTCATCCAATTGGTATACCAAGGAAAACTATTGGTCAAATACAATATCCCCAAGGTCAATTCTACAAAAGGATAGATCCAGCCCCATGGTTTCCAGCGAGCCGATATCAAATCATACATAGCATAGGACTCGGCAAAACCTCTTACATTGAGCAGCTTAAAAAAGGAAAACACTAAGAAGAACCCAGCCATAAAATGCCGCATGAGCAAACTTCCCGAAAAATTATCAAAAGGGTATTGTACCAAAATACAAGTACCTAAAATATAACCAATAATCAGAAAGAGTGGTTGGTAGACTTTCCAAGAGAAAGAAATATTTGTGGTGTCCTCTGTTGTTGTTATGGTAGGAGATGATGTTTTTGTAAGGGTATATTTAGTCCCTAATGCCGTTGCCAGTGTTTGCTGGTCAATCGATTTTTTTTGGATTAAAATAGTTTGGCCCGTAGCCAAATCTATCTGCACTTCCTCTACTTCATCTAGTGCCAATAACTTGTTTTTGACACGGTTTGCACAACCCATACAAGTCATGCCCTCAATTTGATATTCCTCTGTCATTCAAGCTCCTTTTTATTCTTTATAAGTAGGCGGTCAAAATAAATGTTAACTAAAAAAATGGAATATTTTCATTCAGGTCAAGGCGAAAAACGGAGTCTTAGCGGGCTAAGGCGAGTATTTTCAACGATGAGCTGGAGGAAAATAGCCGTTTTTTGGTAGTAG
>JBGCDW010000062.1:0-20892 GCA_045105775.1 Aureispira sp.
TTTGAGGACGGTACCATGGAGTTTGCTATTGTTATTAATCTATCTAAAGATGAGAACAGCCTCTTCATTACTCGCTTTGATTATATCCTAAAGGATGAGGTGCAATCCATTGGTATAAAAAATCCAAGAACGTGGAGTGAGAACATTGACGACGGGTTCAATAAGTAAACATAAATATGAAAAAAAGTATAATTACAGGTAGTATATTGCTCTTATTATTGGCTGTACTCCCCTACAGTATGCAGCTGTATGGCCGAAGGCAGTTAGCAGCTAGTTTAGGGCAACCTAATTTTGATTTAACCAGCTATCAACAGGGATGGAATTGGTTAGAATATGTCCAATATTTTCCTTTTTGGAAATCAGAAACCAAAAAATACCAAAGATCTGGGCTGTTAGAAGCTAAAATGCGTTTTTTTGAGGCGCGTGTTGATTGTCAAAAAGTAGCCGATGAAATGCTTAAAGTATGGACAGATAAACATACTAACTATGTTTCCTCATTTGACACCATATCTATTTCTAAAAAAAACTTACGTATACAATTTAGTAATTGGAAACATAATGCTCAGAATTTAGATAAATTATCAGAAAATTTGCAAGAAAAAATAGTCATTTTCTACGACCACTACTGTCTAGATAATAGAAAAAAATGGCAACCATTTGTGGACTGGACAGAAAAAAAAGGGATAGACCTAGCTTTTCAGGATAGTATTTTGTCTAGCTATGCTCTAAATAGGCACATTTTTCAATTGCAATTAGACTACAATATGAATTATATTACAAAGGGATATTCTCTTTGGTAGTACGCCACTCCGCAAGCATAAATATGAAAAAAAGTATAATTATAGGCGGTGTATTGTTCTTATTGTTGGCTGTGCTTCCCTACAGTATGCAGTTGTATGGCCGAAGACAGTTGGCTGTTAGTTTGGAGCAACCTAATTTTGACTTAACAGGCTACCAAAAGGGCTGGAATTGCTTAGAGTATATGCAGTATTTTCCTTTTTGGCAATCAGAAACTAAGAAATACCAAAGATATGGGCTGTTAAAAGCTAAAATGCGCTTTTTTGAGGAGTGGGCTGATTGCCAGGTAGAAGCTGATACTATGCTTGAGGTTTGGGCGGACAAGCGTAGACCTTACATTTCTTCTTTCGATGCTGTATCTATTACTGAGCAATCTTTTTCGCGGCAACTACTCTATTGGGAGGTTGGTGAGGTACCTTTAGATAGTTTGTCAGAACGGTTACAAGAACGAATAGTAATTTTCAGTGACCATTATTGTGTAGACAATAGAAAAAAATGGAAACCATTTGTGGATTGGACAATAGAAAAGGGAATAGATTTAGTTGCTCAGGATAGTATTTTGCCTATTCATGCTCTACGAGAGCATATTATTCAACTAAAAATAGATTGCACTGTAAATTATATTACAAAGGGTTATTCTCTTTGGTAGTACGCCACTCCGCAAGTATAAATATGAAAAAAAGTATAATTATAGGCGGTATATTGCTCTTATTGTTGGGTGTACTCCCCTACAGTATGCAGTTGTATGGCCGAAAGCAATTGGCCGTTAGTTTGGAGCAACCTGTTTTTGATCTGGTAGGCTACCAAAAGGGTTGGAATTGGCTAGAATATGTCCAATATTTTCCTTTTTGGAAATCAGAAACTAAGAAATACCAAAAATGTGGGCTGTTGGAAGCTAAAATGCGCTTTTTTGAGGCGCGTATTGATTGTCAAAAAGAAGCTGAAGAAATGCTAAAAATGTGGGCAGATAAACATGACAACCATGTTTCTATGTCTCAACGACCTCTTGCTCCATATATTCCAGAAGAGTCATTATCGTGGCAATTACTCTATTGGAAAGCTAGTGTGATAAGTTTAGATAGTTTGTCAGAACAATTGCAAGAACAGATAGTAATTTTTAGTGACCATTATTGTGTAAATAATAGAAAAAAATGGCAACCATTTGTAGATTGGGCAGAAGAGAGGGAAATAGACCTAGCTTTTCAGGATAGTATTCTGTCTAGTCATGCCCTGCATAGGCCATTTTTTCAATTGAAATTAGACTACAATGTAAACTATTTGGCTAAAGAATATAGCCTTTGGTAAGCAAACATAAATATGAAAAAAAATATAATCATAGGCGGTATATTGTTCTTATTGTTGGCTGTGCTTCCTTACAGTATGCAGCGGTATGGCCGAAAGCAGTTGGCAGTTAGTTTGGAGCAACCTGTTTTTGATCTGGTAGGCTACCAAAAGGGTTGGAATTGGCTAGAATATGTCCAATATTTTCCTTTTTGGAAATCAGAAACTAAGAAATACCAAAAATGTGGGCTTTTAGAAGCTAAAATGCGCTTTTTTGAGGATTGGGCTGATTGCGAAATAAAAACAGAAGACATGCTTGAAGTGTGGGTAGACGAGCATACCACTTACGTTCCTTATTTTGATACCATATCTATTCCTAAAGAACCTTTGTCCTTACAATTCATCTATTGGAAAAGTGGTCTGATAAGTTTAGATAGTTTGCCAGAACACTTGCACGAACAGATAATAATTGTTAGTGATTATTGTTGTGCAGATAATAAAAAAAAATGGCAGCCATTTGTGGACTGGACAAAAAAAAGAGAAATAGACCTAACTTTTCAGGATAGTATTTTGTCTAGTTATGCCATACGTAGCTATATGTTTCAATGGAATTTGGATTATAATGTAAACTACATTAACAGAGGATATTCACTTTGATAGTACAGTGTTTAATGAGTTAGCACCCTGTGTACTAACTCCTTTCTATTTACGTCTTTTTGAGTTCAAATAAAGTAATTTCTGGAAAAACCCCTACCCTACCAGCAAAACCTAAAAATCCAAATCCTCTATTCACATACAAGTATTGTCCAGCTTCCTCATATAAACCTGCCCAATGCTTGTACACATACTTGATAGGGCTCCACTTAAAAAATGGCAAGTCTACTCCTAATTGAAAACCATGGGTGTGTCCGCTCATGGTCAGGTGTACTTTTTTGGCATGACTCTTTACTTTTTCTTCCCAATGGGTAGGATCATGTGATAGCAATACGGTAAAATCATCTTGCTGTACGCCATCAAATGCTTGATCCAAGTCGCCCTTTTTAGGAAAATAAGGGCTTTTTCCCCAATTCTCTACGCCTGCCAAGCATATATAAGCACCATCTTTTTCAATTTTTTGATTTTCATTGAGCAACAATCTAAAATTCATGGTTTTGTGATGCTCTTTTACTGCCGCTAAATTCTTTTGCTTATCTTCTTCATTCTTAAAATTACGCCCATACAACGGATAATCGTGGTTGCCCAAGATAGAGTACTTACCAAAAGGTGCGTCTAGTTGCTTAAAATCATCCAGATAAGGTTCTATTTCTGTTGCATAAGAATTGACCAAATCTCCTGTAAACACAATTAGATCGGCTCCTTGCTCTTGCAGTATACGGAGTCCCTTACGCACCGCTTCTGGGCTATCAAAACTCCCTGCGTGAACATCAGATATTTGAGCAATTTTGAAACCATCAAAAGCATCGGGCAAGTCGTCAAAGTCTAGTTGCTCTCGGTGTACCTTAAAATTATACTTACCAATGGTAATTCCATGCAAAAAAGAAACGAAGGGCAAGGTTGCTAATACCATTCCTGCCCGTTTGATAAAATGCCGCCTCTCTTCCTGTACGCCTTCTGTTGAAAACAATTTGTGATACAGGGTTTGTGCCCCACCCCACAAATCATCCAATAAAAAAAAGCTGCCTAGTACCACATCTAATACAAGAAAGGAAACAAATAAGCCAATCGCATAATTGACCGCAGGGCTTGGCGGGGTTCCACTATTCGCAAAACGCATGGACATGGCATAAATTCCTATTAATGTGCTCCCAATAGAGGTGATTACTAAGGCAATGGCCAGGCCCTTGTATAATGGGCGTTCAAAAAATCGAATAAGCTGAATGGATAAATAAATCTTGAAGGCCAATACAAGTCCCCAAAAGGCGAAAAATCTTGTCATAATAATATAGTGTGATATCTTGTCTAATTGTCTACTAAAACTGATAGGTTGGTACGATCTACAAATACCCCAAGGCACTATTGCTAAGAATTGAATTGCTTGGTGTGTGCAATGTATTTATTGAAGTGATTTCAATGTACACTTTTATTCTATAAGCCTTAAACATCCATCAAGCCTTAAGAGTTTTATAATAGTTGTTATACTATTCGTAAAAGTAGTACCTTGCTAACCCATTCTCGCCATAAAATTGTCTTGAAACGTAGCAGTAGATTTCAGCGATCTTCCCCCGTCATTTCCTGTATGACTTTTCTAAAAATGGTCATAGTCTACTTTGATTTTTATACCTTTTTTAAACTAATTTAAATGATGACTATTTTTAGATTATTTACCGTAGCTTGTTTTGCTTTGGTTATCGCTTGTACACCTACTGAAAACACCAACAATCAGCCCTCAATAGCTGATGAAGTACCACAAAAATCGGAACCAGCAACAATGGTAGTGAATGCCAATCCTTATGTAGCTGCTGTAGAGCAGGCGCATCAACGCGCTGCATTTTTGGCTCAAGAAGCCATACAATTTGATATTGTACTCGTATTTGGAGGCAAAGAGCGCGTCAATGGAACCATTACGGCCTTGACAAATTCGACCAAGGCACGTATCGATTACAAAGATGGTCGATCATTAATTTACGATGGCGAAAAGGTTTATGCTGCTGATGCAGAAAATGCAGGAAGTAAACGTTTTGCGGCCTATACTTGGCCTTACTTTTTCTTATTTCCTTATAAGTTGAGCGATGAGGGTACCGTTTGGAATCCTTATGAGCCAACCACGCTCAATGAGAAGACGTACCGCACCCAAAAATTGACCTTTGAAGCGGGAACAGGAGATGATCCTGACGACTGGTATATTACATATGCAAACCCTGAGAATAACCTCCTTGAAGTAGCGGCTTATATTGTTACGGCTGGTGGTGCCTCACAGGAGGATGCCGAAAAAGATCCACATGCGGTTTCTTATAGTAATTATCAGGAGATAGATGGGGTGCCAATTGCGCAAGAGTGGAAATTCTGGGGGTGGACTGTAGAAGCTGGATTAACGGATCAATTGGGGGAAGCCACCTTAAGCAATATTCGATTTGTCAAAGAAACCGATGATTTTTTTGCACAACCCGAAGGCTATGTACAACTATAAGTTGATTTTGTTGTTTTAATTTTGATTTTAGAATTAGAAAGATAGAGCCCCTGTAATCCCCCTCAATGGGCGACTTTATAGGGGCTTTGTTATAAGCAATCCAATGGGTTTCCTCGGTTTATGGAACATCTCTACTTAGCACATCTATTATTAGTGATCATCCTGTTTTTTTTTCCTAAGAAAATAGCAGATTCCCTGTTGGACTGGCAGCATATCTGTCTAATGGCCTTGTTGTGGTGGGATTTGCTCCGTCGCCTTTATGGACTGATGAGCAATCAAATTTATTTTTGGGAATTGTGTGCTTTTTATGAGCGTACTTTTTTGATAGAAGGCATGTTTTGGTTGCTCTTTTTGTATCACCACGTAGCTGCTTTTGTAGGGGTATTATTGGTGGTTGATTATCTGCGAAAAAGTCGCCTTTTTAGTTTATTTTGGACACTACTAGCCGCTTATCCCTTATTATTAAACTGGCTAAACAGTAACCGTCAACTGGACTTGGAGGGACATATTTTCTATGAATTGCCCGAGTTATCTACCATAAATAGAGATATTACCGATTTGATTGTGGGTTTTAATTGGCCACTGACCAGTGCTTACTTGCTTGGTCTTTTTCTTTTTTTTGGTGTCAATTATTTTGTTTGGACACAAAAAAAACAACATCTTCGTTCCTCTTCATAAGAACATTTAGTATGATCTGCCTATCGTTTTTTGGTTGCCGTTTCCTAGTATAATTTTTTCAACCAATTCCAACGCAAGTTTTTTTGAGGAAAGTCTATACAAGAAAGCTACAATCTGCTTATATTACCCTACTAATTTGTTCCTCTCTCCTTATATTACAACATACACAATGCGTATTTTATTTATTTTGTTTTTAATAACTGCTTTCATTGCCTGTGAAACAGCTCCTGTTCCAGTTGTCGTTGATGATAGCAATACTACAAAATCGACCATAGACACCACGGTCCAACCCACTATACCAGCCCCCCAACTGCATCTAAAAGAGGCCAATCGGTTGGCTCGATTGCCTTTGCAATGTATCGATACCGAATATCCCAATAAATTGGGTCAAGTGCTCAATAAACACGACGATTTACTTGCTCCCCAACAACTTCATCCCGCTTTTTATGGCTGCTTCGATTGGCACTCTGCCGTACATGGGCACTGGTCGTTGATCCGCTTGCTAAAAACTTTCCCCAACTTGAAAGAAGCGGCAATGATTCGTGCTAAAATAGATGCACATCTTACAGCAGAAAATATTCAACGGGAATTGGCCTACTTTGAACGCCGACACAATAAGGAATTTGAACGCACTTATGGCTGGGCATGGTTGCTAAAACTAGCCGAAGAGTTGCACGATTGGGAAGACCAACAAGGCCAACAATGGAAAACAAATTTGCAGCCTCTTACAAATTTTATTGTTCAAAAGTACATTACATTCTTACCCAAACTGAGTTACCCTATTCGTGTAGGGACACATACCAATACAGCATTTGGTTTGGCCTTTGCACACGATTATGCTCAAACCACTCAAAACCAAGATTTAAAAACAGCCATCGAAACCCGTGCAAAAGACTTTTTTAGCCAAGATATTCAATGCCGTTTATCGTGGGAGCCAGGTGGTTACGATTTCCTATCCCCTTGCCTAGAAGAAGCCGATATCATGCGCCGAATTCTCCCGCCCAATGAATTTAAAGTTTGGATAAAAAAGTTCTTGCCCGAATTACTGGACAAGAACTTTACCTTGGAGCCTGCTGTTGTTAGCGATCGGCAAGATAACCATCTTACACATTTAGATGGGGTAAATTTTAGTCGTGCATGGTGTCTGTATGGCTTGGCTCAAACATTGGATGATTGTGATCATTTGCTCTACGTAGCCCACCAACATATCTATCATTCTTTACCTGTTGTTACAGATGGTAATTATGAAGGGGGACATTGGTTGGCCAGTTTTGCGTTGTATGCCCTTGCCGAAGTACGCCAATAATTATTCTTCTTGAGCTAGGTAATATTCTTTAACAGCCTTAAATAATTCCTCTACGCTCATATTGTCCTCGTCTTCTATATCTACGGTTGTGTCCAGTTCTTGTATTACAGGTAAAATAGATTCAAGCATTTCCCAAAATTCAGGTGATTTGGAAACTGTTTTGGGCATATAAAACCAGTCTGAATAATCAAGGCTGATCTCATCTTCCCCTGATTCAACAATTCGCTCCCACGTATCGATGTATCCCTTATCGTCTTCCAACATGCCATATGCTTGTGCCATACGTCGCAACTCATTGGTATAAATATCCTCATCCGATTCTATAGCTGCATCTATTACCTCTTGGGGACGTTCCTGCCCAAGTAATTCTCCCCATTTCCAATATCTGTCTTCATCTGTCAGGTACGCTTCTGTATTGTAATTGATACTATCGTTAATATCTGCCAAGGTATCCATCAATTCCTCATCATCAGGTGTGTACTCCAATGCTTTGTTCACAAATTCCAACGCTTTTTGGTATTCCCCAATAGACTCATACATAAGAGCCAACTCACGATAAGCACCATCCACGTCTTCGTCGTATTCCAGCACCTTTCGATACGCTGCTATAGCCAACAAAGGTATTACATTAAAATCGTACACATCGCCCACTAAATACCAAGATTCAGCAATCAATTCTAATTCATCGGGCAGTAACTCATCGGCTAAATGCAACCGTGGCAAATAATAACTTTTAAACCACTGGTAGCCCTTATTGTGTAAATACGCAACCCCTTCTTCTTCTACTTCTTCCAAAAAACTTTTTAATGATGCACTATCCATATCTATTATATTTTACAAACTATATTTCTTATCACAAAAAATAAAAATAACTATTTGATATACAGACTACTAAATCTACGTCTTTGTATTTTTTTATCACAAAACTTTTTTTCAATTCGCAACGTCCGCCAATCTATTAGATATTTGTAATCATACTTCTTTACTCTATGTTCAAAACAAAATTCTATAGATGCTTGAACAGAAAATATTGAAAGCCAGAACGGTTTATCATTGCCACTAATTGAAACTAAATTTACAACATTTTGATGACCTTTAATAGTAAGTATACCCCAAAATACAGTAAAATTTGAATTCCCAAAAGATAAATATTGATAAAAAATTAAGCATTTTTAGAAATAACATCTAGAATTAACCACCTATTTATAAATATCAACAAAAATATCCAATCTAATACCTTTTTGCTTAAAAACAGATGGCTTAAAATCTGTTATTCCTTTATAGAAAAAAGAAAAAAAAATTAAAACACCTCTAAAATCAAAGTCACAAAAAAACTAAATTTCTGTAAAATAAAGCAAACAACAACAACCCTCAATAATAGAAAATACAATTCCATTGAAACAATTGATTTACAACGACTATAACTTATCTACAAACCAACTAGCATAAACGATTTTAGACTCATGAGCCTTATTTTACAAGCTTTGGATTCTAACCTTGAGGCCAACCACCTCACCTTTACCAACTACCAAAGGCTGCTCCCAACAAAGTGGCCTCTTTTTATGGAATCTATGCTTTATGTAGGAAATACCAGCTCAAAAGCTATTTTTGCCATTACTTGTCCATTGATCTGTAGCTGTATTTGATGCGCCCCTGCATACAAACGACGAGTACTAAAGTGTTTAAACCAATGTTTTTTGTTAAAACGAACACGCTCCTTGGCTCCAAGGGTTAAAGTTTTGAGTTTAAAAACCTTAGGTTTTTGCGCGCCATTGGCTTTCATAAAATACACGGTATAGTCCAAAAGCAATTCCTGTACTTCATCACTGGTAGAAACCAACTCAAACGAGAACCGCTGTTGCTGTCCCAAGGGCAAGGCGGCTTGTGCTACTTCAAAATTCTCAATGGCTACTTGCGGCTGTTGCCCATAACCTATCAACGCTAGTGCTGTGGGGTCACCTGCCTTTATCAAGGTTCGTAAACTGTGTTTAATGACCCAATCCAATTGCTCAGAGCTGCCCTCTTTTTGCCATTGTTGTAATAATTGAATGACCATTGCTGGACGATCCTTGGTCAAATCATTTAAATGATTGGCCACAGAACGACGCACGTACAAATCGGGATCTTGGTACAATTGGCTCAACAAATCCAAAATAGGCTGATAGTTAGCATCAAATACCGTGACTCGTGCTCCCCAAGGCAGGCGCGGACGGGTGCCCTCTGACACCAAACGCCGAACATGTACATTCTCATCCTTGACCCACCTTTGCAAATAACTCAATAATTGTTGTGGATATTTTTTGAGAAAAGGACGTATGGCAAACTCTGCGGTAAAGCGTGAAGTTACCTCATACATCAATTGCAGGGCCAATTCCAAATCATCTTCGGCCAAACCATATTGGCTCACATAAGCCCCATAGGGCATATAACGAAAGGCACTTGTATGTTCTCCTGTAGTCGTCTTAAGTGGTGGGCCTAGTGCCTGAATCAAGATAGTGCCTGCCTGTGCAAAGGATTGGGGCAAGTGTCTATACAACTGCTCTGCCACCCATTGCGACCGTTCCTTTATGGCTTTGCCTTCTAGGGCTGCACGTGTAGTTTGATGAAATTGTTGTGCCTCAAAAGGCGGCCATACCGCTTTGATTTCTTGTGCCAATTCTTGCACTACCTCTGCATTAAGTACAGCACTAAATTCATAAACTTTTTCTGGTAGTTGATTGGGATTGTTTCTATTGTTCATATAAATAGTAATTTAACGATCTTAAAGCAGGTATTTTTTTTGTAAACTTCTTATCCAAAAGTGAACTATTACGGGCGTTGTTGCCTTATTGAAATGGATGTTTTTTACTTCCTTTGGAAGAATATTTTACTGGCATTACGACCATTTTTACAGATTGAGTGATTGACTATGAGATTAGCACCAAAAGATTTATATCAAGTATTAGAGTTTGACAAAGTATTAGCACTAACCGAGCAGTTTTGTTACGGCGAATTGGGGCGGTCTTACTTTGAAGCATTACAACCTAGCAGCAATGCTTCTCAAATTGAGCGTTGGCTTCTAGAGGTACACGAATATACCCAAACCTATGACAACAACCATAACTTTCCAATCAGCAGTTATACCAGTATAGGTGAGCCGCTTCGAATGTTGGCCATAGATGGCTATGTACTCTCTGTAGAAGGCTTGCGTGCCATTGCCAAAACCTTGTTGGTTTGTTATGATATTTATGGTTTCTTTAATAAACGAAAAAGCACCAAAGGGCTTTATCCAACCTTGTACGATGTTATTAAAGTAGCTGATTTTGACAAGGATTTATTAAAGGAAATTCAGCGTGTTATAGACCCAGAAGGCAATATTCGTCCAGACGCTTCTCCCGAATTGATGCGTATTGCGCGTCTACAAGGTAGCAAACGTCAAGAATTGGACAAGCGTTTCCGCCAAATCATTGTGCACTACCAAGCACAAGGGATGCTCAAAGACAATAAGGAGAGTTTTAGAAATGGCCGTCGTGTATTGGCCGTGCCTGCCGAACGCAAACGCCAAGTGCGCGGTATCATTCACGATGAATCCGCTTCGGGAAAAACGGTATTTATAGAGCCAGAAGGGGTGATTGATGTGAATAATGACATCTTTGACTTGGAGCGTGATTATCAAAGAGAGATTTACCGCATTTTGCGCGATTTGAGTGCGCTGCTGCGGCCTTATGTAGAGCAATTGCACTTGTATGAGGCTATTATTGTACGCTTTGATACCATTCAGGCCAAGGCACAACTAGCCTTGCAATTGGATGCTACTAAGCCCAAATTATTGGAAGAGCCCCATTACAAAATGCGTAATGTTGTACATCCTTTGTTGGTACTCAAAAACAAGGAAGCAGGCACTAAGACGGTTCCTTTTCACTTGCATTTTCGCAAGGGAACCCGCATTTTGGTATTGAGTGGGCCCAATGCAGGAGGTAAATCTATTTGTATGAAGGCCATTGGACTCTTGCAATTGATGGTACAGGCAGGCTTATTAATTCCAGCTAGTGAGGGCGCAGAGATTGGTATTTTTGAACAAATATTTGCCGATATTGGCGATCAACAATCCTTGGAAGATGAATTGAGCACCTATAGCTCAAGGCTTAAAAATGCCAAAGAGTTTATGGAGTGTGCCAACCCCAAAACACTGGTTTTGATTGATGAATTTGGTTCGGGTACAGACCCCAAAATGGGGGGTGCCATTGCAGAAGCGGTATTGAGAGATTTGAATCGAAAAAAGGTGTATGGTGTCATTACCACCCACTACTCCAACCTCAAGGTTTTTGCTTTTGAAAATCAGGGATTGGTCAATGGTTCTATGATTTTTGATCAAGAAACGCTCTCTCCTACTTACCAAATGAAAATGGGGAAACCAGGGAGTTCTTATGCTTTTGAAATCGCTACCAAGAGTGGTTTGCCCAATCATGTCATTGGCTATGCACGACGCAAAGTAGGCAAGCAAACCCACAATTTGGATGAAATATTAGTGGATTTGCAACGCGAACGCCAAAAGGCACTCGAAGCTAGAGAACAAGTACTAGAACACCAAAAACGCTTGGATCAACTCATCAAAAACTACGAATCGGCTTTCAAGGAACTGGAGTTCTCGCGCAAAAAACTCAAATTGCAAATCAAAGAGCAAGAGTTGGTAGAACAGGAAAACACCACCAAAGAACTTCAAAAAGTGCTTAAGGAATTGCGGACGGCTCAAAACAAAGAAAAAGCAACGAAGAAGGCCAAAAATTTGTTGGAGCAAGCTCAAAAAACACGAAAAAATCTACAAGAGAACGTTCAAACGGCTCAAGACAAGGTTTATGAGGTCTACGAAGAACAAGATAATGGGGTAATTGAAGAAGGTTCTTATGTTCGTTTGCGCTCGGGAGGCGGTATGGGCATTGTTAAGGAAATCAAACGCAAAGAGGCCAAAATAGAATTGGGCAACATGGTATTGACCGTCAAATTACGAGACTTGCAGGCCGTCAACAACCCTATTCTTACCAATACGACCAAGAGCATTAAAACGGATACCCTTAGTAAATCCTCACATTTTGAGCCCAAGATTGATATTCGCGGTATGCGTTATGAGGATGCTTTAGAGCGCATACAAGAGTTTATGGACAATGCCCTGATGGCTAGTGCCAATGAAGTCCGTATTATTCATGGCAAAGGCTCAGGAGCCTTGCGTAAGGTAGTAAAACGAAAACTCAAAGAGTATCGAGGTATTGAACGCAGTTATCATCCAGAACCCCATCAGGGAGGAGATGGCATTACTATTGTGCAATTTGCTTAGGGGGTAAAAAATGCCTTGAGGCCCATCAAAATATTTTGAGTAGCATAGGCCGCGAGTAACAAGCCCATCACTTTGCTAATAATGGTAATGCCGTAATCTCCAATTTTGGATTGAACAGATTTGGCGACCAATAACAAGCCACAGGTAAGAGCAACCACTACCATGACCAATAAAGTGGTAATAGCCTGTTCTTGTAGTGTGTAAATGTGATTATCGGTCATGAGTACAACAGCCATAATTGCTCCTGGAGAAGCTATAGAAGGAATAGCAATTGGAAAAACAATGACGTGTTCATAATCCGTAATTTGATCTTTTTCACGAGTAGGTTTTCCCTCTCCAAAGATCATGGTTAATGCAAATAGAAATAAAATGATACCGCCTGAAATCTGGAACGCATCTAAGGAAATTTGCATTCCATCCATAATCAACTGTCCTAAGACAATAAAAAATAGTAAAATAATAAAGGCTATTATCGAAGATCGAATAGCTATACTTTTTTTCTGTTCTTCTAGAAATTCCTTCGTTGCTTCTAAGTATACAGGTACAGAGCCAAGAGGATCCAACACGGCTATTAAGAATAAAAAATTAGCAATCGTTTCTTTCATAAAATAGACGTTGTTTAAGTGGACTTTGATGAGAATAAGTAGAATTTACAAACACTCGTGAAACAGTTCAATCTGTCAGCAATAGCTAACTTTAAACAACTTCATAAACCTTGTATTTAGCACTCCTATTCTTAACATAGAAATGACTTGAATAGTTGTGTAATAGTACATCATTCGCCTTAGATTGAACGTAGTATTTTGCAAAAAAACAAATAATGAAAAACTTTGGTTTGCTCTTAAGTAGTCTCTAAATAGTTATCCGATATAATAACGCTTATCACGAATAAAGTTGTATGGTTCGCTGTAGCATTTTTTCATAAACTCTATTCGTGATAACCGTTAATAAATTTCTTTCTTTTTTCAAAGATCGTTGATTTTCAACAATACCAACCATCTATTCTATGCAAACAAAATTCTTATTTATAATAGCAACTTTTTTTATAATGGCTTGCCAAAAACAGGATGCCAATCAAGATAGTGCCAAGCTTTATCCACTTAAGATCGGAAATGAATGGACCTACAAAGTGACGGTATCAGACTCTACCCATTGGTCAGGACATCTGTATACGGTCGATACTGTTGTTATTAAATGCTCTAGTACTAATCTAATAGATGACAAAATTTATTATCATTTGAGCACCTACCACCCTACCATTAGCCTTCTATTAACAGAAGATTACTTGCGTTGGTCTAATGGCAATTATTATTATCATATAGGCAATCACCCAGATAAAGAAGCGGTAATCTTAAACAACAATGCACAATTAGGCGATAACTGGGGTTGGAGCACTCATAGTTATTATACTAGTTATCAAGTAGAGGCTATTGATACCACCGTCAATGTACTAGGACAATCATTTAACCAAGTGACGTTGATGAACAAATCGATTATGACACTTGGTGGAGGCACCTTATATAGCAATTACTACCAACAAGGAATAGGATTGGTGCTACAAGTAAGAAAAGATTATAATAGACCCAGCAGGTGTACCATAGAGCTGATTAATTATGCGATACAATAAATTTTCTAAAACGCATACACATAGCCAAAATGCACTTTGCCATTGTTAAGTAGGTAAAAAAAAGTAACCGTACAATAAAAAATGAGAGATTTTTGTTCAGGTCAAGGCGGAAAACACAGTTTTAGCGAGCTAAAACGCACTCGCGAAGCGATCTGACTTATTGGATACAGTGTATCCAATAATCAGGCTCAACGATGAGCTGGGG
Organism: Aureispira sp.; assembly: GCA_045105775.1. Classification (GTDB taxonomy): domain Bacteria; phylum Bacteroidota; class Bacteroidia; order Chitinophagales; family Saprospiraceae; genus Aureispira. Next base: position 14,334 of record JBGCDW010000062.1, read on the forward strand.
AAAAAGAATCGTTTTTTAGTACGAGAACTTTTTAGAGACTACTTAAACAACACAGGGTTGCCCTGTTGGCTAGTGCCAATGCAGTCCGTATTATTTATGGCAAGGGCTCTGGCGCGTTGCGTAAGGTCGTATACCGAAAACTCAAAGAATATCAAGGTATTGAACGCAGTTATCATGCAGAACCCCATCAGGGAGGAGATGGGATTATTATTGTCTAATTTGCTTAGAAATGATTATCTTTATATAAAACTCATAACTACTCTTAAAAATCTCATTTATGAAACGCTCTTCACTCCTTTTTTTTAGTATCGTAATGACCTTGTTGGCTTGTCGCAAAGAACCAACTCCAGTTCCAACTCCAGAACCAGTGCTCCTAGCTACTAGCAGTACCAGTGACTCCTTACCCTTATCCTTACCTTTGGTGGAAAGTGATACCGGGCATTTTATTCCTTTTCGTTTGGGAAGTACTTGGAACTATACCATTCAGCGCTATGATACAATCAATAACACTGCACAGTATACCATTGATACCCTCTATAATAATTGTCGAGCAAAAGTAATTATTGGTCGTTACGTTTACTATGATTTTGGTGATGATTACTATGGTTCTAGTAATAAACGTATTAGACTCAAAAATGGTGTTTACTACCAATATCTAGATGCTCGAAATGGTGATACCCCTATTATGTTGGAGCAGCCTACAGTAGGAGCCACTTGGCAAGATACAACCACAGCGGATGCGCATGGCTTTTATCATCTTACGCATACTTATGAGGTCATAGCAGATAGTCAGCAATTGGTTACGCCTGCTGGTACATTTAATGATGTAGTAGTAGTACGCAAACAATCTAGAGGGTATTTAAGTGCCACCAATAAAATCCGTTATTACAAAAAAGATATTGGTTTGCTCAAAGAAGAAGTCGAGGCTATCCATTATCAGCATAGAGTAATACAAGAGCTACATAATTATATGATACAGTAGTCCTACCCTCTAAAAAGCATACACATAGCCAAAATGCACTTTGCCATTGTTAAACAAGACAGGATTGCCCTGCTGGCTTCCGAGTGCATAACTCAAAGCAAACACCCCTACTTTGGTTTCTAAGGCCACGCCTATTCCAAAACCATAAGGTAGATCCTCCTGTTGAGTAGAGACGGTTTGCCGTTGGGTGTAGGCCACATCTCCAAAGGCATAGGCATAGGAATTGCGCCCAAACAAAAAGCGCAATTCTAGTGTAAATACATTATACCAAGTCGCAAAAATAGATTCTTCATCAAATCCTCGCAGTATCCGATTGCCTCCTATTCTAAAGGTTTCATTGTCATAAATAGCATCTCTAGACAACAGTAGGCCCCCTCGATAGCGCGCCATAAGGGTACTCCAAGGTAGAATTTGAACAAATTGGCTGTATTCTAATAAAAAACGATACTGAAAGGTATTGGTAACAATGGTATCGTACAAACTGGCAAAATTAAAATTGGCATCCAATGGATCTTCCAATTCTTGTATGCCATTATTGGGGCGCACTTGCTTGAGGGCAAAACTAGCCGTAGCCAACAGCTCAAAACCTTTTCTGGGATTGTATTTATAATCCAAATTATCATAATACAACTCCAAACCAAAGGAACTGTTGGTCAAATCCAACATACTCGGCAAGCGCCTTGTTTGCAAGACTCTATCCACATCTACATTAATGAGATTGGTAGTCGTACTAATCAAAAATGCCTTGATATAACTGTTGCCATTAAACAAGTATTGTATGCCGATATCACCAATGATGTCAATAAAGGAGGAATCGCGCCTGTACAACTTAAAGGCCGCATCTACGCCCAGTGGTGTTCTAAACAAATAGGGCCAATTGAAGCGCAACAACAAATCGGAAGTACCCAAAGTCAATTGCTGGTATTTGAACTGTATGCGCTTGCCTGTCCCAAAAGGATTGAGCAAATCAATGTCAATATTGCCCGTAAAATCAAATCGCTGTTGCCGTGTAACAGGGTCTTGACTGGGCAATAAACCCAACAACAAATCAATTTTGCTCGAAGGTCGATCATTGACAAACAAATGCACGGCAGCTTTGTCCTCCTTAAACACCACATAAGGTTTCTGATAGGTGCTCAAATAACGCAAGGCATCCATTCTATTCTGCACCTTATTGACTAGTTTTTCATTGTACAATTTATCGGGTCGAATGCCCAAGTAACTCGACAAAAAACCTGCCTTGATGCGTACTTTGTTCTTGCCATCTGCCTTTCTATTGGGGCGACTTTTGCCCTCAATGACCAATTTATCAAACGTAATCAAAGGGCCTTTGTTATAATACAGACGTGCAGCAATCGCTTGGTCAGTAATGCGAATACTGTCCAGATACACCTGTGCAAAAGGATAACCATGCTCCTCCAAATAAGCCAATAATTTTTCTTGTACGCGTGTTACTTCTTTATAATAAAAAGGCGTTTGCTCGTAAAAACGTTCTCTAAAACCAATAGCCGATAAAAAATCAGCAGATACATTGCCATTTTTTAACGCTGCCCACTCATAACGTTCTCCCACCATGACATAAGCCGTACACCTACTATCTTCCACAAATAAGGTGTCGATAGAAGCCGCCAAATAGGCTTTTTGTTGCAATTGAGTAATAACTTGTTGCAAGACAGCTTGCATTTGTAGGCTATCTACATTACTATACTGTACGATCAATTGCTGTTTTTTGGCAAAACGTTTATCTTGGTCGAGCAATTTTATCTCCAACTGGTATAATACAGGGTTCACCTTGCTGCTCTCCTGCGCCAACAAGGGATGCAGCCATAAGCTGCTCCAAATAAGACCGATCCATATACTCCATTGCTTCATTATCATAATAAACGGCAATTCCTCCACCAAAAAATCAGTTAGAACGTTAAAATTCATAAAAAAAGCATTTTTAGGCAGTCGTGTACACGATTTACCTAAAAATGCTTTTGCATGAGTTGGTGTAATGAATGAGAATACTAGTTGCTAATCATTCAAATCCCACTTGTATTCATTAAAGCTTACTTTAGCATTGTCCTTGATTGCTACCTCCGAATATTTCTGGAAATAAGCTACAATCTTGTCCTTGCCCCCAAAATCACCCGCATACCAATTGAAGATTTGCGAAATTTTGATCGACTTGCCCGACAATTGATTTTCAGTAGTATTGTTGATAAAAGCTTTGGTTTGCTTGCTTAAATAACGCTGCAAATTGTCTTCTGTCCAAGCCTTGTTGAGCAGTGGAGGACAAGAAGCTGCAGCACAATTTACCGCAAAGTGTACCCGCCCATCTTTAAAACGTTTGAGCAATTTTGTTTTTTCAATATCGTTCAAGGTCAATTTTTCGCCCCCAATATTAATGGTTTTGCGATCCCATACTTTGCCTCCTTCAATATCCGTAATACTATTGACAGGGTATTTATCTAAGATTGTATTGATGGTAAAGGCATTGTACAAATTGATCCAATAAGCCATTTGCTTGTTTTTAGACCAATCGCTCTTGGGTGCATTCAATTGCAACAAATTGATGTAATCTTCTAAAACTGCTTTGTCTTTTTTGAAACTCTTGTAATTGACCTTTCCACTGCTGCTGACATGCTTACGCAACAATGCGTCAAATTTGTCGTGGCTAAATGGTGGAATAGCGGGCTTGGCATCAATGTTCTTGGGAGCGGGTGCCGTACTACTGCTGGTAGTGCTAGTCGTCGTAGCAGGTGGCGTAGCTGTTTTGTTGGTGGTAGTGGCTGGCTTGGGTGCTGGAGCGGGTGCAGGTGCTTCCTCTACCTCCTCTGATCTAGGGCGTGCCATATCTTTGATTACTTCTTCTTTGGGTTCGGGTGCTGCTGCTGGGGCACTTTCTGGTGGAGCAGCTTCTGTAGCAGCATTTTCTACCATAGCTCCTTCTTCTACAGGTGCCGCAGTTGTTGTTTCTTCTTCAGTAGTGGTATGAGCCACAGTTACTGCACTAGGAGCAGCAGATTCGGCTTCCTGCTGTTCCGTACTACTGGTCGTTGTAGTTTCATTTGTTTCGGTAGAAGGGCTATCGGCACAGCTAGTAGCCAGCAATGCAGCCAAGAAAATACTTGATAATAATTTAAACATAATAAGCAATTTTTTAATTAGAGTTACTTTTTACGTATCTCCTTAAAGGTGAATGATTTGATCTGGTGGGGCTCGAATGCTACTAGAACTGTGTCCTGGTTCTTAGTATTGTGCAATATTTACATAAATATTACCTATTAGACATCTAATCTAATCAAAATGACCCCAATTTCAAGGCCAGTTTTGATTTTTTTGGTATTAAAATTAGTTAGAGGCTTCATTCAAGTGAACTTGGAGAAAGTTTTTTAAGGGTTCTAAGTAGGGATGGTTTAGGTTCCAGATGGTTGCGTCTTTGAACTTGTTTGGGCCTTTGTTTTTTAATCTGTTCATAAAGGTATTCATCACTGCTTTGTCCGCCGATTTATCGGGCGATACTTTTAGTTGCTTTCCTGTTATGCTGGCATTTGCTGCTCTCAAACATTCATCTTGTCCTCTCAAACATTGTAAAGCATCACGATATTCTTCTACAATAATATTACTTAATAAAGTCTCTAAATAGCCATCGCCTCCACCATTAGGAATTAAGAAATACTCAAAAGGAATAGTTGATTGTACGGCTTCTACTTGTGCTTGGCGTACTCCAAACCCTCCATCATTATGAATAGTATCCGCATCCAAAATTATTAACGTTGTAATACCTGACAGACGGTTGGTTTGAAACTCTTTGTGATAATAAGAGGTATTAATTTTGCCCCATCCCTTAGTAACAACAAAACTTCCTAACACCTTTTCATTCTCAAACGTATCTTTCTTCCCTTGATAATCAATCTTAAAATTGACGACGGTTTCTAAGTAATTCTTCAAAAAAACAATATCATTGATTCCCTCTACATAAATCCGTACTTTTTTTCTCATAGCCAATCCCCTCTTAATTCGTGATTCAATTCACTGGCTACCAGCAATTCTTCCCAATCGTATACTCTAGGCACTACGGTATCATTATGATTAGAAAAACGCAACACGCGGCTGTGTGCTCGTTCTTCCTCCAATTCTTCTAGTTTGAGGGCTTCTATATAATACTGCAAACACTCCTCATTATGCGTCGTCGCAAACAACTGCACATCATACGCCTTGGCAGCTTGGATTAGGATTTTCCAGAATTGTACAAATTTGGTGTGGTGAATGCCTGTGTCGATTTCGTCAATCATTAGGCGTTTGCCCTCGGCTATTGCCATATAACACAAGATTCGGAAGAATTTTACGGCTCCTTCTCCATAGGTGTATAGTGGCGTGCCTAAGTCTTTATCACTTTCATAAATGGTGATTTCTCCTTTTCTTATTCTCAAATCTACCACCTTAGGAATGAACAGTTTGAGCTGTTCTATCATTTTCATCATTCTTGGTCTACTCTGTTCTATTTGGTGGTCGTAGACACTTTCTAAATCATTATCATAGCCTGCACCAAAGGGCATGAAGTTGAGGTAGGAGTAGGATTTTTTAAGTTTTATGGGATCGCTATCTGTTAAGCTGCTAACCTTAAGAATCATATGGCCAGTGTTCGAGAACCCCTTACCCAATTCCTCAAATATAGTTTCGGGTTCATAATAATAACGTTGCACCCCCTCCTCTAAATGATTTACATAAATCTGAAAACCTTCTTTTGAATTTTGGGACTTCGCGATTTCTTCAACATACGACTCTATAGAATCAACACCTACATTCTCTATTAAAACTAAACTTTGATAGTTCTCATAGGTAAAGTGTAACGATAAACCAGCATCTTCACTATTCTGATTATTACCATAAACAGAAACGACTAAATCTTCCTCTGTTGTATTTTCTTTTGCAACACCAGCAGACTTTCTTACTTTTAACAACTTGAGTAGGTTTTTGACATTCTCGTAAGGATAACACTCCTCATCCAAAACCAAAGCCTCCAAAAAGCTAGTTTTCCCTGTATTATTATCCCCCACCACCAAATTAAACTGCCCTAGATTATCCACTTGCAGCCCTCTAAATCGCTTAAAGTTGCCAATGTGTACATTAGTTAAATGTTTTTCTCTAGCCATAGTGGGATTATTTTTTAGTAATTTTTTTGTGCAGATAAGTTGCTTAAAGATAATCTATTTTGCAGGCTTCCCCAACATTTTTTTGAGGGCATCCAATTGGAGCATACACTCCAAGGGCGTTAAGCTATTGAGGTCGATGCTTTCGAGTTTTTCTTGGAGGGCGACAAATTGGGGATCGGGCGCAGCATCAAAGAAACTCAATTGGGTGGTGGAGGCTTTGATGCGTTCCACTTTTTGTTTGAGATCGCCTGCATCAATGCTTTTTTGTTCGAGCTGTGCTAGAATTTCTTGAGCACGCTCAACGACATAGCGCGGCATACCCGCCATTTTGGCCACGTGGATACCAAAACTGTGGTGCGAGCCACCTTCTTGGAGCGTTCTTAAGAACAATACCTTGTCTTGAAGCTCTTTGGTAGAGACGTGGTAGTTTTTGATT